>JAFZVU010000036.1 GCA_017617655.1 Bacteroidales bacterium
GCCGGGCTGGCAGGTGATTCGGGCAGGGCCGGCGGGCGATTCGGGCGGGGCCGGCGGCTATTTAAGGCTCCAGGTGCTTCCCTCTTTGGTGTCTTTTACAACGATTCCCAACGCGCCGAGGGCGTCGCGGATCTGGTCGCTCTTCGCCCAGTCCTTGGCCGCCTTGGCTTCCTTGCGGTAGTCCAGGATCATCTGCATCAGGCCGTCTATTACCTGCTCGTTGCCGCCCTGCTCTCTTTCGTCCGTGAGGCCAAGGACTTCGCCCGTCACAGTCTTGAGCAGTTCCTTCAGGATTTCCTTGTCGGCTGCGCAGATCTTCATCTTGCCGTCGGCCACCGTGTTGACGATGCGAACGGCTTCGAAGAGGTTGGAGAGCGCGATGGGGGTGTTCAGGTCGTCGCACAGAGCTTCGAAGACATTCTCCTTTATTTTGGCTATCTCTTCGCTGGCCGGAACATCGTCGACCTTGAGGTTTTCAACATCGGCTGCGGCCTGCATGAGTCTCTTGAGGCCTTTCTCGGCGGCCTGCAGGGCGTCGTTGCTGAAGTCCAGGGTGCCGCGGTAATGGGCCTGGAGTATGAAGAAACGGACGGTCATGGGGCTGTAGGCCTGCTTCAGGATCTCGTGGGTGCCGTTGAACAGCTCGTCGAGGGTGATGAAGTTGTTGTAGCTCTTGCCCATCTTCTGGCCGTTGATGGTGATCATGTTGTTGTGGATCCAGTAGTGGACGCCGCCGGTGCCGCGTGAGGCTGTGTTCTGGGCCAGTTCGCATTCGTGGTGCGGGAACATCAGGTCCATGCCGCCGCCGTGGATGTCGAATTCCTCGCCGAGGTATTTCTCGCTCATGGCCGAGCATTCCAGGTGCCAGCCGGGGAAGCCTTCGCTCCAGGGTGAGGGCCAGTGCATTATGTGCTCCGGAGCGGCTTTCTTCCACAGCGCGAAGTCATAGCTGCTGCGCTTGTCGCTCTGGCCGTCCAGCTCGCGGGTGTTGGCGATCATCTCGTCGATGGTGCGGCCGGAAAGGATGCCGTAGTGGTGGTCTTTGTTGTATTTCTCTACGTCGAAATATACTGAGCCGTTGCTGACATAGGCATAGCCGGCGTCCAGGATCTTCTTCACGAGTTCTATCTGCTCGATTATGTGGCCGGAGGCGCGGGGCTCGATTGACGGCGGCTGCACTCCGAGCTTCGCCATGGCGGCCTGGTAGCGGAGAGTATAGTACTGCGCCACTTCCATCGGCTCCAGCTGCTCCAGACGAGCCTTCTTTGCTATCTTGTCCTCGCCCTCGTCGGCATCGTGCTCCAGATGGCCCACGTCGGTGATGTTGCGCACATACCTGACCTTATAGCCCAGATAGCGGAACAGCCGCACCAGCACGTCATACGTGATGCCCGGCCTCGCGTGGCCCAGATGCGCGTCCCCATACACCGTCGGCCCGCAGACATAGATGCCCACGTATCCCGGATTAATAGGACGGAACAGCTCCTTCATTCTCGACAAGGTATTGTACAGATAAATCTCTCGTGCCATGACAGTAATCATTCTATTGACTGCAAAGTTAGATTATTTTACTGTATCTTTGCAAAAGAAACCCGAAAGGGGCCGATTACTTGCAAACTTCGTCGACCCCTGGATTGCGGCTATCGTTTAATGATAATCACAATCCTGATAATCAGGTGGAGGGGTCGGCTTGCCGGCTCCTTTTGTTTTGCGCCTAATTCATTGTTTCGGGTTGTATATATTATTGTTTTTCATACCTTTGTAAAGAAACCCGAAAGGGACTGCCTTTTGCAATGTGGGGGCAGTCCCACGGATAGTGGTTATCGTTTGATTATGATAATGACTATCCTAATGAATAATAGTCTGAACATAACTGTTCATCAAAAGGAGGTTAACGGGTACCTTCCCAATTGGGGTCGGCTTGCCGGCTCCTTTTGTTTTGCAACTACATCATTGTTTCGGGTTGTATATATTATTGTTTTTCATACCTTTGTAAAGAAACCCGAAGGGGACCGATTACTGGCAAATCTTCGTCGGCCCCCGATAGTGACTATCGTTTGATTATGATAATCACTATCATTACAAGGATTTTGAACATTGCTGTTCATCAAAAGGGGGTTCATCGGGTACCTTCCCAATTGGGGTCGGCTTGCCGGCTCCTTTTGTTTTGCATCCATTGTTTCTTTTCGGGCTATTTAAGGTTCAGGCACCTAATAGCTGACGGTGTCGGGGAGGCCGTAGATGAAGTCGATGCCGGTCCAGAGGTCGTAGCTGTCGCGAGGGGCGCCTTCGACGTTCAGGGCATAGAGGTCGCCTTTGAGATACGCGACGGGCGAGCCGTTCACGACATTTTTCTTCTGCAATGACACCTCGTACTCTTCATTGACCCTTATATAGCCGTCGATGTAGTTGTCCGCAGCGCTATTGGTGGTGACTGACGGTTCATACCGCCACGCCGGGACGCGCTGGGCATATACCGACACATAGGTGCTGCTGCCGTCCTCGTCTGTCCTGTAGGTGCTGCCCGCCCTCGGCGATCCACTTTCGATAATCATGACCGGGACAGCCGCCACGCTGCCGTCTATTACAATCGCATGGTTGACCTTCAGATAAGCATGTCCCACCGTGGTATAATGGACTTCCGTCGCGCCGACGGCATAATGATGCTCGGTAGGATGGCTCATGTTCAGCTCATGCATCGCGGTCCGGATCTCGTCGGTACCCAGATCGATAGTCTGGAAATCATCCGATGCGGCATCCCCTTCATCAAGATAGCTGGAAGAAGGATATACCCCCAGGAACGACTGCCACACATCGCAGCTGTAACGTCCCAGCACCCTGTTGTTGCAATACTGGTTCTCGCCGTAGAGGATACCCGTCACGCTAGTTTCAAATGTCGTCCCGGCCGGCCAGTCTACCGTACTGGACACCTCGACAGAACCAAGTCCGTCCCGGAAAGAATATTCAAGAAGCACCGGATTCTTGTTGACGCGGATAACGAAATCCTTCGTCACAAGACCGTCGGATGTTGTAAAGGTCACGGGGATGTCGGCGTATGACACCTTGGGAATCGCAGAACCCGACACCACAGGAGTATAGCTCGTGCTGAAGGTGTAGGTATCCACATTGCCCCAGGACGACTTTGAGATCGTCACGCCGTATGCGGCGGCATCAGCCTGGGAATATGTCATTTCATAGGTGACTCCTGCGTTTTTAGTCACGGTCAGAGTGTTCGACATGCCCTTTATGATGCTGAGCTGCGTCCGGTCCAGGGAGAGCGCGCTTTCGTCCACCACCGGATCGCCCGGTTCTATCCTCCAGCCCTCGTCCTCCACCAGCACATTGTCGAAATTCAAGGTAAGATTATAGACCATGTTGCGATGCACGCTGCAATCCCACAGAGCGTCCCCGAAGAAATAACGGTAAGTCACATTCTCATACGTCGCAGTCGGCGTGGCTACCGTGAAATCGAATTCCACATAGGTGCATATCTGACGGTAGATGCTGCCCGACGGAAAACTCTCCATCTTCCTGAGCTTCCCGCTGTTAACGCTCGACGGGAAGACATTCCCCTGCTCATTCTCAAGGACGAAAAGCGAAGCGCTGCCGGCCCCGTTCAGGGATGAGATATCCCCGTAAGAGAACGAATCGCCGCTGCCGCTGATATCCCTCGCAGACGACGCTTTGAACGTCTTGAAAGGCGTGCACCTCACCGCCACATTGCCAAGCCTGCCGCCGGTTATGGTGTAAGTATTCGGATTGCCGGGGCTCTTGGTGAAATGGATATTATACTGCGTCACAAGTTTGTCGGCATACAAGGTGCGGGAATCGGAAGCGGGGCGGTAGCTCCTGTAGTATCCCGCCATCGGGAAACCCTTCGTCTCGAATTCCTCCAAATCGTCGGAGAACCCGTAGGAATAATCCTCCAGCTTCCTCATGTCAGGCACCCCCGCATTGCATATCTCGCCGTTGGTGCGCAGATCCCCGAGGTTGGCGATAATATACACATCGAAGGCATCGCTGAAAGTAGTATTCAGCGCTTCATTGATGAACAGCGCCCGCCCGGACATGTTCGCATCGCCCTGGTAATAGTTTGCCGAGACTGAATTGCCGCCGGCGTCGAATACGAATATAGTGAAGTCCGTGATCTTGTCTGTGGGAGACGTGCCGTACGAAGACCGCGTGCCAGAATCCCCGTTTGCAGGAGCGGAAGAGGCCAGCATGAAAGTAAGGTCTGACATTGCCCCGCCGGCATCATCCAACGAATGTTTCACGCAGCCGGAAATGACGAGCAGGCCTGAGAATAGAAGTGATAAAAGCTTTTTCATAGCACGATTGTTTTTTGTTCTTTAATAATTTCCATTGCCGCTGCCCGGCTCTTCATCTCCCGGATCCACGTTGAAGACAACGTCGACATGCAGCAGGGCCGTAGCAGTCAGGGAGGTATCGCTCCTGAGGGTCGCCTTGACGGTGGCATCTCCTGAAGCAAGGCCGGTGGCGACACCAGACGCGTTGACGCTTGCGTATGCTCCGCCGGAAGTCACGCTCCAGTTCACATCCGTATTCGGGACGGCGACACCTTCAGCATCATGATAAGTCTCGACTCCGTCGGCATATATATCAGTATACTTGCGGACTTCGTAGGTCATAGTTGCTCCTTCAGAAATAGTCGTTTCAGCAGGCAGAATCTCCAGCCGGCGGACCTCCTGGAACTGCCGGACCACAGTGATGACAGCCGTTGCGGGATAAGTCTCGCCATCGTGAGTATATGTGCCGAGAACCACCGTATTTCCCACTGCCAGAGCGGTGACAAGGCCGCCGCTGCTGACGCTTGCGCTTGCGGCTCCCGACGATATGCTCCAAATGGCGCTGACGGCGATTCCTCCGTCGTCATTACCGTCCGTCACTGTATGCAGGAACGCAGAAAGCTGCTTTGTCGACCCGACAGTGACAGTCGCCTGCGAAGGCCTGACCTCAAGATAACGGGTTGTCACATGATGGACTTCATGCACATTGACAGTGGCGTATGCGGTGCGGCTGCTGTATGACGCCTTGATGCGGGCAGTACCGTCGGCAAGAGCCGTCACCAGACCGCTGCTGTTTACGCTCACATAGCTGCCGCCCTCCTTGACGCTCCACGCAGCAGACACTACCACGCCTCCATCATCTACGCCTCCCTGCACAGTATGATCTTTTGCAACCAGCTGGTATGTCTCCCCAGCGTTGATGGTCAACGTCTCGGGGATTATCTCGAGATACCTGGTGGAGCCGCTGTTGCTGCCCTGGACCTGCGCAGTTATGGTGAAGGTATTGCTACCATACTGACCGTCGTATTTGAAACTGATTGTTGCCGTTCCTGCCCTCATCCCGAAGATTGTCGTACTGCTGCCATAGCTGTTGTTCACGCGAGCTATAGAAGTATTGTCGGAGCTCCACTCAACCTCGCAGGCCTGTTGCTGCGTCTGGTTATATGGCGTGAGGAAGCAATCGGCCCTGATGCCGTTGTTGACATCCACATAGACCATGACTCTGTTCGTGGCGATCGTGCTGACATATACGTTTACAGTAGCCTGCAGTCCGTCGCACGTCACTGTCATAGTAGTGACGCCGTTGGCGCGTGCGATTATATTCCTGCCGGACACTGAGAGTATGTCCGTGTTCCCGGATGCCAGGCTCGCCCCGAGGCTCCTGACAGTCCCCTGGATGTGCGAACCGTCCGCATAATTGAGCCTTATCGGCACTGATGAAAGGTCGTACCGGGTATATCCGGCACCATAGGTTCCGTTATAAAGGATGTACATATCCGTATCGCCCAGGTAGTCCATAGAAACCGGTGTCGGCCTGGCCACCACATTCAGCGTGGCAGTCGATGAAACCGTCTGGGACAGTTCTGAATAATTGGCTGTAATAGAGCTGGTACCAGCCGTATTCTGGGCCTCCGCAAGGCCATTCGCGTCAATCCTCACTATGCTTGCGCTGTAATTGTTGAACCAGCAGCTCGAAGTGACATCCCTTGTCGTTCCGTCGTAATATGTCGCTATCGCCGTATATTGCAAGGTGGTTCCCATGTAAATGGTCTCCTCCGCAGGAACCAGCGTCAGGCTCGCGGGCGGATTGTTGACATTGACAGTCGCCGTCGCCGTGAAGCCGCTGCCGTCGAGGGCCACGGCTCTCACGGTAGCAGCGCCGGCCTTCAGGCCGGTGACGGTGGCGTTGAGATCGTCGGTCGGCGTGACAGAAATGACCTGGTCGCCGCTGGTAATCTCCCACCTCACTTTCTTGAAGGAAGCCTGGCCGCTGTTGTTCACTATCGCCCTGAGCGTCCCGGTCTGCCCCACCGCTATAGTCTGCGTCGTCGGATTGACTCTCAACCCGTTTATATACACTCCGGTGATGCGCAGCACCGCGGAATCTCTCAAGGCATAGTTCCCGATGGCGTCGCTCCACGAATCCTTCCAGAAGATGTCAAACACATAGTCTCCCATCGTTATGTCCTGGGACAGCGAATAGCTGGCGGAATGGTCTGTCGGCGCTGCGCTAAGCGAAAGCACATCCGCCGCAGAGCCCCTCAGGGAATACCCTATGTACTGCCCCCAGCTGCCGGTGATGCTGTTCCCGGCGAAGACTCCGGCATTGGGCGAATCTGCCGTCATCCCGGCATCGTCAGCCACCGAAAGGTCGCCGAAAGCATAGCCGATATCCCAGCTGGTAGACGGGCTGACCGCAGAACGATTCACCGTAGTCAGCCGGGTACGGCCGCCGTAAGCATTGTCGGTATTGATCCATCTGGTGTCATTCACACGGATGACAGCTTCGTCATAGTACCGGCCGTCGTTGGTCTCTACTGTTATGGCATAATCCCCCGGAGGGGCGTACCGCGTAGGCGTCCATGTTATCTTGTCCGTGGCTGCATCGTATGAATAATCCAGATAGCTGGTCCCGCTGCCGGAATGAGGCAGAGCCGCCGGAGGTATCACCGACCACCTCTCGCCCTGGTTCGAAAACCCTCCCAGGCCGAAAAGGCGGCCTCGGTAGCTGTCGTTGTATTCCACCGTGGAGATGACGCTCCCCCGCGGGTTCGCCGCATAGACATCGTCGTCGAAAGTGAGGGTATGGCTTATGGTAACAAGGTCCGTACGGTCAGTCTTCCAATCGTCATATACAAGGCCGTCCTCCGTAAGGGTCATGTTCCACACATAGCTGCTGTTGCCCGCCACGTTGAAATCTGTCTTTGCGTCAGCGCCTATGTAGCTGCGGTAATGCACCGTGCCGGAATAATAAACAGAATTAGCACTGACAGTGACGTCGACATACGTCAGCAGGTCCCTGACAGCATTTATCGAGCTGTTCCTGTCCGGGTTCTTATCTCGCGAAGACGTCGCCGAGCCGATCTTGCCCTGGAGGTTTTCCGGGACATAGAAGACAACCGACGACGCATCGACAGAGTTGTTGGCGGCATAATCTTCCGCCGCCAGCCTGTCCGATGCAGAAACAAGCCGGCTGCTCCCGAATGCCGAGAGGACAGCGTTGCCGTTGCCGACCTTCAGGTTGGTGACTTTCACCCCGCCGGGCGTGCCTCCGTCATAGGCTGTGGTGACATTGAGAGTGACTTTTGCGAACAGCCGCCGCAGCTCGAAGACCGCCTCTGCGCCGCCTCCTGCAGTGTAGCACTCTATCCGGCCCGTCATGGGAATGCCTCTGGAATTCACGTCGGAATAAGAAGGGACACAGTAGGTAAAATCTGACAGCAGCACGCTGCAGGCAGAAGGCAGATTGCCGGTCTGGTCGCCCATGTTGGCAAGCGCATATAGGTTATAGACACTCCCGCCGTGCAGAGGTATTTCCATGTTGTCAAAACCCGATGAGAAATGTTTCTTGTAATGAAGGATTCCGGTGGCATTGTCATACACTGCGACGGTGATGCCTGTTATCTTTTCATCATTGAAAGAGGGTGAGATGAAAGCGCTCTTGACGGCCGCCTCGCTCAGCGACCTGACATGATACCCGAAAGAAACCGCACTGCAGGCGGCGTCTGCGACGGGCTCCTCGCCCCGGCCCGCTTCTTTGGAACATGCGGCCAATGCTATGATTACCGATATGTAAGCTATTATCCTTTTCATGACTGACTCTTAAAATTCTACTGTTGACAACTCGAAATCTTCGACGCTCTCCCAGCCGGCGACACCGACGCCGACCCTCCCCCTCGCTATGTCGAGGGTAACATATATGTCCTGGAGGTCTGTCGCATCCCAGTCATAGCCGACTGAGCTGAGAAAACTGCCCAGCGGGAAGACTACTTCGTCTCCGGAAAGATGGGTTACCGTCAGCGTCATGCCGTCGTCGGCCTGGCGGGGGATGCGGCAGCGGTACTCTTTTTCTCCGTACAGGTCCGGAACGCAGCTGAAACTGCCGGCGACCGGCCCGCAGCTGAGCATATCGATGCCGCAGCTGCCGCATTTAACCTCCAGGATGTATTCCCGCGGGTCATAACTTTCATTTACGACGATTATATGAACTGTCGAGAACTGCTTGTGGAACCTTACGGTGGTGCGGGCAGTTTCTCCGGTGCAGTCTATGTAGTCGCAGTCTGTATACAGAGAATCACACTCGAATCCTTCCGGAACAACCAGATGATGTCCCACCTTGACGCTCGTGGCCACCCCTGCTGCCGCGCCGAAATGGATCATCGACCTCGGAGCGCTGCGCGAATAACTGTCCGGGTAGTCTTCTGTCCTTATCTTTACATCAAACAACTCTGTTTCAGACCAGCCGACCAGCGTCACCGGGCTGTCTGTGTTTTCTTTGTCGTAGAAACTCACCTCCAGGGTGCACGGGCATACCCGCCTGTCTTCCTTGACTGTGCAGGAAGCAAGCGCAAGGATGAGGCAGGGCACTGCTATGGCGCGGTTCGCAATTCTCAGCAACTGACTGTTCATAATTCCGGACGGATGATTGTTAGAATCTTTCGCTTATTGTATGGTTGCCCTCCCAGTCCTTCACTGAAACAGAGAAGCGGAACGGCTGGCGACCTGTTATTTCGTTATCCGGGGCGTCGCTGCCAAGATCCGTGATAACCAGTTCATTTATTACATATCTGCAGTTCCTGGACAGCCTGCCCTGCGGCCCTGCGATATCTATCGGATAGTATGTCTTTGTCGTCCCCAGCGTACAGGCGACCACCAGCCGGGTGTACCGCGCACTCCATGTTTTTGAATGGGTGTCGGAGCCGACATTGTTCTGGTAGCAGTAGAAATAGTGCGGGACGCTGTGGGGCCTTGCCGCGGTTACTGTCTGCCTTACCACATCGCACAGCAGCACATCTGCAGAACTTGCGGCATAGCGTTGTCTGTTTATCCATGCGGAGGCCGCGGGGATGAATGCAGTCCCGTCGGCGAGGGTCGACTCTCCGGCCACATTGACAAGATATATGCTGTCGATGGTGAACGTCTGCGCCGCAAGGTCGGGGTAGCGAGAGAAGTCTGTGCTAATCTTGTCTATCTCGACCTTCGACACGAGACGTTCGGCGGCGAGGGAGCAGGTCTTGTCTTCCGGCACACTGAAGGTCTTGACTGCGAACATCGAAAACGCGCCTGTCTCTGAGGCCAGCGAGCGCACAAATGCGTTTATCCCGCTTTCGCTCGTGAAATCCTGCCCTCCGAGGCCGCAGTTAGCCACGTAGTATGCCTTATAGGTACCTGTCTCGAAGTTTCTGAAGACAGTATTCCCGCTTACTGACACTGCGTCCACCACCGCCCCGGCCAAATTGACGAAATATAGGCACGCATCGCCTACCGCCGTTTCATCCGCAGCGGCGGTGGCGCGGGTCGGCCCTGTCGGGTCATCCCCGCCGGCGCCCGCATTTCCACCGTCGATTACGAATGTCACGCCGAAAGAGTCAGACTGCCTGTCGACAGACCGCAAGCTGCATCCCGGGCAGAAAAGCAGCACTCCGCACAATATGGCAAACAAACATCTGCTCATTGCATCAAATTGTTATCGCTCCGCTGCTTCCAAGGGTAACTACCGTCCAGTCTTTGATGTCGACAGACACCTGTGCAGTAACTCCGGTAATAGGATTCTCCTCGTCAGTACCTCCCTCGTTGCCGTCATCCTCGTTGCCGAGATTGACGAGTTTGAGGTTGTTGATGACATACATCTTGTTTGACTCCAGATCTACTCCCAGATCCACCGGATAGTCATACAGCTTGCCGCCGTACTGGATCTGCACGACCAGCATGGTGCGTTTCGGAGCCCAGTTGGTGCTGTATCCGGCCGGTGCGTTGTTGTTCGGGTAGGCATAGAAGAAATGGTTGGTGGTGTATTTCGCCCCCGCAATCACGCTGGCATTCAGGTTTATGTCCTGGGTGAAAGTGCCGATGTGCTGTCCGCTGGCGGAACGGTAGCCACCTTTGTTGTACCACGTCCCGTTTGCGGGCGCAATATTGTCGAGGCCATAATTTATCTGTCCCGCCACATTGGTGATATACACGCGCTTGATGGTTATGGTCCCCTGTGCCCGGAGTGCGTTTTCGATGTTCTTGACTACTATCTTGGCTGCAAGACGGTTTACAGGAATCGAGATGCTGCTGTTCTCCCCTACGGTCTGGTTGGTCTTGAAGCCTATCATCTCGAAGTTTTCCGAATTGTTCACCAGAGTCGATACCGTGGCCAGCAGTGCACTCTTTGAAACCACGGTATTGAGGGAAGTCGGCGCGTTTATGAGGCAGTAGATGTCACGTGTGCCCGCGGTGCATTCCACCTGGGCGCTTGTAGTGACGTTCTTGGCTATGTAGCCGTCTCTTACGTCGCCGGCGAAGACAAATACCTGCAGGGTGCTGATTTTCGTCTCACCTTCCGTGTCGTTGTTGGTATCTGAAGTGTTCACGTTGCCTGTCACCTTGGTGGCCTGGCCGCCCGGCACTACATTGATGTCAAGTATGACCTTCTCGGCGCCCGCCTGCGAAGGGATGTCCATTTTCTGCTCGCACGAAGTGAAGAGCGCAAGAGCTGCGACTGCAGCTAGTACAATTATCTTTTTCATTGATGTATCTGTTTTTGTGTTTTAAATCGTGACTGTGCCTAGGCTGAGGCCGAGCTCCCATTCCTGTACGGTGATGCTTACTGTCGCCACTCCCGTGTCGATGGGGTCATAGGGCTTGTCTGAAGGCAAACGTGTTATTACGACTTCGTCTATAGTGTATGTCTTGTTGCGCTCTATCACCGGCATTTCGACAGGATAGTAGCCGGTCTGCCCGTCGAATTCGACTTCGATGCAGAGGATGGACCGGCGAGCGTTCCATGTTCCGCGGTCTGCCTCGGCTATATCCTTCACGCTTGTGTCGACGTTGTTGGGATATGGATAATAGGCATGTTCGACTGCGTATGAAGCATTGTTCGCCAGGGTCTGGTCAAGGGCGTCATACAGAAAGGCGTCTGCCGCATCGTCCTCGTGTTTCAGCTTGTTGTACCACTGCGAGGGCGCTCCGCTGAGGTCGTAGTTGACTCCTCCGGCCACATTCAGCATATAGATGCCGGTCAGTTTCAGCGTCTTGCCTTCGTAAGTCGGAGTGTCGGGGAAGGCAGCGGTAATCTTTGCCACTGACACCCGGGCTACGATACGCCTGACTGTTATCGCCAGGACTGCTCCGTCAGTGAGATCTTCGGTGATAGAGCCTGTCATGATGAAATTGTCGAGCGCGTTGTCTTCAAGAGTGGTCAGCGTGCCCTTGAGGGCGTCCAGGGTGGTAATGCTTGCCAGAGAAGGAGCATTTACTATTGCCCATACTGTCTTCTCTCCAGATGTGGACATCAGGGTCACACTTGTCTCGTTGTCCACGCTGCGATAGCCTTCTATCTCGCCGTTGGCGTCAAACGCCAGGATCTGAAGGTTGCTCACTTTCGATTCGTTTGCATAAGTGTTGCCCGTGGACTTAGTCATCGTCGTCCCGTTGATCTGGACCGTCACCTCGACGGGCTTTCCTTCTTTGCAGGTTTTGCACTGGTTTTCCTTGACACAGGCACATGTCATCAGGGCCAGAGCCGTGATAATCAATAATTGTTTTTTCATTTCAAACTGTTTAAGAGTTAATTAATAAATGTCTTCTTCTCTTTTGTTCAGACCATATAGTGCGATAAGTGCTGATATTTCAGGGTCGAGATTCCCCCTGTGTACGTAAGCCGGATCCTGGCCGCAGGACGCCAGATAGTGCTGGACGGCTTTTGTCTCATCTCCGAGCCTCGAATAGACCAGAGCGAGCATGTAATTGACCTGAGCCGTTGGTTCGCAGCCCTGCAATATGTCCAGCGCGCTCTGGTTCCGGTCGAGGGCCACATAAGCCACTGCGGTGTTGTAATCCTGATAAGGTGCCAGCAGGGCCACTGCCGCATCATAGTCGCGGTCGCGGATTGCTTCTACGCCTCTCATGTATGCGGTGTCCAGGACGGTTGTGTGCACCGTGTCTTTGGCCATCTGCTTCCGGTGCAGATAGAAGTCGAACGACACCGTGCGGAGCTGAGGGTACAGCTCATCCTTGAGATACTTGTAATACTTCTGCGTCTTGAGCTTCGACTCTCGCTCGTCCGGATCGCTTATATCCATCTGGTCATAGTAAAACTGCTTTTCCTCATCCGACAGGCTGGCGTCCCGGCGTATCAGTTCGTCCAGCCCTTTCCAGTTCTCGCCATAGATATTGCTCTGGAAAGTGATTTCCTTCACCTGCTCCCTCTCGATGCGGCCGTTCTCGTCTATCCTGAACCCCCGGGCCGCCTCCAGCGAATCCCGGTAATGCTTCATCCACGAGCGGAAATAGGCAGACACCGATTCGGACCTCTTGAGGGACAACCTCTCGTTCTGCTTGTACCTCCCCTCCGGCGAAGCAGTCGCAGTGATCCGGATAGAATCCAGCTCGAAAGTCTCGTCTTCCATAAGGGAGACCAGCTGCTTCTTGATATTGCCTATCTCCTCCGCGTTGCCGGCCAGGTCGTTTCTCACTTCTGCCTTTGCCACCGGGAAGACTATGTCATACGAAGCGCTGGCGGAGACTTTCCGCTCCAGTATCTGTGTGAGGTATCTTTCCGCCATGTCGGCAAACATTGAAACCGATGAGATATAGAACGACAGCGGCTCGCCGGCCGGGATGGAGTACAGCTTCTTCTCCTGCTCGTAAATCGCTCCGGAGAGCACTATGTCCACCTTCCTCAGCTGGGGCCTGGTATCGATTACCTGCGAATAGCAGTACATGAAATCGCCGTTCATATCGACCAGTACCGTGTCCAGACGTATGCCGTCGGTCACAATGGGAGCCTTCACATATCTGTCATACATCCGCTCTTTCAGAAGTATGCGGTAGTGGTTCCTGCGGCGGGCCAGCTTGTTGGTATAGTGCTCCGCCGCCTTCGCCTCGCTTACTCCGTAGTAAGAGTAGAATAGCTCGTCAGACACCTCCGAGGAGTCTCTCTTGAAGGCATAAAGCTGAGGGATGTTGCGTTCTATGAACAACTCCAGCTGTCGGAGGTTTATGAAAGCCGTTGTGTCAGAAACTATCCTCGACAGGAAGCGTTCATACTGCTGATAACCCCTCAGCTGCGCCTTCCGGTAGCCCCTCCCTGTAATGATCACGGGGTCGAGCCTCACGCTGTCTTCCAGGATGTACATGTCGGGGTCGAAGCGGAGCTGCCACTTGCTGTCCATCATGCTGTGCGGCACTACAATGTCGAACTGGATGGCAACCTTGCCGTGGCGTTCTGCCACATTGCGGAAACGGGCCGAAACTATCGCTGCGTCTAGCTCTTCATTGGCCAGCATCTCTCCCGTCTCGTCATCCCTTACAGCCTTCATCAGGAAGGTCTCGCGGCCATACAGGTCCAGGATCTGGAGGGTATCCTTCATCTTCGAACGGTATTCGATATCCGGCACCACATTCTCGTGGGTGAGGGATATGCCGGCGTTGGTGTTATGTTCCTTTATGGCATCCAGCTTCCCCTGAGGATTGTTGATGCGGTAGATACTGTCGCGGTAATATTCATAGACACTAGTCCATCCCGCACGGCCTGCCGGCACATGCCCGGCAGTATCCGCACACTGGGCAAAAGCCCTCTGGCCAGCCGCAATCAGGACCGCGGCGGCAATGACTGTCAGCAGTTTATTCATGACTCACCTCCCGATAAAGCAGAAATCTTACTCCAAGTGAATACCGGGCACTGGCCTTGACGCCGTGCTCGATGAACATAAGAGGCGTCCGCACGTCTGCATACAGGGCAATCCTCCTGCTTATGAAGGCCTCCGCCTGCATCACCGGGAATGCCCCCGCAATGAAAGCTTTCCCGCTGCCGCCGGCAATGTCTGCGACTCCTGTCAGCCCCGCTCCCAGATACATATTCAAAGAATGGCTTCTGTCGCCGAAGGCCCGCAGCAGTAAAGACAGGTCGCAGTGCACCGACGACGGGTTATATCCGATGTCCGCCTGAGCCAGGCCCATCTTCATCTGCTTGCCGGCCATCACGGCGATGCCCGCCCGGCCACCGGCAGCCGCGGGTGAAGCTATTTCACCCTTCACGCCGACCACAGTCTGCGCCTTGGCGGCCGCAGCCGTCAGGAACACCGACAGCAGAGTGCAGATAATCGTTATGGACAGCCTTTTCATAGCCGGTTGTGATGTTTTAAAGGATGTATACAAGTGAAACCATGACATTGTTCGGCCATAAGAAGAACTTGCTTCCCTGCTCGACTATCTTTCCACAGTAAGCACAAGAGTAGGCAGTATACACTGCGGCCCCGGCCCAGGCACTTGCTCCGAATTCTATGTTGAAAGACTTGTGCAGCATCAGAGTGTAACCTACAGACAGGCCCAGCCCGTACGCATCGCCTTCTTCGGCATGCTGTATCCGCCAGCCTCCGCGGTTATATTCCTGATACTGAAGATTAAGTCCTGCCCACCATCCGGAGTAGATGTGCCACGGCCAGTACCGCACGCCCGCATACATACACTTCTTCCTGTTCTCGAACTGCTTGTCTTCATCACCGTAATGAAAAGTCCACGGATTGTACCTCACGCCGGCGTTGAATGAATAGTGCTGAGCTATCGCCACGCTGCTTTCCACATTGAGCGTACCCATATTGAGGTAGTCCACTATGTTAGTGGCTATGGACCAGCGCTGGGCGAAGGCTTCGCAGTGACACAGCAGCATGCAGATTATGGCTGCAGACAGGCAAACAAGGCTTCTTTTCATCGGATGATTCTTTGCGCGTTATTACTTGTCAGTTGATTGCATATCCTGGAGCCATTCCGGCGGGTATCATTATGTCAGGCACGGGCGCCTGGACCACCTGATGTTCTTCGCGGCGCACCTTCATCCTGGTGGCCGACACCTCTGTATAATACTTGTCTTCGCCGTCTGAATTCTGGTAGCGGGCGTTCCTGATCTTGCCGACCACATGCACCATCACTCCTTTCTTCAGCAGCTTGAAATCATCGGTATTCCGCGACGCCCACACCGACACGTTGTGCCACGTCGTCTCTTCTTTCAAAACGCCGCTGCGGTCTTTGAACGTCTCGTTCGTAGCAATGGAGAACTTCGCCACCTGCGAGTCTCCGCAAATCATAATCTTCGGGTTCTGGCCGATCCTGCCCAGAAGCTCCACTCTGTTGATTGAATTTTCCATAATGCTTTTTGTTTTATGTCCGAGGGCAAAGGAAAGGAGCCGCGAGCTGGCTAACCATACTCTAAACATTTAAATACGTTTAATTGTTTTGCGCCAAATTCAGAATCGCGTACCTTTTTCTGTCATCAGAAAAATCGCTCCCGGGGGTATAGGAAACTCCGCCGCTTATAGATAGCTTTGGGTCAAAGCGATTAGAAAAGGAGGAACTATGGGATGCTACTGCCAGGAATGCGGAGCCGAAATAAAAGGCCGCATCGACAAGAAATTCTGCTGCGACATGTGCCGCAACAATTACCACAACAAGCTCTACCGTCAGGAGAAGCGCCAGATTTCGCGTATCAACAAGCGTCTTGCCGCCAACAGGAGGATTCTGAAGTATTTTTATACCTCAGGTATAAGGAAGGTCCCGAGGTATCTGCTGGAAGACAACAAGTTTGACTTCGACTGCTACACTTCATCCAGCACCGGCCCTCTGGGCAGGACCACCTACCGTTGTTATGAGTACAAATATTCTTCAGATTTGCACAAAATCGTCAAGATTGAAAAAGACTGACGGCTCTGTTTTTTTACTACTTTTGGATGGTCGTTAAAACTTTTTTGCCATGAACGAAAACCCTTTGCTGGCTGAATCCAAAAATCCGTTCGGAGCGCCGGCTTTCGACAAGATTGAAAACAGGCATTATGTTCCTGCATTCGAAGCTGCACTGTCAGAAGCGAAGGCGGAGGTGGATGCAATTATTGAAAACGCTGCCGAGCCTGATTTTGAAAATACAGTGCGTGCTCTGGAGCTCTGCGGGAAGAAACTGGCCGCAGTGGAGGAGATTTTCTTCAACTTGAACGAGGCCTGCACCGATGCCGAGATGCAGCAGATTGCGGAGGACATGGCGCCGAAACTGACAGAATTCAGCATGTATGTGTCTCTGAATGAGGTGCTGTTCGCCCGCATCAAGGCGGTTTATGAGAAAAGGGACAGCCTCGGCCTTAACAAGGAGGACATGCGCCTGCTCACCGAGACCTATAAGTCTTACGCGCGCAACGGAGCCAACCTCTCCCCGGAGGACAAGCTGGTCTTCGGAAAGATCTCCGAGGAACTGTCGGTGGCATCCCTGAAGTTCGGCAAGAATGTGCTGGACGCGACGAATGCCTTCACTCTCGACCTGACAGACGAGGCTCAGCTGGCCGGTCTGCCGGACTTCGTGAAGGAAGCTGCGGCGGCTGAAGCTGCCTCCCGCGGCAAGGAGGGCTGGGTGTTCACCCTCGACCGTCCTTCGTTCGTGCCGTTCATGCAGTACAGCACCCTGCGCGATCTGCGTCAGAAACTCTGGATGGCCTACAACTCCCGCTGCATCGCCGACGGCTTCGATAACGACGCGAATATCCACCAGATCGTGGACCTGCACACCCGCAGCGCCAAGATGCTGGGCTACGGCACATACGCCGACTATGCCACGGAAGACCGCATGGCCAAGACCAAGGAGACCGTGAACGCCTTTGTCGCCGACATGATGGGCAAATGCCTGCCCTACGCCCGCAGAGATGTGGCCGACCTGCAGGCATACGCCGAGGCCAACGGGTTTGAGGGCCAGCTGATGCCGTGGGATTTCAGCTTCTGGAGCGAGAAGCTGCGCACCGAGAAATATGCGGTGAACGACGAGCTTCTCAAGCCGTTTTTCCAGCTGGACGCTGTGCGCGACGCCATCTTCTCCCTGGCCGGAACTCTCTACGGGCTGAGCTTCGTCCGCAGGGAGGATATCCCTGTGTATCACCCGGATGTGCAGGTGTACGAGGTGAAGGACGGCGGCCGCTTCATGGGACTGCTTTACATGGATTTCTTCCCTCGCGAGAGCAAGCGCGGCGGAGCGTGGATGACGTCTTTCCGCGATTTGAGCGTCCGGGACGGGGTCGAGACCAGGCCGCTTATCCAGCTGGTTACCAATTTCTCCAAACCGACCGGAGATACGCCGTCGCTGCTGACCCACGACGAGGTCACCACTTTCCTTCACGAATTCGGTCACTGCCTCCACGGACTGCTGGCGGAGGGTTCGTACGCTTCTCTTACCGGCACTACGGTGGCGCGGGATTTTGTGGAGCTGCCCTCACAGTTCATGGAGAACTGGGCCTTCGAGCCGGAGTGGCTGAACACCTTCGCAAGGCACTACAAGACCGGCGAGGCCATCCCCCAAGATCTGATCGACAAGCTCGTGGCCGCGCGGAACTTCCAGGCCGGCTACGCCTTCGTGCGCCAGTTGCAGTTCTGCACGCTGGACATGGCGTGGTACACTTCGGAGAGCGTCCCGGAAGGCTCGGCGGTAGATTTTGAACACAGCGTGCTGGCCGCCACCGCCGTCATGCCCGTCATCGACGGCACCGCCATTTCGCCCCAGTTCAACCACATTTTCTCCGGCGGCTATTCGGCCGGCTACTACTCGTACAAATGGGCGGAGGTGCTGGAAGCCGACGCATTCTCCATCTTCAAGGAGAAGGGCATCTTCAACAAGGAGGTCGCCGCATCGTTCCGGGAGAACATCCTGTCGAAAGGCAATCTCGAGGACGCTGACGACCTCTACCGCAATTTCGCAGGCCGCGACCCGCGCCCCGAAGCGCTCCTCGAGCAGAACGGTCTGGCCGGCGCGACAAAATAATTTTGCGTATTATACTTTTTTACCTACTTTTGTCGTCCGCTTCGGCGCAACATGATGGCGGGATAGCTCAGCTGGTTAGAGCGCATGATTCATAATCATGAGGTCCCCAGTTCAATCCTGGGTCCCGCTACCCCAAGACACTCACCCCGTGAGTGTCTTTTTTTTGTCTCCGGGCGGAAGGTCTGGGAGGGTTTCTCCGGCTGGGCGGCAAGTCCGGCGGGGGTGCTCTCGGCTCGGCGGCAGCGTCTCTTTTCCGGGCGGAAGGTCCGGGAGGGTTATTCTCGGACGGCAGCAGGAGCCCCCTCCAGAGCTCCTGCTGGCGGACGGGAAATAACCCGTTCCAAGCCCTTTCCCCACACCCCTTTCCCCTCACCAGACGCAATCAGACTTTTATGAGGTTGTTCTCAGCTCCGCTGGGAAACAACCTCCTGAAGTTTTCCTCGGCTTCCGGCCGGGAGAAAACTTCTGATCAGCCGGGAGAAAACTTCACTCCCTCTGCACTGGTTGTCTCAAAATGAAAAAAACTGCCCT
The DNA here is from genome assembly GCA_017617655.1 of Bacteroidales bacterium. Classification (GTDB taxonomy): domain Bacteria; phylum Bacteroidota; class Bacteroidia; order Bacteroidales; family UBA932; genus Equibacterium. The sequence continues at coordinate 18,835 of JAFZVU010000036.1, forward strand.
TTCTTCCATTTTGAGGCAGCAAAACAAGGATTATCGCGCAAAAACCTGTCTCAAAATGGACAATACCCGCTGTTTTTTCATTTTGAGGCAAAATAATCAGATTTGCATTTCTGTTTCCAAATACGCAGCGAAAGATTTATCTAAACCTGAAAAAAGTTTATCTAAATCGGTAGCGCGAGTGACGAGCGTTCTACTAAATTGCGCCTATGAACAAGACCTCAATATATCACGTTTGCCTTTCTTCGCATGACGAAGTAATATTTCGCAGTCAGGCCGATTTACATATGGGCTTCAACTGCCTGGCCGCCGCTGCACTATCGACCGATTCCCGCCTGCTTGCAGATGGTTTCATGACCACCCACTACCACGCCCTTCTCCAGACATCATCGTTGAAAGAAGTGATGTTCCGCACACGCCGCGCTTATTCCAGATACTTCAACACCAAGTATTCCAGAACAGGTCGGTTGGGAGAAAGGACATACTTCAGCCTCGAGATTGCCGGATATTACCACACGCTCTCTGCACTCAATTATATTTTGCGACAGGGCATCCACCACGGCCTTGCCAGCACGCCCTTCGAGTATCCTTATTGCTCCGCCAATTCTTACTTCCGCCAAGAGTTGGGGAGAAACTCCCCTCAGATACTTCCCACTAAAAGCCGGTACAAGTATCTACCCGCCAACATCAAAATCCCCGCAGAATACAGGATGTCCGCCGACGGCCAGCTGCTCCGCGAGGATATCCTGGACACAGCATGGGTGGAGCAAGTCTATGTTTCTCCCAAGAGTTTCATGTTCCACATGAACCGGATTGCCAACGAACGCGACATCCAGGAGCAGAAGGAAGAAAACCAGCTCCCGCCGGTGACGCTTGAAAGCATTGAAAAAGGCGTTCCCGGCTTCAACCTGAAGGAAGCCCAGTCTTTCGAAAAGGAACGCGGCGTCCGCAACGCCATGACCGATCTCGAGCTCTGCGCCTATATCGACGGCGACCTCCTCCCGCAGCTCATCAAGCAGCCGGACCCCACGATCTACATGCTCTCCGAAGACAAGCGAATCAAAATATACGACTGGCTCTGGCGCAAAAGCCGCGACGAACTATACAGAAAAGGCTCCACCAGCCCCTTCGCCAGCAAGACCATCACCGAACCCCAGCTCCGCCGCTGCCTGGACCTTCGGTGAAACCACATAGACACCCAAACGGTAACTATATTTCTACTTAATTTTTAAAACAATAGTATTTTAGTTATTTTTGCATAGGAGATTGAGTGCGTATGACGAAAAAAGTTAAGGAGATGATTGAACTCCTGGAAAAGAATGAGTGGGTATATATTAAGACAAAAGGGGACCATCACAAATTTTACAAACCGGGGGCAAAAAGACCAATCATAATCGCCGGAAAGGCAAATGATGATTTAGCTGAAGGCACTTATCATTCTATCTTGAGAAGCGCCGGACTTAAGTGATTTTTAACATACAAAATAAGGATATGACCACACTGAATGCAACTATTGAATGTCTGGAAGGCGGCTATTCGGCCTATTTCAAAGACCTCGACGGGGTTGTGGCAACCGGCTCTACAGTCGATGAGATAAAAAGAAATCTGACCAGCGCCCTTGACGACTACGTGGAGACATGCAAAGAACTTAACTGCGACCCGCCCTCCGAACTGACAGGTGACTATAGAATTGATTTCTCGATGGACGTCAAAAGCCTCCTCGCGCTCTACGATGGCATTTTTACGAAATCCGGCCTCGAACGCCTCACCGGCATCAACCAGAAACAACTTTGGCACTATGCCAACGGCCTCTCAAAACCCCGCAAAGCGCAAGTCGTCAAGATAGAAACCGCCCTTCATCGTCTCGGCAACGAGCTGATTGCGATACACCTGTAACAATGTTCGGGACAAATTGTACATTTGCTGGCAAAAGCTGAAGATTATGTCGATAAAATCAAGGTCTGTTTGGGAGTGGTCGCTGCTGGTCATAGCGAGCTTCGTCCTTTCTTTTCTGATGTACGGTCTGGCTCTGGTGGTAACCGATTCTATCACCACACTGTGGGTCAGCTGCCTCGCCGTCATCGTCTTCTCGACGGCCATGACAGCCCTGTACGCCCTCTTCGTCAAATGGTTTGAGCATGCTCCGGCCCGGGACATTCCGCTGCGCCGCCTTGCCCCGGACACCCTGAAGGGCCTCGGCATCGGTTTCGCATTTTTCATTGTCGTTGTACTGATAATGCTCGCGGCCGGCCTCTACAGGATTGACTCCGTCGGCACAGACAATCCAGCCGGCATCTTCGCCGCATTCCTCGGCTTCCTGGTCGTCGCCGTCGGCGAAGAAATAATCTTCCGCGGCGTGCTGTTCCGCTGGATCGATGAAAAGTGGGGCTTCATCGCGGCCCTCATCACCTCGTCGCTGATATTCGGACTGATGCACATTTTCCAGCCGGGAGCCACTCTGTGGTCATCTTTCGCCATCGCGGTGGAGGCCGGCCTGCTGCTCGGCGCCGCCTACAAATACTCCGGCACCCTCTGGCTGCCCATCGGCATCCACTGGGCGTGGAACTTCACCCAGGGCAATATCTTCGGCTTTGCGGTATCCGGCAGCGACGCCGGCGAAGCGCTGATCCAGGCTACCGTCGCCGGCCCCGAAATCCTGACCGGCGGCATCTTCGGCGCCGAAGCCTCCATCATCTCTCTGGTCATCGGCCTCGCTCTCTCCCTCTGGTTCATCCTGAAGATTCGCCGCCGCGAACCCAAAGCCTGACAAGGAGACTGGAGGGTTTCTCTGCGCTGACTGTCTCAAAATGAAAAAAACTGCCTATTCTTCCATTTTGAGGCAGCAAAACAGGGGTTTTCGCGAAAAAACGTGCCTTAACATGAAAAAACCAGCCACAATTTTCATTTTGAGACACGGAAAAGAGGCGGCGCTGCGGAACTGGCGTTTACCACTCGAAATCGTAGGGCGGGTGGTCGTAATGGTAGGTTAGTTGGGAGATTTCGCAGCCTTGGCTGCGGGCTATCCGCTGGAGGCGCTGCAGGATGTCATTGTATTCGAAGGAGTCGTAGATCGAGCCCGTCATGTAGCGGGCAAGGTAGCTGAAGGCATTTTTAGGGGTGGAGTAGCGGACCTTGTTGATGTGCTGGTAGTTGATATACTCCATGTACTGGAACAGATTCGGATTCTTGCAGTACACCGCCCCTTCGAGGTATGGCAGCACCGCATGGGCGTAGGGCTTAGAATAAGACCGGATCACATCCCGGAGGGCCTCCTCGACCTGAGAGACCAGCTGGATATCCTGCTCGGTGCAGGGATGATTCCGCATGTTGTACCGCAGCACGGCCATATAGAACAGGATGTGGGTCCACGTAATCTCTACAGCATAATAATCGCCCGGAGTCTTGTCCTTCGGATGGCGCCTTGCGACGGTCCGCATTCCCATGAAGCCGTGCCGCAGATCATAGCAGAAACTGGCCAGCATGTCGTCGCGCTGACGCTCTACCGAACCCACCAGAGCCGGCTCCTTGGCGTCCCAGAAACGTTCGACGGTCTCATAGAACTCCATCAGCTCCGTCTGCGTCCCCCAGAGCCGCACCCCAGCCCCATGCTTTGTCGGTGTAAATAGTATCATGCACTGTATGTTTATCGCTCGCCCATCTCCTGCTTCGTTCCGGCATATCTCGAACCACTTCGTGGAGAGCTATTGGAACATAAAATTACGAAATATAATCCTATATTTGTAAGACTTACTTCTGACTAAACGAAAGCTATGAAAAGATACTTCTTACTGGTGGCGGCTGTGGCAGCGGCAGCCACTATAATCGCCGGCTGCGGCGGCAAAGCGACAACGAAATACAACCAGTACGCCAACCCCTTCGTGGGAGCGGCAGACAACGGCCACTGCAACCCCGGCGCGACGGTGCCCTTCGGCAACATCCAGGTGGGACCGCAGACCGGCAACTTCACCTGGGCTTACACGTCAGGCTACCAGAACCGCGACCGCAGCATCATGGGCTTCTCTCACAACCGCCTCTCCGGTACCGGCTGCCATGACCTCGGCGACGTGCTCATCATGCCGTTCACCGGCAACTACACGACCACGGCCATAGTCACCCAGCCCGGAGCCAAGATACCCGTCCCTGCAAAAGAAGACTTCTCCAGCCCCTTCAGCAAGGACAACGAGACGGCCGAGCCCGGCTACTACAGCGTAAAACTCGACGCCTACGACATCACCGCAAGCATGTCTGCCACTGAGCATGCCGCCATCCACAACTACACCTACAACGGCAGCGACAAGCCGCGCCTGCTGCTCGACTTCCAGAGCGCGATGGTCAGCGGCATCAACCAGTTCCACACCCACGTCCTGGAGTCCATCCAGGCCTTCGAGAACGACCACGTCATCTCCGGCATGTGCCGCACCCGCGTCTGGCTCGACCGCACGTACTACTACGTCATCGAATTCGACCGCCCTTACACCACCGCCACCGAACTGGAGAAGCGCGACCCGAGGGAGAAAGCCCCCCGTTACGTCCTCGACTTCGACCTGAACCCCGGCGAGACGCTGAAAGTCAAGGTCTCAGTCTCTTCCAGGTCAGTTGAAAACGCAAGAAACAACATCGCCAAGGAAATCCCCGGCTGGGACCTGGAGAAGGTCCGCAAGCAGGCCGCCAAAGAGTGGGGCCGCTACCTCTCCCTCATCGAGATCGAGGGCACCCAGGAGCAGAAAGATGTCTTCTACACTTCGATGTACCACCTCTTCATCCACCCGAACAACATTGCCGACGCCGGCGAGAACCCGTACTACTCAACCTTCTCGTTCTGGGACACTTACCGCGCCGCGCATCCCCTCTATACCATCCTGACGCCCGAGAAAGTGGACTACTTCGTGCAGTCCGCCCTCGGCCACTACGACAAGCAGGGCTTCCTGCCCATCTGGGCCCTCTGGGGCGGCGACAACTACTGCATGATCGGCAACCACTGCGTGCCGGTGATAGTGGACGCCTACCTGAAGGGCCACCGCAACTTCGACGTCGAGAAGGCGTATGAGGCGGTGAAGCGCTCCCTTACGGAAGACCACATCAAGTCCGACTGGACCGTCCTCGACAAATACGGCTACCTGCCCTACGACATAATCGACGAGGAGAGCGTCTCCCGCACCCTGGAGTACGCCTACGACGACTACTGCGCTGCACAGTTCGCCAAGGCGCTGGGCAAGATGGACGACTATGAGTTCTTCCTGAAGCGCAGCGAGAACTACCGCAACGTCTTCGACCCGCAAACCGGCTTCATGCGCCCGAAGGATTCCAAGGGCAACTGGGCCACACCGTTCAGCCCCTTCGCGCTGGCGCAGGCCGGCAACATGGGCGGGCAGTACACCGAAGGCAACGCATGGCAGTACACATGGCACGTGCAGCAGAACTTCGAGGGTCTGGCCGAGCTCTATGGCGGCCACGAGCAACTGGCGGCCAAGCTGGACAGCCTTTTCACCGTCCCGAGCGAGGTGGAGGGCGCCGGCGAGGTGAGCGACGTGTCGGGCCTGATCGGCCAGTACGCCCAGGGCAACGAGCCGAGTCACCACGTGGTCTACTTCTTCACGCTGGCTGACCGCCAGGACCGCGCGGCCGAGCTGATCCACGAGATCTTCGCCACTCAGTACAAGGATGATGTGGACGGCCTCTGCGGCAACGACGACTGCGGCCAGATGAGCGCCTGGTACATCTTCTCGGCGCTGGGCTTCTACCCCGTGAACCCCTGCGGCGGCGAGTACGTCCTCGGCGCTCCGCAGCTGCCGAAGGCGACCATCAACCTGGCCAACGGCAAGCATTTCACCGTCATCGCCGAGAACTACGCCCCGGAGAACATCTACGTGAAGGAGATGTACCTGAACGGCAAGCCTCTGACCGCCAAGGCCATCAGCCACGACGACATCATGGCCGGCGGCACGCTGAAGTTCGTGATGAGCGCGGAGCGATAACGGCTCGCGTGATGAGCGCGCGTGATGAGGCTCTCTCGTGAATAGCGCGTGGTTTGTAAAACGCTGGTTCTAAACGTTTAACAATAAGTCCTACCTCTGCTTTCGAGGGGTAGGACTTTGCATTTATAGCTGATAATCAGCCGATTGTAAATCACGCGCAACAACGTGCATAACGGTTGATAACTTCGCGGTCTCCCCGCGCGCGATTGCAACCATTATTTCCTATCTTTGTAATCTGCGCGTCACCGCCTGCCGGGGCGCACAGCCGCCATGCCCTTCGTACACCTGCACGTCCACACCCAGTACTCCATCCTCGACGGAGCCGCCCCGATAGCCAAGCTGTTCGAGAAGGCCCACGAGGACGGCCAGACCGCGCTCGCCATCACCGACCACGGCAACATGTACGGCGTGAAGGAGTTCTTCAAGTATGCGAAGAAATACCCGGACGTGAAGCCGATAATCGGCAGCGAGATGTACGTCTCCCCTAACGACAACCGCTTCCTCACCGACAACAAGGAGGAGCGCAGCCCGCACCACCTCATCCTGCTGGCCAAGAACATGACGGGCTACCACAACCTCGTGAAGCTCAGCTCCTACGCCTTCATCGACGGCTTCTACCAGAAGCCCAAGATCGACCGCGAGCTGCTCCAGAAATACCACGAAGGCATCATCTGCAGCTCCGCCTGCCTGGCCGGCGAGATCCCGAGGGCCATCTACAGCCGCAACTTCGAGAAGGCCGAAGCCACCATCAAATGGTACAAAGACCTCTTCGGCGACGACTTCTACCTCGAGGTGCAGCGCCACAAAACCGAAGTCCCCGGCGCCGACACGAAGGTCTACATGATGCAGCAGGTGGTCAACGAAGCCATCTTCGAGCTGGCCGCCAAGCACGGCGTGAAGGTCATAGCCACCAACGACGTGCACTTCGTCAGCAAGGAGGACGGCCCGGCCCACGACCGCCTCATCTGCCTCACCTTCAACGACAACTACGACGACCCGGACCGCATCCGCTACACCCAGCAGGAGTACCTCAAGACGCAGGACGAGATGGCGGCCATATTCGCCGACCACCCGGAGGCCATCACCAACACCCTTGAGGTCGCCGAGAAGGTGGAGCGCTACGACATAGACTCCCCCGCCATCCTGCCGAAGTTCATCCTGCCGGACGACTTCACCAAAGACATACAGCAGTACCTCGACAAGTATAAGGACATAATCGACAAGGGCCTGGCCAACAAGTCCGGAGCCCCGCGCGGCGAGGACTTCGCATGGTCCGTGGCCTACCTCTGCCACCTCTGCTACAAAGGCGCCGAAGAGCGCTACGGCAGCGAGCTGACACAAGAGCAGGCCGACCGCATCAAGTTCGAGCTGGAGACCATCTCCTACATGGGCTTCCCGGACTACTTCCTCATCGTGCAAGACTTCATCCAGGCGGCGCGGCGCGAAGGCACATGGGTCGGCCCCGGCCGAGGCAGCGCAGCCGGCAGCGTGGTAGCTTACTGCCTGCACATCACCAACATAGACCCTCTGAAATACGACCTCCTGTTCGAGCGCTTCCTCAACCCCGACCGCATCTCGATGCCCGATATCGACATCGACTTCGACGACGACGGCCGAGGCAATGTCTACCGCTACGTGGAGAACAAATACGGCAAGGACCACATATCGCACGTGGCCACCTTCGGCACCATGGCCGCCAAGAGCGCCATCAAGGACGTGGCCCGCATCCACCAGGTGCCCCTGGCAATCAGCGACCGTCTCTCCAAGATCATCCCCGCAAGGCCCTTCGAGGCCAGCGTGCCGGACCCTAATAATGAGAAGAAGACCGTCGAGAAGACCCTCCCAGTCACTCTTCCGAACTGCATTAAATACTACCCCGAATTCAGGGCGGCCTACGAGGCTGCGGAGCCGCTGGTGAAGGAGACAATCGACTTCGCCGCGAAGCTGGAGGGCAGCATCCGCCAGACCGGCGTGCACGCCTGCGCCACCATCATCGGCCGCTCGAACCTCACCGACTACATCCCGCTCAGCGTGGTGAAGGACAAGGAGACCGGCGAGAACATGCTGGTGAGCCAGTACGAAGGCTCTTTCATAGAGGACGTGGGCATGCTGAAGATGGACTTCCTGGGCCTGTCGACCCTCTCCATCGAGAAGGAGTGCGTCAAGAACATCGAGAAGCGCAGCGGCAAGCGCATCGACGTTGAGAAGATCCCGCTAGACGACAAGGCGACCTACGAGCTTTTCAGCAACGGCGACACGACGGCGGTCTTCCAGTTCGAAAGCGACGGCATGCGGCGCTACCTGAGGGAGCTGAAGCCCAGCAAGTTCGAGGACATCATCGCGATGAACGCTCTCTACCGCCCCGGCCCGATGGACTACATCCCGGACTTCATCGACCGCAAGAACGGCCGCAAGCCCATCGAGTACGACATCCCGGTGATGGAGAAGTACCTCAAGGACACCTACGGCATCACAGTCTACCAGGAGCAGGTGATGCTTCTGTCGCGCGAGCTGGCGGGCTTCACCCGAGGCGAGAGCGACACGCTGCGCAAGGCGATGGGCAAGAAGATCAAGGAGAAGCTGGACGCGCTGAAGCCGAAGTTCATCAACGGCGGCATCGCGAACGGCTACGACGAGGCCATCCTGAAGAAGATCTGGGCGGACTGGGAGAAGTTCGCTTCCTACGCTTTCAATAAATCGCACTCGACCTGCTACGCCTGGGTGGGCTACCAGACCGCCTGGCTCAAAGCGAATTACCGGGCTGAGTTCATGGCGGCCAACATGAGCCGCAACCTGAACGACATAGAGGAGCTGACCAAGCTGATGGACGACTGCCGCCGGGCGAAGATCAATGTGCTGGGGCCGGACATCAACGAGTCGGACACTACTTTCACCGTCAACAAGAAGGGTGACATCCGCTTCGGTCTGGGCGGCATCAAGGGCATCGGCCCGAGCGCCATCAATACCATAATCCGCATCCGCGAGGAGGGCGGCCCGTTCACCGACATCTTCAACCTGCTGGAGCGGGTGCCGCTGAACGTGCTGAACCGCAAGGGTCTGGAGTGTATGACGTACGCCGGGGCTTTCGACAGCTTCGGGGAGATGTCGCGCGCGCAGTTCTTCGTTCCATCCGCCACGTATCCGAACGAGAATTTCCTGGATGAGCTGATCCGCTACGCCAACAAGTTCCACAATGATGCTATCAACCAGGGGGCCAGCCTCTTCGGGGACATGGAGGAGATGAAACCGGTGCGTCCGGCGATCCCTGCGGCGGAGGCTGTGGACGAGATTGCGCTGCTGAAGGAGGAGAAGAATGTTGTGGGCATGTATCTGAGTGCGCATCCGCTGGACAAGTTCAAGTTCGAGATCGAGAATTTCGCGACGGAGAGCATCGGCAATCTGGCGGAGCTGCGGCTGCGGATGGAGAGCGATGCGCTGGTGAAGTCGCAGGGGCGCAAGTTGCCGAAGGATACCGTTTTGGACAAGTCGTTTACCGTGGCGGGTCTGGTGACGCAGACGCAGCGGATGATGACGAAGAACAACCGTCCGTTCCTGAAGTTTGACATCGAGGACTTTACGGGCAGCTACAATCTAGCGTTGTTCGGCAAGGATTACGAGAAGTTCATGCCTTATGTCACGGACGGCCAGACGCTGCTCATCCGCTTCCGCTGCAAGGAGCGTTTCCGCGGCAAGGAGAGCAGCGAGGTGCATTACGACATGGTGGTCGAGGAGATGAATCTGCTGTCTAACGTGAAGGACGAGTTCGTGAAGGAGTTCGTGGTGGTGGCTCCGCTGGAGGTTGTCACTGCGGATTTCATCGCCGGCCTGAAGAAGGTCTGCAAGCGCTGCAAGGGCGGCGCCCGCCTCTACGTCGATGTCATCGACCGCACCCTCCACAATGACGTGGAGTTCTTCTCCCGCACCGTCACCGTCAGCCCCGAACCCGCCCTCCTCGACTTCCTGGCGGCAAGGAATCTCACGTACAAGATCCGGTAACCTTCCCCTTGGCGAGGCACATGTGCTTAAAACGCGCCTTGGTATGCGAGTACGCCCCCGGAGTCTCATACCAAGGAACGGTTTTCTGCGAAATGCGCCATTTTGCCTCCTTGGTATGAGAGTTAAGCGCTCTACACGCATACCGCGGAAACATAATTGAACCCGCTATTTTGTTTTGGATAGGCGGCAGGTTCGGAGGGGTTGTTCTCGGCACCAGCCGGGAAACAACCTCTGAAGTTTTTCTCGCCTCCCAGGCGGGAAAAAACTTCTCTCCTCAGCACTGACTGTCTCAAAATGAAAAAAACTGCCCATTCTTCCATTTTAAGGCAGCAAAACAAGGGCTTTCGCGCAAAAACCTGCCTCAAAATGAAAAACTCCCGCAGTTATTTCATTTTGAGACACGGGAATGAGTTGGAGAAGGGGAGTAATCAGGAAAAGTTGCTATTGGCGGAGGTAATTGGAAGAATTGTTTTATCGGCCGGGGATGGAGATGTGGAACTGGCGGAACGGAGCAAACGGAACAGAAGAAGATATCTCCCGTCCAACAGCTGGAGCTCTTTGGGGGGCTCCAGCTGTTGTGCGAGGATATCTTCTTGGACGGAAGCTCATCCGGCCGCGGGGGAAATGAGGATATCTCCAGCCAGAATAGCGAGCTCAGCCTGGCGGCTCGCTATTTCCGGCTAGGATATCCTACCCATATGTCTCTCTGAACGAAGCGAAGCGAAAGATGACATCAAAGTCGGGAAAAAGAACAAGAAAGGAGGAACAACATATCTCCTTCAAGTAAGAAAGGCCCACAACAATACGATATTCATCGAATTGTCATCCGATGGAACATACTGGAACATAAATAGTGGGGGTGTATTCAATGCCCGATATGGGGAGAAAAGAGAAAGTGTCAAGCCTGCTTCCGCCCAGCAGGATGGAGAATCGGTTCTCGACAACACTTTGCGTCCCGTTACCGAAGCCGATAATAAAACGAGACCGAACGGTAATGTGTCTGACACTTCTTCTGTCAACAAAGATACAGAAAATACTTAAGATGCAATTGTTTTCGGAATTTTTTTGTTTTGTATAGGCGGCAGGTTCGGAGGGGTTGTTCTCGGACAACAGCTGGAGCCCCCCAAAGAGCTCCAGCTGCTGGACGGGAAACAACCCCATCCCCGTCCTTTTCCCGCACCCCTTCCACGGACCAGACGCACTCAGACTTTTATGAGGTTGTTCTCGGCACCAGCCGGGAAACAACCTCTGAAGTTTTTCTCGCCTCCCAGGCGGAAAAAAAACTTCAATTCGCAGCCGTGAAATGGATGCCGGGGATTATTCCTTGAAGTCGCGGAGGGCGCGGAGGACGCGGGGGGAGAGGCGGAGGACGGCGAACATGGTGGGGACGGACATGAGGGCGAAGGCGAGGTCCATGAGGCTGACGGCGACATCGAGGGTGATGATGCTGGCCACGAGGATCATGGCCAGGTAGAACCAGTCGTAGTAGCGGGCCTTGTCCTTGCCGAAGAGGAACTCCGAGCAGGTGCGGCCGTAGTAGGAATACGAGAACATCGTGGAGAAGGCGAAGACCGTGACGAGTATCATCAGCAGATAGCGCCCGCCGGGAATCAGCGCATCGAACGACTGCAGGGCCACCGACAGACCCTTGACGCCCTCCACATGATAGCAATCCGCAATCAGGATGGGAATGGCAGAAAGCGTGCAGACGAAACCCGAATCTATGGCCGGGCCTAGCATCGCCACGAAACCCTCGCGGACCGGCTTCTCATTCATAGAAGCCCCGTGCATCATCATCGCAGTACCCACGCCCGCCTCGTTCACGAGCATCGCGCGGCGCGCACCCGTGATGGCCACAGCAGCAAAAGCCCCGAGCCCCGCCCGGAGATTGAACGCACCCGCGAAAATCGAAGCGAACACCCGCGGCAACTCCCTGAAATGCAGCACAATCACCAGCACGACCAGCACGAAATAAAGAGCCACCATCGCCGGCACGATACGCGAAGCAACCTTGGAGATGCGCTTGATACCGCCGACCACAACAACGGCAACTATAGCAGTGATGAAAACACCCAGCATAGCACGGATCCACAGCGGAGTGCCGGCAGCTGCAGTCGCAGGCATAAACACCGTGCAGACAGCCTCCACGAACTGATTCGCCTGCATCACCGCAAGGCAGCCGATGAGGCCGGCGCATGAGAACATAACCGCCAGCGGACGATAGCGGGCGCCCAAGCCCTGCGTAATCACATACATCGGCCCGCCGCGAGCCTCCCCCTTGTCATTGCGCCCCTTGAACATAATCGCAAGCGTCCCCTCGAAAAACTTCGTAGCCATACCCAACAGCGCACTCACCCACATCCAGAAAATCGCTCCGGGACCACCCACAACCAGCGCAATCGCCACACCCGCTATATTGCCCATGCCCACAGTCGCGCTGATGGCACTCATGAGCGCCTGGAACGAAGTAATCTGCCCCTCACCCGTCTGCTTAGTCACACGGAGCGACCGCACAGCAGCCCCAAGACGCCGAACCGGCACCGCCCGCGAGCGCACGAACAGGAACAACCCGCCGCCGATCAGCCAGCAGAAAAGCGGATACCCGCACACAAAATCCGAAATCGATATAATAAATTCTCGCATTTTCCTTATGCAAATCTAACAAACTCGCAGCAATCGCGCGCGTATTTGTTACAAATACATCAACTCTTTTTATTATATTTGTTTTTTATAGAAGTATGCTGCATCTTTGCGGCCCGAAAAAAACATAAAAAAACCGATGACGGAAAAGACGAACTGGTACGCGCTGAAGGTGTTCTACAACAAAGTCCTCCCCCTGCGAGACAAACTCACAGGCGAAGGCTGCGACACCTACTGCCCCCTGACCCCCGACGGCCGGCCGCTGATCAGCTCCCTGCTGTTCGTCCGCTGCGCAGAGCAGACCCTTACAAGCCTGCACCGCGAAGCCCAGGACCGCGACGGCTCCAAGTTCGCCATCTACACCCGCAAGGAACTGCGCTCCAGCGCCATCGACGGCAAGCCGCAGGAGATGAACGTCCCCGCCCCCATCCGCGAAGATGAGATGCGCGCCTTCATCCTCGTCACCAGCGCCAGTCCCGACACCTTCGAAGTCCTCGGCCCCGACGACCCCAAATACCACACCGGCCAGAAAGTCCGCGTCACCGAAGGCGTCTTCAAAGGCAGCGAAGGCTACGTCCGCCGCATCCGCAAGGACCGCCGCCTGGTGATCACGGTCACCGGCATAGTCGCCGTGGCCACCGTCCACATCAACCCCGCATACTTAGAACCGATAACAGAGAACTAGACATATATGCCCAACAAGTACAAAATCATAAAGCAGCTGCTGCAGCGGTTCCAGGACAGATACCTCAACCGCAAGCTCATCTTCGTGATGGACGTAGCGCTGTCGACCCTTGTTTCAGTCCTGATTATTCTGCTCTCCAACCTGTTCGCCAACTCGAATACCTATTCAGGGCGCTTCTTCTGGATCTACGTCGCCATGGCCTTCGTGCTTTCGGGCTTTCTGGTCTATTTCTCCAAATGCTACAGGATAATAATCCGCCACCTCCAGGTGAAAGACCTGCTGTCTTTCGCATTAGTATCGCTGGCAAAAGGCATACTCCTGGCCGTCGGCATCTGGGCGCTCCGCCTCTGGACTCCCTACATCCCGATCATCGTTACCCTTGACTTCCTGGCCACCGCCTTAGTTCTCATAGCAGTCAGGCTCAACATGATCCTCGTGTATGACCGCCTCAACAGCTCCATCCGCAACAGCAAGCGCCTCACCAAGGTGCTGCTCTACGGCATAAGCAACAAGTCGGTAGCCATCATCCCCCGCCTGAAGAACTCGCAACACTACCAGGCAGTCGGCTTCCTCGTCCGCGACAAATCCCTCAACGACATCAAGATCGAAGGCAAGGACGTATACTCCTTCGCTAACGACAGCGAGTTCAGCGCCATACTCGACAAGACCGGCGCCAACGGCGTGATGTTCGCAGTCGACACCGACGCCCGCGAAGAAAACCACGGACTGCTCGACTACTGCAGCGAGCACAACGTAAAGACCCTGATCGCCCCCAGCTTCGACGAGATCAAAGCAGGCAAGAACGTGTTCCGCCCCCGCGACATCAAGATCGAAGACCTGCTGGGCCGCGAAGAGATAAAGATCGACATGGACGCCGTCAAGGCAATGCTCGGCGGCAAGACCATCCTCGTCACCGGAGCCGCCGGCAGCATCGGCAGCGAGATAGTACGCCAGCTGGCAAAGCAGAACGTCCGCCAGATAATCCTCTACGATAACGCCGAGACCCCGCTGCACAACCTCAGGCTCGAGCTTGAAGGCGACTACCCGCAGCTCGACTTCACCCCCGTAATCGGCGACGTGCGCGAAGCCGCCCGCCTCGACTACGTCTTCCGCCGCTTCCAGCCCCAGATAGTCTTCCACGCCGCCGCCTACAAGCACGTGCCCCTGATGGAAGAGAACCCCTGCGAAGCCATCCTCGTTAACCTGATGGGCTCCCGCAACGTGGCCGACAAATGCATAGAATACGGCATCGAGAAGATGGTGATGCTCTCGACAGACAAAGCCGTCAACCCCACCAACATAATGGGCTGCAGCAAACGCCTCGCCGAGATCTACACCCAGAGCCTCGGCCTGGCCATCGAGAAAGGCCGCCGCAAAGGCAAGACCACTTTCATCACCACCCGCTTCGGCAACGTGCTGGGCAGCAACGGCTCGGTAATCCCCCGCTTCCGCGAACAAATCGCCGAAGGCGGCCCCGTCACCGTCACCCACCCCGACATCAACCGCTTCTTCATGTCTATCCCCGAGGCCTGCCGCCTCGTGATGGAAGCAGCTACTATAGCCACCGGCACCCAGGTATTCGTGTTCGACATGGGCGAACCAGTCAAGATCGACACCCTCGCCCGCCGCATGATCACCCTCGCCGGCTACGTGCCTGACCGCGACATCAAAGTGGAATACACCGGCCTGCGCCCCGGCGAGAAACTATACGAAGAGTTGCTCGCCAACGAGGAGAACACCATAAAGACCCAGCACCAGCGCATCCGCATCGCCAAGGTGCGCGAATACAACTACGACGACGCAGCGATGGTGGCCGACCGCCTCACCCAGCTCGCCCGCGAAGTCAACATCCCCGAGATGGTGAAGATGATGAAGAGCGTAGTGCCGGAGTACATCTCCAACAACTCGAGATTCGAAGAATACGATAAGAAAGACAAGTAACGATGTTCGGCTTCCTGCACAGCAAACACTCACTCCTGGACTCGGGACTCCTCAAAGGCGCCACCGACAACCACAGCCACATCCTCTTCGGGCTGGACGACGGAGTGAAGACTGCCCGGGAGAGCCTGCACATCCTGCGCTTCTACGAAGAAGCCGGGCTGGACACCCTATGGTTCACGCCCCACACTATGGAAGACGTGCCGAACACGACCGAAGGCATACTGGCTAGGTTCGAAGAGTTCAAAGCCATGTACGAGGGGCCAATCAGGCTGAAAGTTGCATCAGAGTACATGATTGACACCCTCTTTGAGAAGAGGCTCGCCGAGCGCGACCTGATGCTGCACGGCGAAGACACCGTGCTGGTGGAGACCTCCACCCAGTTCCCGCCCATCAACCTCTGGGAAGTGCTTGAGAATATGATGAAAGCCGGCTACCGCCCGCTGGTGGCCCACCCGGAGAGATACCACTACATGCAGTGGAGAGATTATGAGAGGCTGCACGACATGGGCTGCTACATGCAGCTCAACCTGCCGTCGCTGGTCGGAGTATACGGAGAGACCGTCGCGCTGAAAGCGCACGACCTGCTTAAGAAAGGCTGGTACTGCATGGCCGGCAGCGACTGCCACCGTGCAGGCGCAATTGAGAGAAACTACAGAGCCAAGGTCCTGAAGAAGGACACCCTGGCCCTGCTTGAAGCTATAATCCACGGTTGACGCACCGCCCCTGGACAGGGGCAAGGAGCCAGCCGCCGTCGCCTTTCCGGAAAGACACATTCCGGGAGGGGAGTCAGAGAATTATTTTTGTACAACATGAAACTATACAGACTATTGGCCATAACGGCCATCGTGGCGTTGGCTGCGGGATGCAGCACCACCACCTACCAGCAGATTGACTATCTGCAGGACATCACCAGGAATGAGACACTGGACATGAAGGAAAACGCGGGAATTGTTATTCAGCCGCAGGACCAGCTGTCGATTGTAGTATCGAGCAGAAACCCGGAATTGTCGGCGGCGTTGAATAAGCCGATGGCCACATATGCTGCGGGTAGTGAGATTACAACAACAACAGGTGGTAGTATACAGAGAATACTTGGATATGTGGTTGACAATAGCGGCAATCTTGAGTTCCCGATGTTGGGAACCATCCATGTGGCCGGACTCACCCGCTGGGAATTGCAGAATCTAATCAAGGAAAAAGTGATTTCCGAAGGCATCCTGCTTGACCCTATTGTAACTGTGGAATTCATGAACTTCCGTATCTCAGTGATGGGAGAAGTCAATAATCCAGGCACATTCAGCGTTACCGGTGACAAAATAACTCTGCTCGGCGCCCTTTCGCTGGCTCGCGACCTCACCATCTATGGTCGCCGCGACAACGTCACTGTAATACGCGAGCAGAACGGCCAGCGAAGCGTCTATAAAGTTGACTTACGCAAGTCTTCTTCATTGTTTGACTCTCCGGCCTACTATCTGCAGCAGAACGATGTGGTCTACGTCTATCCCAACAGCGTCCGTGCAGGCCAGAGCACAATCAACGAGAACTACTTCAAGAGCGGTAATTTCTGGATTTCCCTGTCTTCCGTAGCAATCACCGTCACCAACCTGATACTTACATTGACCCTTAGAAAATAACTCGCAATGGTAGAATTTGACAACAACGCTCAAAGCAGCGCCAGCAACAATAGTTTCGAACAAGAGCAGGAACTCAAACTTGCCGACATCTGGGCGATGATATGGGGCAACCGCTGGTGGTATATCATTTCAATTGCCATCTGCCTTATGGTTGCGCTATTTTATCTCTACAAGACCCCTAAGACATACAGCCGCAGTGAGAAGATAATTCTTGACGAACTCTCTCAGCAGCGCACGATGAACGATCTCACCCAGTTCACAGGATCGACAGGTATCAGACTCTCTTCTGCTACTGTCTTTAACGAAATGGAAGCTTTTACAAGTCCCGACCTCATGCAGCAGGTCGTGGAAAGGCTCGGATACGAAACCAGATATGTTGAAAACCAATTTTTGCGTGAGCGAGAACTCTATACAAATACCCCTTTCGAACTGGTACTGGCCGGTGATAATCCTAAGTCAAGTATCACTTTCCTTGCCAGCAAGAAGGGCGACGGATTCAAACTGACTGACTTCGTGATAGGAGGCAACGAAATCAAGGGCAATGCTATAACCGGAGCCTTCGGGGACACCCTCGACACCCCGGCCGGCCGGATGGTGCTGGTGCCCACAAGCAGAATCGATAGGTTTAACGACGACATCACAGTAACCTGGCTAAACTCACGCTCCCGGGCAAAAGGTTTCTGCAATAATCTGACAGCGGCTTTATCCAACAAACAGTCTTCTGTAATTCTATTGACTCAAACAGACATGTTTGCAGCCCGCGCCGAGCGCATCCTGAGCACTTTGCTCGACATCTACAACGAGAACTGGCTGGAGAACAAGAACAAATCCGCCACCAACACTTCCGTCTTTATCGACGAGCGTCTGGCAGTAATCGAGAAGGAACTCGGTGGCATTGAGGGTGACATAAAGAGCTTCCGCCAGACTTACAACCTGCCAGACGCCGGAGCCGTCACTTCGACATACATCAACGAGTCTTCTCAATATGCCTCAAAATCTTTCGAGATCAACAACCAGCTCGAAGTCGCCAAATATATCCGTGACTACCTCAATGATCCAGCCCATAGCCGTTCCTTGATTCCGGCCAATGTAGGCATTCAGAATGCTAATGTCAATTCCCAGATAGACGAATACAACGATATGCTCCTCAGGCGAGACCGTCTGCTGACAAACACTACCGAGAACAACCCCATAATCGTTGACCTCAACAACTCGCTAGACCAACTTAAGAACACTATCATTCGTTCAGTTGACAACCTCATCTCCACCCTCCAGCTTCAGCTGAGCAAGGCAGAGGGTCAGGAGCAGACAGTCCGCAACCGCATATCCGCCACCAGCGGCCAGCAACTCGACCTGCAGAGCATAGAGCGCCAGCAGAAGGTGAAGGAGGAACTTTATGTGTTCCTTCTCCAGAAACGTGAGGAAAATCAACTCCAGACTCTGGTAAATGTAGAGAATACACGCCTGATTATGGCCCCTACCGGAAGCAGCAGTCCTATTGCACCTAGAAGAATGATGATTCTGCTGGCTGCCTTAATCCTGGGTATAGCGATTCCATTTGCCGTCTTCTATCTGATGCGTGTTCTCGACACCACTGTTAAGACTCGTGGCGATCTCCAGAAAATGTCTATCCCGTTCCTTGCAGAAATCCCGCAGTTTGGAATTCAGGGCAACATCTTCCAGCGAGCCCGCATCAACCGCTTCGACAACAAATATTGCGGCATCCTGGTGCAGAGCGGCAAACGCGACGCTGTCAATGAAGCCTTCCGAGTGTTACGTACCAACCTCGACCTGATGGTGGGCAAAGAGGTCGGCTGTCATGTGCTAATGGTGACTTCTTTCAACCCGAACGCTGGAAAAACCTTCAACATCCTCAATATGGCCGCCTCTATGGCACTAAAGGGTTCCCGCACCCTTATTCTGGACCTTGACCTGCGTAAGGCAACTCTCAGCAAGGCCCTCGACAAGAACCACCGTGGAGTTGCGGCCTACCTCAACAGCAAGACTGACCACATTTCCGAGTATATCCAGCCCATCATGGACAACCTCTCCTTGCTTAGTGTTGGCACCATTCCACCCAATCCGGCCGAGTTACTGGTGTCTGAGCGTTTTAATACCATGATTGACACCCTGCGCAGTGATTTCGACTATATATTTGTAGACTGCCCGCCTATCGATGTTGTGGCCGATACGGCTATCATCTCCCATATTGCAGACATGACTATTTTCATCGTTCGTGCTAACTATTTCGACAAACGCAACCTGCCAATGCTTGAGAATCTATACAAAGAAGGCAAGTACAACCGCATGGCTCTTATCCTTAACGGTGTCGAAGCAACCCACAACCGTAGTTATGGTTATGGGTACGGCTATGGTTATGGTTATGGATACGGCTATGGCGAACAAGATGACGATAAGGACAAAGACAAAAAGGATGAATAATGTTTGAACTTATTAGACTCCCTTATTCACCGGACGCCCTTGAACCCGTAATCAGCGCCCGCACCCTCTCCTTCCACCACGGCAAGCACCTCCAAGCTTACGTCGACAACCTCAACAAACTCCTCCCTGCCTCTGGCTTGGAGGAGTTGTCGCTTGAAGAGATTGTTAAGAAAGCTACTGGCCCGCTATTCAATAATGCTGGGCAGGTACTGAATCACGAGATGTATTTCCAGCAGTTCCGTCCGGCAGCCGAGTCTGTCGAACCGCCGACCGGCAAGCTCCTGCAGCAGATTGAGAAGCAGTGGCGCACGCTTGATGCTTTCAAAGCGGAATTCGAGCAGAAGGGTGTCGGGCTCTTCGGAAGCGGTTGGGTGTGGCTCCAAGCCAATGCCGCCGGCGAGCTGAGCATCGCCCAGTATGCCGGTGCCGACAACCCGGTGGCACATGGCCTCAAGCCGCTGCTGACCTTCGACGTCTGGGAGCACGCGTACTACCTGGACTACCAGAACCGGAGGGCTGCGCACCTTGTGGCGCTTTGGAATATCACTGATTGGTCTATAATAGAAGAACGCTATTATAACTGTTAGCTTAGCGCGCACAAAAAGGAAACAAAATGAAATTTAAGAATATTATACCAAACAATTTGAAACGTCTGGTTCCGATAGCAATGCTGGTCGGGGCGCCAATGTTGCATACCGGCTGTGCCAAGGTGGAACCCGAACCCCAACCAACACACGATGTGGAAATTGAGTTTGATAACCGAACAGCAGATAAAATTCTCACCTTTGAATTATTACAAAATTATGCAAATGATAAAACAATCAAAACAATTTATCTAGTTCCGGTTAAACATTGGAATGGAAACGCGGCACACAATATTACTTATATGCGTAATAATTTCTTGGAACCGCGATTAAATATATCACCCAAAATTCGTGGTCGTGGCGATTTTGACTTTAAATTGGGCGAAGCGTCCAAGGTTCCCGAAGATAGTTTGTGGTATATTCAACATGGTTGGACAATAAATAAAAATTATCACTAGTGTCCGGAGAAAAAATCTCCTATAGGTTTTAAATAGTTTAATTCTAACATCTTACAAGGCTCAGATTATTTTTTGATTAGAAACCCGATAGCTTTGCGGAAAGGAATCAAGCCGCCATCCGCAAGCCATGAA
>JAFZVU010000037.1 GCA_017617655.1 Bacteroidales bacterium
GTTGCGATATACGATTCTCACCATACCCTTCCTCGTAATGAAGACGAATGACTTCGTCAAAGTACTGGCGCTGTTTTTCCGTGTGTAATAGATACATTGTTAACTCTTTGTTTTGAGTCAACTTTTTTCAGGATAAGACACAGACGGTCTTCATACGAGAATCCGTCCACAAAACACCCCCTTTTTGTGGACAGACGGCTCTCGGGGACCTGCCCCGCGAATCGGCATCCTAAGCTTTGAAGAGCCTGCGGCAGAGGTCGGGGACGTCGGCCACGGGGATGACCTCGATGGCGTCGTTCTGGGAGAAGGAATCCTTCTTGTTGAAAGATGAGATGTAAATCTTCTTGAAGCCGAGCTTCGCGGCCTCGGAGATACGTCTGTCGACCTGGCTGACGGGACGGATCTCGCCGCTGAGGCCGACTTCGGCGCAGAAGCAGCTGTCGGCAGAAAGAGAGATGTCGAAATTGGAAGAGAGGATGGCGGCGATGACTGCCAGGTCGCAGGCGGGGTCGCTGATGCGCATGCCTCCGGCGATGTTCAGGAAGACATCTTTGGTGGCGAGCCTGAAACCGGCCCTCTTCTCCAGCACGGCCAGCAGCATGTTCATCTTGCGGACATCGAAACCTGTCGCGCTGCGCTGGGGCGTGCCGTAAGCAGCCGTACTTACCAGCGACTGTATCTCGATGAGCAGAGGGCGCGTGCCGTCCATCATCGCAGCCACGGCGATGCCGCTGAGATTCTCCTGATGCATGGGGATAAGCATCTCGCTGGGATTGCTCACCTGACGGAGCCCCTTGCCGGTCATCTCGAACACGGCCAGCTCGGCGGTGGAGCCGAAGCGGTTCTTTATGCTGCGCAGGATGCGGTAGGCCCCGCGGGTGTCACCTTCGAACTGCAGCACCACGTCTACAATGTGCTCCAGTATCTTCGGACCGGCGATGGCGCCGTCCTTGGTGATATGGCCGATGAGGATCACGCAGGTATTGGTCTCCTTGGCGTATCGCAGCAGAGCCGCGGCACATTCGCGCACCTGCGACACACTACCGGCTGAAGACTCTATGGCTTCGCTGAATATGGTCTGGATGGAATCGACAATGAGCAGGTCGGGATTGACCTCGGAAGAACGGGCGAGGATGTTCTCCAGCAGGGTCTCGCTGAGCACCAGACAGTCGCAGTCGTTGCTGCCGAGCCTCTGGGCGCGGAGCTTCAGCTGACGGAGGCTCTCCTCGCCGGACACGTAGAGCGTCCTGAGACCTTCGCAACTCATGGGAATCTGCAGCGCCAGGGTAGACTTTCCGATGCCGGGTTCGCCGCCTATGAGAATCATGGAGCCGCGGACCATGCCGCCGCCCAGCAGCCTGTCTACCTCTTCTATGCCGATGGAGAAGCGGCTCTCCTCAGACATGTCGATCTGAGAAAGCGGCTGAGGCTTGGCATCTTTCTCGGTGGCGACATAAGCCCTCGTGCGGGCAGGCGAAGCAGCCTTGGCGGAAGACGCAGCCTTGGGCTCTTCGACCATGGTGTTCCACTCCCCGCAGGCGGGGCACTGGCCCATCCACTTAGCATATTCATTGCCGCACGAAGTGCAGTACCATACTGTCTTTACCTTTGCCATAGCCTCACAAACCTGTCTTTATCGTTAAAATCCTTGAACACTTCGCTGCCGGGGAACAGAGCCGCTGTCTCGGCGGCCAGAGCCTCGTTCACCTCCATCCAGAGCACGCCGTGAGGCTTGAGCAGAGCCGAAGCCCAGGCAGCTATGGCCTTATAGAACTTCAGCGGGTCGTCGTCCGGCACGAACAGCGCCAGGGCGGGCTCCCACTTCAGCACATTGTCGCGCATGCCGGCCTTCTCGCTCTCGCGGATGTACGGCGGATTGCTGACTATGACGTCGAACTTCGGCAGACCGGCGGGCGGTGCCTGCAGCACGTCGGCAAGGAAGAACACCGGGCGGACGCATTTCACCCTCTGCCTGCAGGCGACAGCCAGAGCGTCGTTGCTTATGTCGCAGCCGTACACCTGGGCGTCCGGGAATTCGGAAGCGAAGGCGTAGGCCAGGCAGCCTGAGCCGGTGCAGATGTCCAGCACGTTGAAATTGTCGTCTTCGCTGGCTTCCATCACTGCCTCTGCGTCATCGGCGGCCAGGGAGAACAGCTGCTCCGTCTCGGGACGGGGGATCAGCACTCCCTCCTTGACGCGGATGCGCAGCCCTGCGAAGTTGCAGCTGCCAAGCACGTACTGCAGCGGCTTTGCGGCCAGCAGTTCGTCCTCCATCGCAACAAGGCGCAGCAGGAGCTCCTCGGGAATCTCCCTTTCGGGCTCGCTGAGGATTTTGTAGCGCTCTATGGCGAGCACGTTGCAGACTACACTTTCGGCTATGGCCTTGGCCTCCTTCTCCGGATACAGAGACTGAAGCTTCTGCGCAAGGGCCTTTATGTAGCTGCCTACAGTCATGGAGTTACCTAGCGCTCTCTATCAGCTCGGTGAAGAAATTCTTGATGTCGATGCCGGCGACCCTGACCATCTTGGGCACGAGGCTCATACGGGTCATGCCGGGAGTGGCGTTGATCTCGAGGAAATACACTCCGTCTTCGGCCATTATGTAGTCCATCCTGACAAGGCCGGTGCAGCCCAGATGGCGGTAGATCTTTTCTGTCCAGTAGCTGATGTCGGCTTTCTGGGCGTCGGTGATTTCGGCCGGGCAGACCTCGTCGCTCTTGCCGAGATATTTGGCCTCGTAGTCGAAATATTCGTTTTCGGTGATTATCTCAGTGACGGGAAGGACGACCACCTTGCCTGAGGAGGTGTATGCGGCCTGAGTCACCTCGCGGCCCACCACAGCCTTTTCTATCAGCAGGGTGTCGCTCTCGTTGAAGGCAGCCTCGATCGCGGCGGGCATCTGCGACGCCATCTTGACCTTGGTGACTCCGAAGCTGCTGCCGCCGTCGGAAGGCTTCACGAAGACGGGAAGGGAGAGCTTGGCGATTATTGCATCCACATCGTAGAACTCACCCTTGTGCAGGAACACATCTTCTGCCATCTTGACTCCCGTGTCGCGGAGGAAGGTCTTGCAGGAATATTTGTTGAAAGCCACCGTGCATACGAACGACGAGCAGGTGGTGACGGGGATGCCCATCATCTCGAAGTAGCCCTGCAGCAGGCCGTTCTCGCCGGGGATGCCGTGGATCATGATGCAGGCCACGTCGAAGCGGACGCCGTTGCACGAGAATGTGCCTTTGTCGACGGCCCCGAGGACCCTCATCTTTTCGTTCGTCTCATCCTCCCAGTCAACCAGCAGCCAGTTGTCTGCGTTGAAAAGGACTTCGTATACTTCGTATTTGTCCCTGTCTATCGAAGCTGCGGCGTACCTGCCGCTCAAAATAGAAATATCTCTTTCGGAAGATGTACCTCCGTAAATTACTGCTACGCGTTTTTTCATCATACTAATTAAAGAAATCGTCTTCTGCGTCAGTCGAACCGCCGGCCGACAGGTCGTCGTCGCCGCCCGTGCAGGCAAAGCTCATGCTCCAGCCTACGGGAGGAACGAAGCTCTCGCCGTTGCGGATGCCGATGCTCGGGTCGGCTATAACCTTCTGCATGAATATACCCCAGATAGGAAGCGCCATGTAGGAACCTCCACCGTAGGCCAGGCTTTCGAAGTGTACCTGACGGTCCTCGGCTCCAACCCACACTCCTGCGGTAAGCTTCGGGATGTAACCGATGAACCATCCGTCGCTCTGGTCGTTGGTGGTACCGGTCTTGCCGGCTGCACCCTCGATGCCGTATTTCCAGCGCAGGCGGCTCGCCGTACCCTCATTCACGACGCCCTGCATCAGGTTCACCATCAGGTATGCGGTAGGATCGCTGATGGCCTCGCGCTTGCGGGTGGTGAAGTTCGCCAGCAGGTTGCCGGAATTATCCTCGATGCGCTCCACGAAATATGAATTGACAAACACGCCTCTTGAAGGGTAGGTGTTGTAAGCCGACACCATCTCCATCACCGACATGTCGCAGCTGCCCACGCAGAGCGAATAGACAGGGTCCATGTAGCTGCTGATGCCGAGCTTGCGGCACATGTCGACCATAGCCTCCGGGCCGAACTGTTTCATCAGATAGGCGGATATATTGTTGGAACTGTGGGTAAGGCCCCATTTCAGGGTCACCGTGTTGCCGATGTATTCGTTCTTGTCGGTACTCTTCGGGGTCCAGACAGAGCCGTCTGCCAGCACGAAGCTGTAAGGGATGTTGACCACCTTGTTGCAGGGAGTGTAGCCCTCCTGCATCGCTAGGGTGTAGAGGAAAGGCTTGATGGTAGAACCCACCTGGCGGTAGCCCTGGCCGGCGTTGTCATATTTGAAATACCTGTAGTCCGGGCCGCCCACATAGGCCTTCACCTTGCCGGTGTTGGGCTCCACTGCCACGAAGGCCGCCCTGAGGAACGACTTGTAATACTTGATGGAGTCGTTGGGCGTCATGACGGTGTCGATGTAGCCTTTCTTGTTCCATGAGAACACCCTCATCTGGGTCGGCTCGTCGAAGGTCTTGAGAATCTCGCTTTCAGACATGCCGGCTTTCTTCAGGCTGGTGTAGCGGTCGCTCCAGCGGCGGCCCTGCTGCATCACGCGTTCGATGGTGGCATTGTCCACGCTGTTTGAGAACGGCTTGTTGCGCTTGCCCCTCTGGTCGCTGAAGAACAGCGGCTGGAGGTCTTCGCCGAGGTGCTCCCTGATGGCCTCTTCGGCATATTTCTGCATGCGCGAATCTATAGTAGTGTAGATGCGCAGGCCGTCCTTGTCGAGGTTGTAGCTGCTGCCGTCGGGCTTGGTGTTCTTGTTGAGCCAGCCGTAGAGCGGATCTTCAACCCATCTGGTGGAATCTCTGCGGTAGTCCTCCACCTGGGTGTAGGAAGAGCGTTTCGGCTTGGTGGCGTTCATGGTCTTGCGCAGCATGTCCCTGAAATAAGAACCTATGCCGGCGTTGTGGTCCTGACGCTGGTAAGAGAGCACGATGGGCAGGGCTGTGATAGAGTCGCACTCGGCCTTGGTGAGATAACCGTATTTCTGCATCTGGCGCAGCACGTGGTTGCGGCGCTCCAGAGACTGCTCGGGGTTGACGGCGGGGTTGTAGCGGGTAGGTTTGTTGACGATGCCCACCAGGCAGGCACTCTCCTCCACCAGCAGGTCGCCGGTCTTCTTGTCGAAATAAGTGCGCGCCGCAGTGTTGATGCCGTAAGCCTCGCTGCCGAAGAAGACTGCGTTCAGATACATGGTCACGATTTCGTCCTTGGTGTAGTTGCGCTCAAGCTTGACTGCGGTGATCCACTCCTTGAACTTGTTCTTGATGAGCTTGAAGTATTTGGCGCCGGGGAAGCGGGATGTAGCCTCGTCGCGGGGGAAGAGGGTCTTGGCCAGCTGCTGGGTGATGGTGCTGCCGCCGCCCTGGCTGGAATTGCGCATCATGATGGTCTTCACGGCCACGCGGGCCAGAGAGCGGAAGTCGATGCCGGAGTGCTTGCGGAAGCGCGCGTCCTCAGTGGCGATCGCGGCGTCGACAAGCGACTTGGGGAGTTCCTCGAAGGTGACGTAGGAGCGGTTCTCGATATGGTATGTATTGAAAACTTCGCCGTCGCAGCTGATGAGCTGGGTGGCGAGATTGGTCTTGGGGTTTTCGAGTTCTTCAAACGACGGGATCTCTGCGAACGCGCCCACCAGAAGCAGGCAGAGCGCCAGTATGATAAAGGGCGCAGTAAGCAGTATCCACCACCATTTGACTATTTTTTTCTTGGTTTCAAGCTTCATTTCGGAATAGGTTTGAAGTGCGAATTTAGCAATTAAATTTGGATTATACCTCTATTTATACTTTACTTTGCCCCTCTTTAAAATCGTCGCCATGGGAGAAAATCTTGTCATAGTCGAGTCACCTGCTAAAGCTAAGACCATCGAAAAATTCCTTGGAAAAGGATATTCCGTCAAATCCAGCTTCGGTCACATCCGTGACCTTTCGAAGAAGCAACTCGGTGTGGATGTGGAGCATGGCTTCGCACCTCACTACGAGATTTCTGCCGACAAGAAGAAGCTCGTGACTGAGCTCAAAAAAGATGCCGCAAATGCTTCTATGGTATGGCTCGCATCCGATGAAGACCGCGAGGGAGAAGCCATTGCATGGCACCTTTTCGAGACTCTCGGCCTCGACGCCAATAAGACCAAGCGCATCGCCTTCCACGAGATTACGAAGAACGCCATCCTGGAAGCCATCGACTCTCCCCGCGGCATCGACATGAACCTTGTCAACGCCCAGCAGGCCCGCCGCATCCTCGACCGTCTGGTAGGTTTCGAGCTGTCCCCCATCCTCTGGAAGAAGGTCCAGCCCAAGCTCTCTGCCGGCCGCGTGCAGTCAGTCGCCGTAAGGCTCATAGTAGACAAGGAAAGGGAGATCGCTGCTTTCAATTCCTCATCTTTTTATAAGATAGAAGGTACCTTCGTGCCGGAAGGTCTCAAGACCAGGATCAAGGGCAGTGTCGACAAGAAATTCACCAAAGAGAAAGACGCCCTGGCATTCCTCGAAAGCTGCAAGAACGCCGCCTTCCAGGTTGCTTCCATCGACAAGAAAGAGCTGGTCCGCACTCCGGCCGCTCCGTTCACCACTTCGCTGCTTCAGCAGGAGGCTTCCCGCAAGCTCGGCTTCTCAGTGAGCCAGACCATGACGATTGCCCAGAGGCTTTACGAAGCCGGTCTGATCACCTACATGCGTACCGACTCCGTCAATCTGTCGTCGCTCGCGATAAATGCCGCCAAGGCCTTCATAATCGGCGAGTACGGCGAGGAATATTCACGCCCCCGCAAGTACAAGACCCGCACCAAGGGAGCACAGGAAGCCCATGAGGCCATCCGCCCCACCTATATCCAGAATGTCACCATCGACGGCAATGCCAACGAGAAGAAGCTCTACAACCTCATCTGGAAGCGCACCATCGCCAGCCAGATGGCCGACGCAGTTCTCGAGAAGACTACGGTCGACATCAAGGCCGCCGGCGTGGCAGAGCCGTTCGTCGCAGAGGCTGAGAAAGTGATCTTCGACGGTTTCCTGAAGGTTTACATCGAGGGTACTGACGACGACGAGACCACAGACGAGGGCATCACCCTCATGCCTTCTATCGTCAAAGGACAGAAGATGGAGCAGAAAGAGATCGATGCCGTGGAGCGCTTCACCATGAGGCCCCCGAGGTATACCGAGGCCAGCCTGGTCAAGAAGCTTGAAGAGCTTGGCATCGGCCGTCCTTCTACCTACGCCCCGACCATCTCTACCATCATGAAGCGCGGCTACGTGACCAAGGGTGACAGCAAGGGTGAGACCCGCAAATACAATATCTTTACCCTCAAGGGTGAGAGCATTTCTTCCCAGACCAAGACTGAAGTAGTGGGCAAGGAGAAGGGCAAGCTGTTCGCCGAGAACATCGGCATGGTTGTGACCGACTATCTGGACGAGAACTTCCAGTCTATCATGGACTACGGCTTTACCGCCCAGGTGGAGCAGGACTTCGACGACATCGCCAACGGCAAGAGGGTATGGAACGAAGTGATCAGCGACTTCTACACCGACTTCCACAATACAGTCGAGGAGAAGCTCAGCGACAGGGCCCACACTCATGCCGAGCGCCGCATCGGCATCGACCCGGCCAGCGGCAAGGTGCTTATCGCCCGCATGGGACGCTTCGGCCCGCTGGTGCAGAAAGGCGAGAACGACGACCCTGACAAGCAGTTCGCCAGCCTCAAGAAAGGCCAGCTGATAGAGAACATCACCGTCGAGGAGGCAGCAAAGCAGTTCGAGCTGCCCCGCACAGTCGGAACCTATGACGGGAAGACCATTACCGCCGCCATCGGACGTTTCGGCCCGTATATCAAGTACGGTTCGGACTATGTCTCACTGGGCAAGACCTATGATCCCATCCAGATCACCGAAGACGAGGCCATCGCTCTGATCGAGGACCACAAGCAGAAGGAAATCAAGAAGCACATTGCAAGCTTCGGAGATATCGAAGTGCTCAACGGACGTTTCGGCCCCTACATCAGGCAGGGCAAGAACAACTACAAGATCCCGAGGAGCATCAATCCCGAGACTCTCGACGAAGAAGCATGCAAAGCCATAATCGCCAAAGCCGAAAAACAAAAATAAAAGTATATGATCACTCACCAGCTTGACCCGACGGACCGCAGGATCCTGTCTTTCCTCATCAAGAACGCAAGACTTCCTTATCTTGAAATCGCCCGCGAATGCGGCATCTCAGGCGCCGCTATCCACCAGCGCGTCCACAAGATGGAGCAGATGGGTATCATTACCGGTTCCAGACTGCTCGTCAAACCGCAGGCGCTCGGCCTGAACGTATGCGCTTTCATCGGCGTGAGCCTCTCCCGTGCAAACGCCTATTCACAGGTAATAGCAGCTCTCGAGCAGATTCCCGAGATCGTGGAGTGCCACTTCATCACCGGCAACCACGCCCTCATGCTCAAGATCTACTGCAAGGACAACGACCATCTGATGCACGTGCTCATCGACACCATCCAGAACATAGACGGAGTCGAGCGCACCGAGACCTGGATCTCACTCGAAGAAGCCCTCGAAAGGCAAGTCTCCATCGACGACACCAGAGCTGTCCGTCCCAAAGCCACCTCAGCCAAGAAAGACACCCGCAAGAAATCCTCAAAGTAGACAGTCTGGCCCCTTGCGTCAGTCTGTCCACAAAAAGGGGGTGTTTTGTGGATGGATGCTCGTTTGAAGACCGTTTGTCCACAAAAGAGGGGTGTTTTGTGGACGGATGGGGGTCAGAGGTTTACAGGCAGTAGTAGCTGGGGCCGGCGGACCAGTCGCCGAGGATGATGAGGGTGCCGCCAGGGAGTTTGCCACCGCCGGGTAGTTCGATGTCGGGGATCTGCGCCCGGGCGGGAGTGTGGATGTGGCCGAATATGTAGAGGTCGACAGGGGGTTCGCCGGCGGCGGCTCTGTCACGGCCGAACTTATCAGCGAACTTGTAAAGACCAGTGTCGGTGACGTCCGGATCCGGCTTGTGCTTGCTGCGGCTGCCGGCTGACCATGTGCGGGCAAGCCAGAAGATGAAACGGATGGGCATCGCGCGCAGGACGCCAATCCAGAATTTGCTATGGAAAAGATGGAATATCAGACGGGCTTTCCCTTTTGAAGCGGCAGGCAGGTCGCCGTGGCCGAGACAGATTGTCCGGCCGTCCAGCTCTATCACCGAGCAGTTCTCCTTTACTGCCTTCACTCCGAGTTCCTTCTCGAAATAATCGGTCACCCACCAATCGTGGTTGCCGGGGTAGAACAATACTTCCACTCCGTTGTCCACGAGGTCAGCCAGAGCGGCGAGGATCCGCACATAGCCGCGCGGAGCCACACACTTATAGTCTATCCAGAAATCGAAGATGTCGCCGAGCAGGAAAAGCTTCTCGGCATCTTTCGGGACAGAGCGCAGGAAATCCAGGAAGTCCTTCTGCAGGCGGGCGTCCGAGCCGTCGCCCATGCCCATGTGGACATCGGCAGTGAAATAATATTTCCCCTGGCGGACGTCCATCTTCTGCAGGCTATACGAGGGTTGAAATGAGGCAGGCCAGACCTACGAGCAGGCAGTAGAGAGCGAACCAGCGCAGACGGGCCTTCTTGACTATGGCTATCATCACCTTGCAGGCGAAGAAGCCGGAGATGAATGCTGCCACGAAACCGACTGCGAGCTGCAGGCCGCCGACGCTGCTGGCTGCGAAATCGCCGCCAACTACATCCAGGAAGGCCTCGCCCAGGATCGGGATAAGCACCATGAGGAAAGAGAAGCGGGTCACCTCTTCGCGCTTCACTCCGCAGAGCAGACCGGTGGCGATGGTCGAGCCGCTACGCGAAAGGCCGGGCAGCACTGCGACGGACTGGGCCAGACCCATCCACAGGGCCGACTTGACGCTCATTTCCTTGCCGGCTCCGGAAGCACCTTCGGAAGCCTCCCGGGCGGCACGGCGGGCTGACAGAGTCTCAGAAAGGTAGAGCAGGGCTGCAGTGACTATCTGGCAGATGCCGACCACCAGCAGTCCGCTGCCGAAGATATTCTCCACATAGTCCTTGAGGAACACTCCGACTATGAACACCGGAATCATGGAAACCAGCAGAAGCAGGATGTACTTCGTGCCGTCGTTCATCTTGAACTTGAAAAGGTCCTGGAGCAGCTTCACAATGTCTTTCCAGAACACCACGAGGGTGGCCAGCACAGTCGCTGCATGGACTGCCACCTCGAAGCTGATGTCGGAGGTCTCGATGCCGAAAAGGGCCTTGCCGATGGCAAGATGGCCGCTGCTGCTAACAGGCAGGAACTCGGTCAGTCCCTGGACTATGCCGAGTATCAACGCTTCAAACCAACTCATAGCTGCAGATTATTTATCCTCCTTGCCGGCAGGACGGCTCATGATGGCCACAATCACGATGACGATGCCGAGAACTACCAGCACCGGAGACGCCACCATGCGCCTGAAGTCGAACATGGCGTCATTGAAAACGGCAGGGTCGCCGGATCCGCCGCCTAACATCAGAATATAACCGGAAACCATAAGGATCAACCCTATGAGAATCGTCTTGACACCTTTGGGGGATACTGAGAAATTATCTTTCATAACTAATAATACAAATCATCTTTTGAAGTATAGGCCAGGCGGCCTACGACATACCATGCAGCTGCGATGCAGAGCGCTATGCCCACGAAAAAGACTATGGCGAACACGATGGGGATGGTGCCCTGGAAGAGGCTCTGGGCCATCGGCCCGATGCGGCCCTTGGCGTAGAACAGGATGCCGGTGAACAGACCGCAGGCGATCGCCGCCGACGCCACGCCCTGCCAGAATGCCTGCCATACGAACGGACGGCGGATGAAGCCGCGGTTGGCGCCGACAAGCATCATGGTGTGGATGGTGAAACGCTTGGCATATATGTTCAGACGCACCGTAGTGCAGATCAGCGCGAAGGAGATAATCATGAGCAGCAGGATGGCGACGCCCATGACTATGGCTATCTTGCGGAGGTTTTCGTTGAGACTCTCGATGAGAGACTCCTGATAGGTCACCTCACGTACCTTGGGCAACTGCTGGATAGTCGCGGCCACCTTCTGGAGAGAATCCTTGCTGAAATAGTCGCTCTTGACGTTTACATCGATGGAGAAGGGGATGGGATTGACCTCGAAGACCCTCAGGAAGTCCTCTCCGAGGAGCTCCTGCATCTGTCTGGTGCCCTCTTCCTTGGATATGTACTGGGTGGCGAGCACGAAATCCATGCCGTCGATCTTCTCCTGAAGGGCGAGGGCGTCAGCTTCAGTCGCGTTCTGATGCATTATCACCGAGACAACGGCGTTCTCCTTGAAATAATCAGAAACCTTGGATGCGTTGATGACCAGGAAAGACG
Organism: Bacteroidales bacterium; assembly: GCA_017617655.1. GTDB lineage: Bacteria > Bacteroidota > Bacteroidia > Bacteroidales > UBA932 > Equibacterium. Next base: position 11,443 of record JAFZVU010000037.1, read on the forward strand.
CCGTAGCGATCAGCAGAAGCACCAGACTGATGCTGATAACCGAGGATAAGTACGACTGGACCAGCCTCTTGGCTATTATGTTTTTTTCCTGGGAAGCCATGACATTTTTTTTCA
>JAFZVU010000038.1 GCA_017617655.1 Bacteroidales bacterium
CAGCTTCAGCATCGTGTCAAAGCAGCAGCGTTATGGTTCAAAGTATAGGCTCTTCGGAGGTTAAGTGTTACGACAAGAGAGCCCAAGGTTGCGGGTTCAAGTCCCGCATCCGCCTCTAAATCAAATTAATACACGGCGGATTAGATCAAATGGTAGATCATGGGCTAACAGCATCAGCTTGAAATACTTCGAATCCTATCGACCAACCTGGGGTCGGGAAGAAGGATAAGAATCCCGACCCAGGCCGCGTACCTTAGTGGTTAAAGGGCAACACTTGCAAATGTCGAAAACGTGGGTTCGAATCCCACCGCGGCCACAAAAGGCAAAAAGCCTAACAATATTAGAAGTGTTTTTAACCTAATTAAATTGACAATGTAAAGTAAAAGCAGTGTACTTGCATTGGCTATGGGAAAAGGGTTATTCCTGGAGGCGACGTAATTTTGCCGAAAAACCGGAGAAAACGATGATAATTATTCCAGATGTCCACGGACGCACATTTTGGCGGAAAGCTGTTAATGAATATATAGGAAAGGAACCTATCCTTTTCCTTGGAGACTATTTGGATCCTTATGCGTACGAAGGAATTACACCATCTGGTGCGTTTCAAATATTTCATGAAATAATCGATTTAAAGAAGGCGAATCCGCAAGCAATCACCCTCTTGCTAGGTAATCACGATTTGCACTACTTGAATCCAGCAATGGAAGGCGGTCGATTAGATTATTCGAGGAAGAGGCAGATTATTGAGGATGTGACTGAGAATGCCGGTCTATTCCGCATAGCCGAATCTGCCATTATCGGCGATAAGAAATACCTGTTCACTCATGCAGGAGTAAAGAGCGGATGGATTCAGAAGCATAAGGAAACGCTCGGTAACCCTGAATCGGAAGACATTGCAGGCAGCTTGAATTCTTTGTGGCTTGATGTTGATAAGCGCCCTATGCTGCTTCAAATACTTGCAGACGTACCTTTTTGTCGCTGGGGAAATAGCCTCTACGGGAGCCCGATTTGGAACGATGTCGGCGATATTGATGATTCCTTGGAGGAGACCCCCGGATACATACAAGTGTTCGGGCATACCCAACTGGAGTCCGAACCCGTTATCGGCAATCATTTTATGTGTTTGGATGTGCGATGTGCATTTCGACTGTCTGATAATGTTCCTATTCAAGCTCTTAAGTAAATGGAATCGATTCTGTCTTCCTTTGCAATGTGGTTTATTGCCATAATAATTTTGGTGTTATGGTCGTTGCTACTCGCCTGGCCGTTTCAATTGTTATGGAATTGGATTATCCCCGCCATCTTTGGATTTGGAAAGATTACATTCTTTCAGGCTTTTGGGCTAAAGCTTTTGTTTGCATTGGTTTTCGGACGGATGACTATAGAGGATAAGCGAAAGAAGGTATTACACATCTGGTTGAAGTGAGATGATTTTTGCAATGTTGAACGATAATCCCTGTTTTTACCTATGATCATGCATAGTATTATGGCAAAGAGATATTCTACCAATGAAAAGAAGCCGCATGTTCTTGAAGAACCAGCAGCGGCATACGGTATCTCTGCTCGCGAGCGTGTGATAGCAAGTACGGTGTCGGTTGACGAGTACTTCAATGAGTTGATTGAAAAGGTGCGCCAGAACTATGCAAATCTATGAAGTCAGAATCAGCCTTGACGCTTTCTTGTCCTTTGTAGGCCGCTGATTTTGTATACTCCGTTCTTGTCTCTTCTGATGATGTACTTCTGGGCCTGGCGGGCGCCGAGGGAGGCTCTGAACTTGCGCTTGATGCGGGATACGTTGGCATAGAAGACTTTTTTTGATTCGGCGCAGAGGGATTCCATTTTGTCTGCTCTAAGCTCCGGGTCATCGTAGATGGATTCTTCTGCATAGATGGCACAGAGTTCCTTCCAGTGGAGCACCAGGTCATCGGCTCGTATGCCCTTCGGATGGGCCACGAACAGCCTGTAGAGGGTGCGCTCCGTGGGATTGAGTTGGATATGATGGTGCCATGTCATCTGTTTGCAAAACTACTACGTCGGCGCTGCAGATAAAAGCAATTACAAGCTTGTAATTGCTTGTTTTTGCCGATTCATTTTGGGATATTTGTAGGGATTGAAAGCTCACACTCCAGGTCGAAAGATGGAAGAATTTGCATGCATAGAGGCGCAGGTGGCGTGGATGATACTCTTTTCTGGGTCGGATAGAGTCCTTAGGGATTCTGCCGCTCCGGACTACTCTGGCATGCTTGAGGGGATGGAGGCTGCTGAGCTGCTGGCTTTGATCGAGCAGGCTCAGCTCCGGCTGGACAGTCTTAAGCAAGCGTCGGCTTTTGGACGGGAGGCGGACATGGGGTTGCACACTACCCTAAGCTTATCGCATCTTCAGGCTGATGAGGCGCCGGTAAAGCTGTTCGTCGACAAGCAATACAATATATTTCTAGATGGACCTGATGGGGAAAGGCTTCCTTTCCGGCCGCTGGTCCGAGCCATCTTCATTCTGTTTTTGAAGCATCCGGAGGGGATTCTCCTTAAAGAAAGGGACCAATTTCAGTCTGAGCTCGAGGAAATCTATGGTATTATCGCACAGAATGTGTCCCCCGAGGACCGAAGACGGAGGATTCGTCGGCTGATGGACCTGCAGGGCAATGCTTTCAGCGAGAATACTTCGGTACTCAATGCCACGTTGGACCGTGTGCTTCCTCCTCACCAGGCTGATGTCTGCAAGATCCAAGGATACAATGGCCACCCGAGGAAGATTTCGCTTTCTCCGCTGCTAGTGGAGTGGGAAGTTTAACCCGTCTGTCCCGTGAAAGGGCGGTTTGCGGGGCCAGGTGAGAGTCCGAAGCCCGTCTGGCCATTGAAAGGGCGGTTTGCGGGGCCAGATGCTATCCCTTACGGACCTACCACCCGCTGAGAATAGTCCTCCCGTCTTCTCCGCCCCGCAAGAATGACTATCCAGACTCATTTTTGCCGCTTGGTATGGATGAACGCCGGACCTCATTCATTTTGAGCGGCGTTTTTGCGGAAATTCTGACGATATTGCCGCTTGGTATAGGCAAATGGGCATGTACGTCCATACCAAGCACCTGGCCCGGCGACGCTGTCTATGCTTTTTCGCGGATTGGCAGTTATTACGCCTGGCGACGCTGGCTGCGGATTTTCGCGGATTATTAGTATCTTTGGTCTTGCGGAAAAGGTATCCAAAGGAATCCCATTATGAAAACAGCTTTGATTACGGGTATTACGGGCCAGGACGGGTCGTTTTTGGCGGAGTTTCTCATCGAGAAGGGGTATGAGGTGCACGGGGTGCTGCGGCGGTCGTCGAGTTTCAACACTGGGCGCATCGAGCATCTGTATCTGGACGAGTGGGTGCGGGACATGCACCGCAAGCGTCTGGTGAATCTGCACTGGGGCGACATGACAGACTCTTCGAGCCTCATCCGGCTCATCATGGAGATCAAGCCTGACGAGATATACAACCTTGCGGCGCAGAGCCATGTGAAGGTGAGCTTCGACGTGCCGGAGTTTACGGCGGAGGCCGATGCACTGGGCGTGCTGAGGCTGCTGGAGGCTGTGCGCATCGCCGGGCTGACGAAGACTTGCCGCATCTACCAGGCCAGCACCAGCGAACTGTTCGGCATGGTGCAGGAGGTGCCGCAGAAGGAGACTACCCCCTTCTACCCTCGCAGCCCTTACGGCGTGGCGAAGCTCTACGGCTACTGGATCATGAAGAATTACCGCGAGAGCTACGGCATGTACTGCTGCAACGGCATCCTTTTCAATCATGAGAGCGAGCGGCGCGGAGAGACGTTCGTGACCCGCAAGATCTCTCTGGCGGCGGCCCGCATCGCGCAGGGGCTCCAGGACAAGTTGTACCTGGGCAATCTCAATGCGCTGCGCGACTGGGGCTATGCCGGCGATTATGTGGAGTGCATGTGGCTGATCTTGCAGCAGGCCAAGCCGGAAGATTACGTGATTGCGACCGGCGAGAACCACAGCGTGCGGGAGTTCTGCACCCTTGCGTTCCGCGAGGCGGGCATCGAGCTGCGCTGGGAGGGCGAGGGCGTCAATGAGAAAGGTATTTGCGTACGGGACTTCCGGGCGCAAGCCCTCGGTCAAAATCCCGACCAGATGCAAGCAGCAGGCAAGACGCAGACCCCCGACCGGGCGCAGGCTCTCGGCCAGGCACCGGCCGCCGACCAAGCGCAGACCGCAGGCCAGGCACCGGCCGCAGCGGCAGACACACGTGCCGCCGGCCAGGCCTCTCTGGAGGGCCGCACCCTAATCGAGGTGGATCCGAAGTACTTCAGGCCGGCAGAGGTAGACCAGCTGCTGGGCGACCCCACGAAGGCTAAGAACCAGCTCGGCTGGAATCCCCGTAAGACCAGCTTCGAGGAGCTCGTGCGCATTATGGTGAAACACGATTTAGCGGAGGTACGCAAATGACACTCTACAAGCGCTTCAAGCTGTTTGTCAGCGGCGTGCTGGACAAGGTGGCGCCGTCGCTGCTGTACGGCCGGCGCTTCTATTCGCAGGCCGGCGAGGACATGATCCTGTGGCTCTATTACGAGACGAAAAACCATAAGGGCTTCTACGTCGACGTCGGGGCCCATCACCCCTTCCGCTTCTCGAACACCGCCTTCTTCTACCGGCGCGGCTGGCACGGCATCAACATCGAGCCGACACCCAGCCTATTCAAGGCCTTCCCCAGATGGCGCAAGCGCGACATCAACCTCAACGTCGGCATCGGCAACGGCGAGAAGCTGACTTTCTACGTCTTCAACGAGGGAGCCCTCAACACTTTCGACCCTGAGCTCGCGCGCGAGAGGGACGGCAGGGTCAACGGGAACGCCCAGTACCGCATCGTCGACCAGATTGAAGTGCAGACCCGCACTCTGGCCGACATCCTGGACAAGCATCTCCCCGAGGGCCAGACCATCGACCTGCTGACCGTCGATGTGGAGGGGATGGACCTGGCTGTCCTCAAGTCGAACGACTGGAGCAAGTACAGACCGATCTTCGTCATGGTCGAGTGCGAAAGCGCTCTGGACGACCTGGCTGACGACGTAATTTATAACTTCCTGCATGAAAAGGGATATTCGATAGTGGGCAGGACTTTGTACACAACTCTTTTCAAATATGGAGAAGAACAGTAAGATATATGTGGCGGGGCACCGCGGCATGGTGGGCAGCGCGATAGTCCGCGAGCTGCGGCGTCAGGGCTATGACAATCTGGTGCTGCGGACTCATGCCGAGCTGGACCTCACCCGCCAGGACGCTGTGGAAGCGTTCTTTGCGGCTGAGAGGCCGGAGTATGTGTTCCTCGCTGCGGCGAAGGTGGGCGGCATCGTCGCCAACCAGAGTGCGCCGGCCGATTTCATGTATGACAACATGATCCTGGAGATGAACGTGATTCACGCGGCATGGAAGAACGGCTGCCGCAAGCTGGAGTTCCTGGGCAGCAGCTGCATCTACCCGCGTCTCGCTCCCCAGCCGATGCCGGAGAACTGCCTGCTGACGAGCTCTCTGGAGACCACGAACGAGGCATATGCGCTGGCGAAGATAAGCGGGCTGAAGTACTGCGAGTACCTCAACCGCCAGTACGGCACGGACTTCATCTCTGTGATGCCGACTAACCTCTACGGGCCGAACGACAACTACCATCCTGAGCACAGCCACGTGCTGCCGGCGCTGATCCGCCGTTTCCACGAGGCGAATGTGGCCGGCGTGCCGAGCGTGACATGCTGGGGCGACGGAAGCCCGCTGCGCGAGTTCCTGTACGTGGACGACCTGGCGAATCTCTGCGTGTTCCTGATGAACAATTACAGCGGTGGTGAGACGGTGAATGCCGGCACGGGAAAGGAGATTTCCATAAAGGCGCTGGCGGAGCTGGTGGCTGACGTGGTGGGATATGAAGGCACAATCGTCTGGGACTCTTCGAAGCCGAACGGCACGCCTCGCAAGTTGCTGGATGTCAGCAAGGCGACGGCGCTTGGCTGGACGTACAGGACTGAGCTGGAGGATGGCATCCGGCTGGCCTACGAGGATTTCCTGACGAATCCGATGAGGGCGGAAAGGTAACGAGGAAGATCCTTCGCTTCGCTCAGGATGACACGGGGGAGCACTCAGGAAGACACCGAGCCGGTCAGGGGCGCCAAGTGCGGTAGGTCGTACAAAAAGTGGCGGACCTACCGCAAAAAAGGCCGATTTCGCGGTAGGTCGTACAGAAAATGGCAGACCTACCGCAGTAAGAGCTGCGAAGAACGAGAAGTTATTTCTTAAAACAACCTATATGAAACTGAGAATCTTATTTGCGGCGGCGGTGCTGATGTGCGTCGGCGTCGTGGCGTTTGGCCAGGAGGCCTTCAGAGTCAATGTTGTGCAGCCGGAGCATGCGAAGGTGGTGGTAACTCCCGCCGTGCCGGAGGACGGAATGGTGCCGGCCGGCACTGTGCTGCATGTGAAAGTCAGTGACATCGAGCCCGGCTGGGTCTTCGACAGCGGCTATTATCTTGCTATGGGAAAGGCCGTCCGCTGGCCTGTCAACATTGAGTGCATGGAGCCGGAGTTCGACGTGGAGGTCACCGGCAACATCATGAGCCTCGGTGCTTCGATCATGGAGGCGGAGCGGGCTGAGGGCTACACTGTCATCCAGGACATCGTGTATGCGCAGCCCGGCGTCAAGCCGCTGAAGTACGATGCGTTCATCCCCGACGGAGCAAGGAACCTCCCCGGCATCGTGATCATCCACGGCGGCGGATGGGCCTCGAACACCGAGGACATCATGCGCGGCCTGGCCCGCGAGCTCATCAAGGGCGGCAAATATGTGGTGTTCAGCATCGACTACCGCTGGATCAACAATGGCGACGGCGATGAAACTCCTAACACCATGACTGACCTGGTGGACGACTGCTACGGCGCCATCCTGCATATCCAGAAGCATGCTAAGGAGTACGGCCTCAACCGCCGCAAGATTGCGGTGACCGGCGACAGCGCGGGCGGACATCTCTCTGCGCTGGTGCTTGATGCTGTGGAGCGCGTCGGAAAGAATGGCTTCGTGCCGACCTATATGCCGAAGGGCATGTGGATGTGCCGCGCCCGCCATTGGCTGAAGGGCATCAGGGCTGCCGCTCCGAGCTACGGCGTGTTCGATGCACAGTCTCTGCACGGCTTCATCCAGAATCTGCCGGAAGACGAGATGACGGCCGTGGTGCCGATGGACAATGTGCCGGACGTGAAAAAGCGCGCCGTGCCGCAGTTCCTGACGCTGGGCACGCTGGACCGCACTGTGGGCCGCGAGCCGATGGAGCAGTATGTGGAGCTGCTGAAGTCCAAGGGGCAGCGCGTGGAGTATGTGCTTATCGACGGGGCCAGCCATGCGTTCTTCGACTGGAAGCCGGACCAGCGCACCAAGGACACTTTCGCGAAGTACGGCGTCCCCTACGCCAAGCAGATGCAGGAGTTCTTCGATAGCGTGTTCTATAAGTAGATCCTTCGCTTCGCTCAGGATTACACGGGGAGCGCTCAGCATGACACGAAAAAAGCACTGCTCAGTCGGGCAGTGCTTTTTGATTTGCAAGCGCGGGAGGCTACAGCTCCAGATGCACCTTCATCTCTTCGCCCGTGAGGGGATTGGTGAAGACGGCGACGTAATTGCCTTTCGGGAGCCAGATGTTCGAAATGCACCAGGCATCATCATTCCTGTCCATTTCAATAAAACTCTGCACGGCGCCATGCTTCTCATAAAAATCTTGAACGCAGCGCCATATCACCGGCTTGTCGCTACCCTCCTTGTAAACCACCCAGGGGATATCCTTCAGTGTCTCGAAGTACATGTACAGCGTCTCGCCATTGACAGCGTTATGCGTTGATTCTCCCTCCACGTCATATCCGATCTTTACCACCGAACCGAGCGGCCTCTTGTTGAAAACGATAGCGTCGAGAACGTCGTCAGAGACAGCTTTCCACTCGCCTGTGGCAGAATCCTGCAGGCACAAAGTAATCCTGTCCCCGTCCGCCAGCTTGCTTTTTATCGTGCACTCAACCGGGCCTATATTGACATAGTTCTCAAGAGCAGGGAAAAGAATTCTTTTGAAATCAGGAGAAACCTTCTCCTTGAAAACTCCCTTGCTGTCAAAAAGAATATAGGAGAAAGTGAGTGTGAAAGAATCTTCCGTCGGATAGTATGTGCTTAACCTTATCAAATTCTCGCGTACGGTAAAAGGCTTGTTTTCAGCAATGTCATAGGGGACAATCACTCCATAATCTTGCACGAATTCCATCGTAGGCTGCCCTCCTTCGTCAGGCTTGATGTTGCGTACCGCCTGCTGATAATAGGTGAATTCAAACAGGTCTTCTTCATGCTCTTCTACCGGCTCAAGGGTATAGAAAGCAGAACCTCCGCCCCATCCATAGTTGAGGCTGAAATAGCGGCCGTCGTAACCGTCTACCACAAAAGCGTGTCCCTCCCAGTCTTTGTTAAAACCAGCGTAAAGGACAAGTCTGTTGGCGTTGATCTCATCTTTCAGCATCCTTTCCCAGTCTTCCTGCCGGTGATAATCATTACGCATAGCAAACTGGAGGCCCTTGTCATAACCGAAATACTTGGCCAGAGGCCATGCATCTTCCACATAAGCACCTGACCCATCAGGAGTGAACTGCATCTTGACCATCACCGCGATGTCATAGGCCAGACGGGCCAGCTGAGTTGATTCAAGCGAGCTGAAATTATTCGCCTTCATAGGCATCTTGCTCCAGTCATACTCATGATCCAGGGCCACAGAGTCTATTGTAACATTACCATATGTATAGCTGGGAATGGTTCCCTCGCCTTTGAGAGGCCACTGGTGGTAACGCATGATGATTGCGATGGCTGTCGCCACACATCCGATCGGGCATTCCTGACCTTTCAGCTTGGGGGCGAGATTGTTGAAAGGGGCGGACTGATGCCACGGCGCTGTCTTCAGGACTACCTGGCCTTCATTGTCGTTCCCGGCCTTGGTGGCCTTGGTGGCAGCCGACCAGCCCTTCTCGCGGGCGAAAGAGATGATTGACGAATACCAGTCGAAAGCGTCACGCATGTTCTCGGGCATGTCGCTGTAAGCGGGGATGCTGCCATCGAGGGAGTAGGCCAGAACGGGCCTTGCTGCGTCATCGCCCGAAGCCACTACGAAGCCTCCTTCCGGCCTTACGAATACATACATCGTGGGCTCGTCTTCAGCAGCCTTGGTGGCCAGGGGGAATGACCAGGCGAGGCGCAGGTCTTCGGGAGCCACGCGAGCCTTGGTGCGGGGTTGGATTGAAGACATGAAGCTGGCTGCGTTGCTGCGGGCCTGCTCTTCAGAGAGAGGCTTCGCGTCTGAAATCTGCCACAAAAGCAATGCGGCGACAAGTATTATAACCTTTCTCATTTGCGCAGCTCCTTCATATTAATTGTCATTTCATTTTTAACCTCGTCGAAGATGAAGGTCTTCACATCGTCGAGCTCGACGGTGACAGTGTGGGTGGTGCCGACTGAGCCGTAATCGTGCTTCAGTTTGGCGCTGTACATGTCGTTCTCGCCGTCACCCCAGAATACGAAGGCGACAGGATACCTGCCTCCGAGCTTGGGCGGCTGGACTATCTGTTCTGTGGTCGTGAAGCTGACCGTAGGCAGCAGCGCATGCTGATAGACGACAAGCGTGTCGGGCACCGGCAGCTGTTTGTAATACACCATGATGCGGGATTCGCGACCCACGGATTGCAATTCTTCTTCCAGAGGCGCTGCCGTCACGTAGAAGCGGGTTCCCTCGGCCGACCTTTCCTTCTTTTCAAAAGAGAGCCATCTGTCTTGCAGCTCTACCTTGTAATCGTCCGGATCGAGGCCGACTGCTTCGAAAGTCCCCTTCCAGCCGCGGCCGGACACGTCCATAGTATTGGAAACAAGGATGGTATAGAACATCTGGACTACCTCTACCTTAGCGTCGAAGCCCTCAGCTTTGTTGATGAATTCAATCTTGGCGGTACGTTTGCCGCGGGTGCCGTTCTCCAGGACCTCGAAAGTATGGTGATGCGAAGGCAGAGCCTTGCTGTCGGCCAGCTTCACCCAGTCGGAGTCGATGACTATGTCGTAGTCGACGTTTGACTGGACCTCGACATCAATCTTGCGGCCTTCGGCGTCCACGTCATAATGGCTGGAGCTCTGGGGCAGGATCATGCCGGGTTTCGGCCCCTGGCTGACCTTGATTTCCTTGGTGATGTCCTCGGCAGTGAAGATAACCACCGTGCTGCGCGGGTCAAACGAGTTGTTCCTGTCGACAGTGATAGTCACCTGGACTTCGTCGTCGGTAGGAGTCGCCACGTTGGACGGGCTGACATGAACCCAGATCTCGGACGATTTTGCCGACCAGGCGCGGTTAGCCTTCACAGAGACGGTGAAAGTATAGGGGTCGTCTTCAATTGAGACTTCCTGCTGGCCGGTGACTATCAGCTCGGGAGCCTTTTCGCAGGTCGCCAGAAGCAGGATGCTCGTCAGTATCAATATTAGTTTCTTCATTATCCGTTTGTAAGCGTTTTTAAACGTTTAGAAACGTAAAATTAAATAAAAAAACACAGTCCCCGCCTTAGGGACTGTGTTTTTATGGCCGGATGGCTGGCTTATTTACCCAGGATGCCTCCGAGGATGCTTCCAAGGATGCCACCGCCGGACTGCTTCTTCTGGCCACCCTTGAGGGAGATCAGGATGTCATTGAGGTCAACATCGCCGTCGCCGTCCTGGTCTTTCATGAGGCCGCTGAGCCTTGTGAAGACGGTGGGGATGAGAGCAGTGAGGGTTGAGCCGAGGTTGGCGTTGAGGCCGAGCTTCTGGATCACATTGTTCTTGAACAGGCTGCCTGCAAGAGCGGTGATAGGGCTCTGGGTTGCATTGGTCTGGCCAGTGAGCAGCTTCTTGATCATGTCGAGGCCGCCAGCCTTGGTAGCTGTCTGGGTGAGGCTGCCGAGGATTGAGTTAGAAAGACCGTTCAGGATGTCATTCTTCTGGTTTGCGGGCATAGCCACGCTGCCTGCCAGATTGCCCACTTGCTGGGCGATAAGGTCTTGGAGAGAAAGTGCCATATTGCTAATGATTTTGGTTTTTAGTTATTAGTACGAATATACTGATTTTTCAGCAAAAATGCTACTCGGCGCGAAACATATATCGCAGGCCCAGAGTGACGCCGAAGTTGTGCTCCAGCAGCGAGCCGTAGTCGGCATAGAGACCCCATGTGACGGCGAAGCTGCCGACCGGCACCTCTCCCATCAGCGCTGCGGAGAGCTGGCGCAGCGGAGTCTCCTTCACTGAGCCGAACTTCTTGCCCAGCTGGCTTTCGCCGGCATAGACGGCGTAGTATGTGCCGTAGTTCTTGCTGTAGGTGAGCATGGCCTTGTAGGGCAGCTTGTGGAATGCCTTTCCGGCGATGCTGAAGTGGTGGGCGCGCAGGCGGTTGTTCTCCACTCCGAGGACCATCGCGCGGCCGGTCCATGTGCGGGCGTGGGTGCCTTTTGGCACGAAGAGCGGGTCGCCGATGGTGTGGCCGAAGTAGGTCCAGCCGGACTTGTACGCACCGTTGTTGAAGTAGTTGTCGCAACCCCCGACAATGTGCTTCCAGTAGTGATACTGGTCGGCCGGGTCGAGCTTGGCGCGCTCCTCCTCCGTGGTGGGGCGGTCGTGGCGCACTCCGGACTGCAGCATGGTGTACTGGTGTTCGTAGAGGATGTCAGTTACCCAGCGGTCCTTGTCGTCAAAGCCGAACCAGAAGGTGTCGACTCCGTCAGGGAAGTTCTGGAAACCCATGCCCGAGCCGTCGTTGTAAGGGATGTCGTGCTGGAAGACTGCATTCCAGCCGTCGCCCCTCCAGTCGAAGCGGAACAGCTCGCCGCCGCCCTGGTCGCCGATCACGTTGAGCTGGTCGCTCAGCGAGCCGGCGCTGGAGGCATGGCGTCCCGTGATTACTCGGAAATAGTTGTCGAACGTAATGGGCATCTGGGCATTCTGATATTTGCCGGCCCAGATGGCATAGTGGTCGAAGCCGAAGTGGAAGCTGAGGCGCTGCAGGATGTCGAAGCGCAGCATTACCTTGGTGCGGTGGACCAGCGCTCCGGCCACATAGCGGTCGTCGAGGGTCTTGTAGTCGCCGAAGCTGCCGTACAGCCAGACTTTCTGCTTGGTCCACGGCAGGGCCACCGGGTCGAGGTTCAGCAGGTAGCCGGGCATCGAACGGGCGTTGCCGCTCCAGACAATGTGGCCGCCGGTGGTGGACATCGAGCCGAGGGTGGGCGTTCCGGCCCCGTAGAAATCAAGGTCGACGTGCTTTATGCCCGCTTCGAGAGAAAATACCTTCCATTTTATGCTGGCGTAGAGCTCGTCGGCCATCAGGTTGAAATCCGCAGCCTTGCCGGTAGCAGCCAGGGCCGCGGGAGTGCCGCTGTCGTAGTTTGCCGCCAACGATACTCCCCACCGCCACTGGAAATCCTTGCTGTCGTCGTACTGCGTGCGAGCCTGCAGCACCGTCAGGGCGCCGTTGTTCTCAGGCATCAGGCCCCACTGGTTGGTGGTGGCCCAGAACGGCAGCGAGGCGCCGCTCGAGAGAGCGCCGGTCAGCAGCAGCGACAGGAAGAAATCGTTCATCGGCTTTATTCTTTATTTTCTGGCTTGCAAAGATACAGTTTCTGACGGAACTGCGCTCTGTCTACGCGCGTCTATTTAAAGAGCAGGCGTGCGAAGGTGTTCAGATAGAGCCTCCAGTTGAACCAGGTGTGGCCGCCGTCTGAAGCATAGATGGTGTGAGGCATTCCGTTGCGCTCGAGGGCCTTGTCCAGAACCTCGGTGTTGGGCCATGCGAAGTCCTCGGTGCCGCAGCCTACCCAGTAGAGCTTGTAGCCGGCCTTCTTGATGCCCTGCAGCTGGGCGTCGAGCTCAGCGCTGTCGCGGATGCCGCAGCTCAGCGGGCAGATGTAGTCAAATACGTCCGGGTAGAGGATAGTGGCGCGGGTTGTGTGGCCGCCGCCCATAGACAGACCGGCGATTGCACGGCTGGCCTTCTTGGGGATGGCGCGGTAGTTCTTCTCGATGAAAGGCACGATCTCGGTAACGAGGCTCTTCACGTATGCGTCCTGCTCCTGAACCTGCTTGGTGGGGAGTTTCAGTGTGCCTGCAGCCTGCTGGCCGGGGTTGCCGTTCGGCATAACCACGATCATAGGCTCTGCGAGGCCTTTCTCGATGAGGTTGTCGAGGATTTCGGCGGTGCGGCCCATGCTGATCCAGGCCTCTTCGTCACCACCTGCGCCGTGAAGCAGATAGAGCACCGGGTATTTCTTCTTGGGGTTGGCCTCGTAGCCGTAAGGGGTGTAGACGGTCAGGCGGCGGTTGCTGCCGAGGATCTTGCTGTCGTACCAGGGGTGGCTTACGGTGCCGCGCTGATTGGCGGTGTAGTAGTTCTCGCTGCGCTCGCCGGGCACGATGAGCATGTTAAGGTAGCGGGTGCCGTCGCGCTGCACGAGGATGTTCTGGGGGTCGTTCATGGCCACGCCGTCAACTATGAAGTTGTAGGTGTGGATCTCGGGACGGGGGCAGGGAAGTTTGATGCTCCATACGTTGTTGGCGCCGCGAGTCATGTCCACGGGGCCGCCGGTGAGCCAGCTGCCGCTGAACTTCACGATGGTAGCGTAGTCGGCCTTGAGGTTGAAGGTTACGCTGTCGCCCTGGATGTCGGGAGAGACGATCTGAGGGCCGCGGCCGAAGTTGGCAAGTTCCTGTGCCTGCATGGTCATGCCGGCCAGCAGGAGGATTGCGAAGAGGGTGAAGAGTTTTTTCATGGTGCGTATCTGTTTGTTGATTGCTTTGATTGCTGCGATTTGCTGTGATTGCTTTGATTGCTGCGATCGCTTTGATTTGCTACGATTGCTATGTTTGCTGTGTTCGTCCCGGCGGGCCGGGAAGGCCTTAAGCGTTTTTAAACGTTTATTGTCGTTTGTAAATGTTTCTAAACGTTTATATGCGTTTATTATCGTTTATAGGCGTTGCTAAGCGTTTATATGCGTTTTTTATCGTTTATAAGCGTTACTAAGCGTTTATGTCGTTTGTAAGGTATTAAATCGTCTATAGGCGTTTTTGAATGTTACTAAACGTTTATTGTCGTTTTTAAACGTTTGTAAGCGTTGCTAAACGTTTCTAAATGTTTACGACGGCTGACTGGCGGATGTCATCGGAGGCGGCGCCGAGCAGGAGCTGCAGCTGGCCACGCTCCAGGGCCCAGCAGTCCTCCTCTTCCATCCAGAAGCGCAGGTCGTCCATCGGAATCTCCAGGGTCACCTTGCGGCTCTCGCCGGCCTTCAGGCTCACGCGGCGGAATGCCTTCAGTTCCTTCTCAGGCCATTCCACTGCAGAGTCCACGCGGTGCACATACAGCTGCACCACCTCGTCGGCCGGCATGTCGCCCTCGTTGGTAAGTGTGAATGTCGCAGTCACCTTCTTGCTGTCAGCCTTGGCCTTCATCTCACCGTAGCTGAAAGTCACATATGACAGGCCGTGGCCGAATGCGTACATCGGCTTCACATCCTGCGTGTCGAACCAGCGGTAGCCCACATAGAAACGCTCGGTGTATTCGCTTACGGGGATGGGCCTTCTGGCGTTCAGGGCCTGGCGCTCCGCAGGGGTCATGTCGGGCCTGTACATGGCTGTGAAGAGGTCCATCTCGCGGGTACTGTTCGGGAAGTTGCCCATCGCATAGGCCGGAGAGTCCTCCAGCTTCACAGGGAAGGTGAACGGCAGCTTGCCGGAAGGGGCGATGTCGCCGAAGAGCACTTCTGCCAGCGCCGTGCCGCCCTCCATGCCGTTCCACCAGCCTTCCAGGATGGCCGGAGATACCGGTTCAAGCACCTGCAGGTCGGTCGGGCCGCCGGAGATCAGGACGGTCACCAGGTTGGGATTGGCTGCTGAGAGGGCCTGCACCAGTTCTTCCTGGCCGCAGGGGAGTTTGATGTTCGCGCGGTCGGAACCTTCGGTCTCGATGCTCTTGTTGGTGCCGCCGAAGAAGATTACAAGGTCGGCTGCCTTAGCCAGCTCCACTGCCTCTGCCATGAGGGCGGGATCTGCGGGCTCATCGATGGCTGTTGCCACCAGTGGGTCGGGCTCTGCCGGAGCGGGTCCCCAGCGGCGTCCCGGGAAGTTCTTGTAGCCGGGTGCATATTTCACTTCAATGTCCTTGCCGGCACGGGTCTGGATTCCCTGCAGCGGGGTTATCTCGTAGAGGGCCTTCACTCCTGCGCCCACACCGCCGCTCTGGGTCTTCAGCACGGCGTTCTGGCCGATGACGGCGATTTTCTTCACGTTGGATTTGATGGGCAGGATGCCCTTTTCGTTCTTCAGCAGGACTATGGATTTCTCAGCCACCTCGCGGGCTATCCGCTGGCTCTCGGGCTGAGAGGTGATTACCTGGTTGGCCACGTCGTCCGGAACGGGCTCGATGGCAAAGCGGACGCGGAGGATCTGGCGGACTTTCTCGTCTACCTGGGCTTCGGTCAGCGCTCCGGTGTTGATAGAGTCGATCACAGCCGGGCCGAGGTAGGTAGAGCCTGTCATCTGCACGTTGAGGCCGTGCAGCATTGCGCCCATAGTGCTGTGGGTGCCGCCCCAGTCGGATACTGTCATTCCTTTGAAGCCCCACTCACCGCGGAGGATCTCGTTCAGAAGGTGCTCGTTCTCAGAGCAGTAGTCTCCGTTCACACGGTTGTAGGCCGGCATCACGCTCATCGCACCGCCTTCCACCACGGCCCTCTCGAAGGGCTTGAGGTAGATCTCGCGGAGGGTGCGCTCATCGACTCTGGCGTCGACGCTGCCGCGGTTGGTCTCCTGGTTGTTCACGGCGAAGTGCTTGATGCAGACGGCCGTGCCCTGGTCCTGCACGCCTTTGGTGTATTTATATGCAAGGGCTGCGGAGAGGATAGGGTCCTCGCTAAGGTACTCGTAGGTGCGGCCGCCGGTGGGCAGACGCTGGATGTTGATGGCCGGGCCGAGGATGACGTCTTTGCCACGCAGGCGGGCCTCCTTGCCCATGCCGGTGCCGTATTTGTAGGCCAGATCCTCACTCCAGGTGGCTGCAAGGGCGCTGCCGGTAGGGAAGTATGTGGCGGAGTCGATGGTCCAGCCGGCTGACTGGAAGCCGTTGGGCACGCCCTCTTCGCGGATGCCGAAGGGGCCGTCGGCGTAATGCATGTCGGCGATGCCGAGGCGCTCTACGCCGGCCGACGACATGTTGGTCTTGCTGTGCAGCATGTTGACCTTCTCTTCGAGGGTCATCTGCGCTATGATTTCGCTGATCTTGGCTTCATTGGCCATGAGGCGGTCCTGAGGGGATGCGGGTTTGCAGGCTACTATAAGCAGGCCTGCCAGGAGGGTCAGGAGGGGGAAGTTTTTCATAGATATATATCAATTACGCATTGTTGCTATGTGTCGCCCGTGGGGTATGCTGCTGGGGCATCCGTTGCTGCCGGAAGTGCTGCCGGCGTGCTGCCGGAGGTGCCCGTTGCTGCCGGAGGTGTCCGTTGCTGCTGGAGTGCTGCCAGGGTGTCCGCTGCTGCCGGGGTGCTGCCGGAGTGCTGCAGGGGTGTCCGTTGCTGCCGGAAGTGCCCGTTACTGCCGGAGGTGCGGTTAGTCTGCTAAATTTTGGACCACTAACTGCATTTTCGGCCTTTTTTGCGGTTAGTCTGCAATTTTATGGACCACTAACCGCAGTCTCCTCTTCAATTTCTCTCCAGGCCCGGGTCTCATCCTACGAAGATACCTATTTTCTTTTGCATTTCTTGCGGTATGTGCAGATTATTCTGTAATTTCGGAAGACAGACGGTGGTTGCTGCCTCCGTGCTGATTTCTGAGCATTTTAAGTGCATTATGGCAAAGAAAGTATTCGTATCGGGATGTTATGACCTGCTGCACAGCGGTCATGTTGAGTTTTTTAGGCAGGCCGCGGAGTACGGCGACCTCTATGTGGGCATCGGCAGCGACGCCACGATTCTGGGGTACAAGCACCATAAGACGGTCTACAGCGAGCAGGAGCGCCTGTTCATGGTGAAGAGCATCCGCTACGTGAAAGATGCGTACATCAATGCCGGCAGCGGCGTGCTGGATTTCCTGCCGACGCTGGACATAGTGAAGCCGGACGTGCTTGTGGTGAATGAGGACGGCGGCTCGCCGGAGAAGGAGCGCGTCTGCCGTGAGCGCGGCATCGAGTATGTCGTGCTGCAGCGGGTGCCGCATGTGCTTAGTGAGGATGCGGGCGCTGCGGGGGCTCCGGGGGCTCCGGGCCAGGGCG
>JAFZVU010000039.1 GCA_017617655.1 Bacteroidales bacterium
CACCGCTGGAAGTGACTAGGAGGCCGATTCAAGGGGTAAGTCTGCCCCTTCCGACAGGACCTACACCAAAAGTCCTGGAGATCTATACCAAAGTTGCCAAGGACTTACACCAAAGCAGCCTTGCTTTCACGAACCTCCTTTCCAACCCGAAATTCACAAAGCGGATGGATATGCCCTGTAGGGCCATGCAGAGCACACCAGCCCGCTCTGTGAGCCGATTTTGCCGCAGAAAGCAGGTGACAGTGCCCTACAGATATCTCTGAGAGGGGGTCATCCGCTTTGTGAATTTCGGGTTGGGGCCCAGACTGGATCTGAACGGTCGTCTGGCCCGTAAAAGGGCACTCTCCGGGGCCAGATGCTGGTCCGAAGCCCGTCCGGCCCGCGAAAGGCCGATCTGCGGGGCCAGATGCTCGTACAAAACCCGTCCGGCCCGTGAAAAGCCGGTTTGCGGGGCCGGATGCAGGTCCGAAGCCCGTCTGGCCCGCGAAAGGCACGTTTGCGGGGCTGGGAGACGTGCGGGCGCAAAAAAAACGACCCCGCGGGAGGCGGAGCCGTTCTGTTTCATGCCGGCCGGCTATTACTCTGCGGGAGTGCCTTCGATAGGAAGGGTATTGGCAGGGAGTGAAGGCTGGCCTTCTGCAGGGATGGTCTGCTCAATCATCTCGCGGACGGTGTCCCTTGAAGCCTTTCTGTTGGGGATAAGGAAGGTGGCAGCGATGCAGAGAACCATTACTGCTGCGGCCAGAACCCAGGTAGTCTTCTCAAGGAAGTCGGCAGTCTGACGTACGCCGAAAGTAGTGTTGCCAGATGCGAAATTGGCTGCCAGTCCGCCGCCTTTTGAATTCTGCACGAGAACTACGAGCGTCAGCAGAATGCTGGCCACCATGATGATGATTGATACGGTTATATAAGCTGCTTGCATATCGTTATTTTTTTGTTTTTTCTTTACATCTCTCAATGAGGGCTGCAAAGTAAGTGTTTTTTTCCGGATAAAACAAAATTAGTTTTTTGTAAATGTCTATGGCTCTTCGGTAAAAGCCCTGGCTATAGTATATGCCGGCCAGAGTCTCGGTGCAGACTTCGCCGGTGTCGGGGTCCATGGACTGGCCGGGGCTGGCCAGGATGACGGCGGCGCGGTCGAGCGAGGACGCCAGGTTGCTCTTGGGGGTGAAGTGCAGGTCGGTGTATGATTCGCCGGTCTCAGCCAGCTCTTCGAAGTCCTGTTTCGAGAAGTAATCGCCTCCCGGCACCCTGCGGCGCGGCGCTTCCACCTGCGGCGCTTCGACCCGCTCGACAGGCTGCGCACCGGACTCCACAGCGGGCTCGGCAGGCTGCGCACCAGACTCAGCCGGTACCTCCGTCGGAGCATCCGCGGGCGCTTCCACCGGAGCGTCTTCCCTATGGTCTTCTTCCGGGCGCACATTGGCGAGCAGCGGCGCAACTATTGGCTGAGCGGCCTGCGGCTCAGCGTCGCCAAGTTTTGCCGCGACATCCGCCGTATCCACCTGCGGCTCACGCCCCAGCACCACTATGTCATAGAGGCGGCAGCGGTCGGGGACGTAAAGACCCACCTTCTTCGCGGCGGGACGGATGTACTCCCTGTCCAGGGCGGCCATCTTCGCGAAATACTCCGCACGCGCGGCTGCAAACCACGGATAGCGCTCCATGGTCTCCTCGAGGGCATGGATGTCAAGAGATTTTATGTCGCGAGTCTGGAGCATGGGCGTCATCAATTACCATTGGGCCACCGAAGCATTGAAAATGTCTTCGACCAGAGTATCCAGTATATCGTCGCAGAGAGATGCCTCCACAGCGTCCAGCGACAGTTCGGAATTGTAGTCCTGATATGCCGCGAACTGCTTGTTCTCGAAGTTCTCCTCAGGATGGAGAACATTGATGAAGGTTGCCTTCGCAGTTATGGTGAGCCTGTTCTGGGCGGCCACCTCGTTGGCGGTGACGGCCTGGGCGCGGACATCGTAAGACTCGATGGTGACAATCAGCTGCAGGTCGCCGTCCTCCTCCACATCCTTCAGGCTGGTGAGCTTCTTGAACTTGTCTTTCAGCGCCTCGGTGAAACTGTTGGCAAGGGTCGGATTGATCTTGAGAGCATTGTTGACCACCGGCTCGATGGTGATGGTCTGCACGTCAGGCTTGATGGACGTGCCGGAGAAGGAATATATGCCGCAGCTGCTGAGGGCGGCAGCGCAGAACACAGAAATCACTATGCAAGCAATCCTTTTCATTCCAGTCCGAGCTCCTTTATCTTGCGGTATAATGTCCTTTCAGAGAAGCCGAGCTCCTCGGCGGTAGCCTTGCGGCGGCCTCCATTGCGCTCCAGAGCCTTGATGATCAGGTCGCGGGTGGCGTCCTGCAGGGAAACCGGAGCTGCGGGCTGCGGCGGGGTGAGGTCTTCGTGCTGCACCTCGACCGGCTTGTCGACCGGATGGGTGTAGTGCTGCTCCTCTATGTTGTCTATGTCGTCGATAACCAGGCCTTCCGAAGCATGACGGGGCGTGGCTGGCAGGGCGGCCGGCTGCTGCATCTCTTCGACCTTCTGCTTCAGGTCGGAGATTTCCTGCCGCAGCTGGAAGAGGATCTTGAAGATTATGTCGCGGTCACTGAGGTAATCGGCGCTCTGCGAGCCTGTCAGCACCGGAACGTTGAGTTCGTTATCGACAGGGAGATATTTCTGCAGCACTTCGGCATGGATGTGACGGTCCTTCTCGAGGATAGAGATCTGCTCGGCCACGCTCTTCAGCTGACGGATGTTGCCCGGCCAGCGGTAGTTGCACAGCATCTGCACGGCATCGTCGTCAAGCCGCACGGCCGGCACGTTGTATTTGTCGGCATAGTCGAGGGCGAACTTGCGGAACAGCAGATGGATGTCCTCCTTGCGCTCCCTCAGTGCCGGAATCTTGATGGGCACGGTGTTCAGACGGTAGAAAAGGTCTTCACGGAAGCGGCCCTCGGCAACGGCGTTGCGGAGGTTGATGTTGGTGGCGGCGACCACCCTCACGTCGGTCTTCAGAACCTTAGAAGAACCGACCCTGATGAATTCGCCGGTCTGCAGCACGCGGAGCAGGCGCACCTGGGTAGAAAGGGGCAGCTCAGCCACCTCGTCGAGGAACAGCGTGCCGCCGTTGGCCTCCTCGAAGTAGCCCTTGCGGGTTTCGGTGGCTCCGGTGAAGGCTCCTTTCTCATGTCCGAACAGCTCGGAGTCGATGGTGCCGCCGGGGATGGCACCGCAGTTTACAGCGATGTAGACACCGAACCTGCGATTGCTCTGGTCATGGATTATCTTGGGGATGAATTCCTTGCCGACGCCGCTTTCTCCGGTGACGAGCACAGAGAGGTCGGTGGCCGCCACCTGGCATGCCACTTCGATCGCCCTGTTCAGCTCAGGATTGTTTCCTATGATGCTGAAACGCTGTTTTATCTGCGTCAAATCCATAGTTTGGCAAAGTTAAGAAAATTTGAAATATTTAGTGATTAATGTTATTTTTGTCTGACGTATACCCTGAAATCAACAATCATCAAAATATCTAATAATAATCTAACATGAAAAGAACTCTAAGAAACATTTTGGCTTTCGCAGTTGCTGCATTCGCACTCGTATCCTGCAACAATGCTGCAAAGATGGCCGAACTTGCAGAGCAGGTTTTGATCACATGTAATCCCGAAGTCCTGGAAGTAGTAGCCGGCAATATCGACGCCGACGTCACTGTCAACTTCCCGGCTGATTATTTCCTCCCTAAGGCCCGCCTGACCGTTACCCCCGTTCTCAAATACCAGGGTGGCGAAGTGGCCGGCGCTCCGTTCGAGTATCAGGGCCAGAAGGTTACCGAGAACTATAAAATGGTGTCTAAAGACGGCGCTGCCATCAGGGAGCACGTCAATTTCAAATATGTTCCCGGCATGGAGAAGTCAGAGCTCGTAGCCCGCGCCAAGGTTCTCTATAAGGGCAAGACTTACGAGTATCCCGGCGAAATCAAGATTGCCGACGGTGCCAACACCACCTACATGCTCGTTGACAAGAACGGCCAGTTCCATCTGATGAGCGACAACTATCAGGAAGTTATCCCTGAGGAAGTAGAGGCCCAGATCCTCTATCTCATCAACAGCGCCACCGTACGTCCCAGCCAGCTCACTACTGCTGACATCAAGGACTACAAGGCTGCAGTTGCCGACGTGATGAACGACGACCGCCGAACCATCCTCGGCACCGACATCGTAGCATACGCTTCTCCGGATGGCCCCGAGGCTAAGAACAACGTCCTTTCACAGCAGCGTGAGACTTCAGCCGAGAAGGCTTTCAAGAACGTAGCCAAGAACCTTGAGACCGGCGCTGTCAACGCCAGGAGCATCGGCGAGGACTGGGAAGGCTTCAAGGAGCTGGTAAGCGCTTCCAACATGCAGGACAAAGACCTCATCCTCCGCGTGCTTTCAATGTACAGCGATCCCAACGTCCGCGAGCGTGAGATCAAGAACATGTCTTCAGTTTACAAGTCACTTGCCGACAACATCCTTCCTGAACTGCGTCGCGCACGCTTCATCACCAATGTTGAATACAAGAACTACACTCCTGAAGAGCTGACCGATCTCGTCAAGAGCAACATCGACGTTCTCGACGAAGAGGCTCTCCTCCGCGCCGCCACTCTTGTAAAGGATCCTGCTGCAAAACAGAACATCTACCGCCAGGCTGTCCAGAAGTTCGGAAGCGACCGCGCACGTTTCAACTCTGCTGTTGAATACCTCAACGCAGGCGACGTAGCTGCCGCCAAGAACGCTCTGGCAGGCGTGAAGAGCACCGAAGGTTGCGTCACCAACCTCAAGGGTGTCGTAGCAATGCGCGAAGGCAACTATGACGAGGCTGCCCGCCTGTTCGCAAGCACCGAGTGCCCGAATGCCAAGGTCAACGCTGCAACTCTCGACATCCTCAACGGTAAATATGCCGACGCTGTCCAGAAGCTCGCCGGCTCAGGTGCCAAGAACGAGGGTCTCGCTTATCTGCTCGCCGGCCAGCTCGACAAGGCTGCCGCTGCCATCAAGGGTGACGACGCTGTTTCAGCTTACGAGCGCGCTATCATCGCTGCCCGCCAGGGCAACGCTGCCGCCGCCCAGGCTGAGCTCCGCGCCGCTGGTGTTGACAGGGATCTCGCTGCCCGCGCTGCCAACGATGTAGAGTTTGCAAAAGTTCGCTAATCTCTTCAGCAATTAGCGCTACTGGCGCATGCAAAAAGGGGCCGGCTGTATTGCAGTCGGCCCTTTTTTATTTATATTTGTGATATGAAGAAATCAGCACGAATTGCCGGCTTTGTATTCCTCGCCATAGCTCTGACGGACGTTATCCTGCTTACGGCTGGTAATGAAACTGTTCCCATCTACATTAAGCCTTTCCTGATGCTGTCGCTGCTGGCGGCTGCGCTGCTGGCGCTGCTTCCGGAGCACAAGGGCAAGCTTACCACTCTTATGGCCATAGGCCTTCTGTTCCACAACGTGGGGGACATCCTGCTGCTGTTCGACAAACGCAGCTTTCTGTTTTTCGCGCTGGGACTGGGATGCTTCTTCATAGGACACCTGTTCTACCTCGCAGTTTTCCGTTCTGGGATAAGAAGTAAGGCCGTGGCGGAGTCTGCTGCCCCCAAGGGCAAGAAAGGCTGGGAGACTGTCGCGATGATAGCGCCGCTGGTGCTCGGGCCGCTGGTCGCAATATCTTTTGGCGCCGTGCTGCCTATGACTATCGCGCTGACAATCTACTCGCTGGCGCTGTTCTATATCATGGCCACCGGCATCGTATGGGCCCTTCGCGGCAAACCCTTCGCATGGAGGGTAATCATCGGAGCGCTGCTCTTCATTATCTCTGATGTGCTGATAGGCATCCTGGTGTTCGACGGCATCACCTTCCCGCTGCGTCACGCAGCCGTCATTGCCACCTACCTCGCCGCCGAGTGGCTCCTCGTGTCCGCAATGGTCCGCACCATCTCAGGCCGCTAATCTTAAGATATTTATTCGCTCTTCACACAACGGTAGGACGACAGTACGCTGTTGACTTTACCGGTGGTTTTGTGGCGCAGGTCGAAGACGGGGGCGCCGGAGGCGTCATACTCCGTCAGGAGGCGAGCTGCGTCCGCTTCTGCGTCGCCGGGGATGCCCCAGCCCACTATGGTATTGCCGCCGCTGAAGGTGAGGGCGCCGCAGGCCTGCGAGAAGTGCGCATCGTCTATCAGGCTGGTGCATGCTGAAACTGCGCCGCTGGCCTGATCGGCGGCGATGCGCAGAAGCAGCGTCTGCTGGGCGGCATTGCCATTGTCGAAGAGGGTTATTGTGCCGTCATCGTGCCAGCGGGCATAGTGCTGGCCGTGGAAGTCAGCAACGGCGTCTTCAGCTCCGGCAATGCGCCAGAGGATGTCTCCGGTGCCGTCGGCACGGTCGATCTTCAGCACGGAGCTGACGTGACGGAAAGAGCAGAGCCAGTTGCCGTCTGGCAGCACTTCGATAGAATTGAAGTGGACATAGTCGGCCCCGGCCGTCTCGCGGAAGGCGGGATCCAGCCATGAAGCCATCTCGGGATGCTCGGTGCTCCACCAGTCGAAGACCACCTCTCCCCCGTCGACCTCCTGCAGGTAGGCCGCATAGACGCCGTCGCGGAGAATGTAGGCCGACATTATGTAGTGCTCGGGGCCAAAGAACCAGAAGTCGTGGCCGTCGATGGGGTCGCCGTCCTTGACGAAACCGTCGCGGCTGGCCAGCAGCTGGTACTCCCGCACAGGGTTGTAACGCTCATCCATCAGCACGCGCTTGCCGGGGTTGTAGCCGGTGAAGCCTAGGTCGGCAAACTTCAGGTCGGGCGCATGGTAGCTGTAGTATGTCACTCCGCCGGCCACATGCTTCTTGAAATCCCACCAGCCGGTGCATTTCACCTGCTTTATGTCTTTGTCGAGAGGGAACGGTTCGACTCGGTAGTAGATCATGTTGCCGTCGTTGTCATATTTCTGGATGAGGCGCAGATATACGTAGGAGAGGTAGAACTCGCCGGGCGAAGTGGCTTTGCCGGTGGCGACTATGTCGGGAACCTGCGGATGGAGGGTGCGCAGTACCACTGTGCCGCTGCCGTCCTTGCGGACCCACGACAGGGTGATGAAGGCATCCTTGGCAATGCGGTCCACCGACACTGCGGCCTTGCCTCGACGCAACGGCACCTGGTCGACCGCAATGCGGCTGAAGCCCTTGTAGTTCGCCACCTCGACGGCAGCGTCAAACTCGGTGGAAAGAGTCACCAGGCTGACGGTGTCGCAGCCGGTCAGGGGTGCGGTGTATTCCACGCCGTTAACTGAGAATTGCAGCTGAGTGGCCGGAGCACCAGCGCAGCCAGCCATCAGGATGCCCGTGAAGGCAGAAATCAAGAATAGATGGAAGTATTTCATAGCCAATTGATATTTATTTTCTGGGCATCTCTACGGTGTTACCAGGTAGTACGCTTTGTGGGCCGGGATGGCTGCTGAAGAGCCGACGCCAACAAACTTGCGGAAGCCGATGACACCTTCCCTGACGCTGAGGACATAGGGAAATTTCCCGTCTACTTTGTATTTATTATCATTCGGATCATACTCCAGCTCAACCAGGCCGTTGGTGCCGCGTAGGATGTTGCCGCCGGGAGCATTGTCGGCGGCCGTGACTATGCCGTCCTCCTTGGTGAGGGTGATGGCTGACACCTCGGAGATGATCACAACCGGCACGCCTGCTGGAATCTTGCTACCGTCGGTGCCCAGGCGGTAGAGATTCTTGTTTTCGTCCATGGTGTAGGCGGTTGCGCCTGCGGGGAGGCTATAGCCGGCGGCACTGTCATAGAAAGTTCCCCAATATGCGATAACGCCGTCCTTTGTGCCCTGGGCAAGGGTGAGTTCCACGGAGGCGGGAATGGCCGGACGCAGGGTTACGTTGGCGAGAATCGTGCTAATTACCAAATTGTAATCTGCGGGAGCCCTATAAATATTGGTGCCGTCGGTCATAGACTTGCCGGCTGCAATATTTGCGAAATGTACTTTACCACTGCCAATCGTGATGTAGTCGGTGTCATTGCGGTAGCCGAAGAGAATAATATGATCTTGTCCACAACTAATTCCATCGCTTACCACCTGACCGCCGTTGATGGTAATATTTCCATTTTCGCAGAAGATGCCATATCGATTCTCTGATGTGGCATTAATTACGCCGCCATTGATAGTAACACCCTTATTTCCGAACAACGCGTAATAATAGGCTGTGACTATGATGCGGCCTCCGTTGATGGTAAGGTTATTGGTAGCGAGTGCTGAAGATTTTACGCTGGTCGCATTCAGCGTTCCGGTGCCGTCGCTTTGGCCATAGATGGTAAAGTTTCTGCATAAGTCACTATCACCCCAAATACACAATTTATTGTCATCACTCACTGTCATCGTCATGGTCTTGCCGTCAGCCAGGATCAGGTGGACGTCGCCATATAATGTGACCTCGTGGTCATAGCTGACATCGCTGTTTACGACATACCATGTTGTTTCATTGTAATCACCGAGGGATGTCTCGATACCTAGAAGAGGAATGGCTGCGACCGTCCGGCTGTTGCCGTCCGCATCTATATAGGTTGTGGCGACCGTTGTTGCTGCGACAGTGGCGGAAATGGTCACATTCGCAGCGGGTATGGTGAGGGTGGATCCGCTGAGGACATCAGCGGTGATGTCGCTCTGGTCTAAGTTCTTTGTCACAGTATAAACCACACTGCCACCCGTGGGTACGTTTCCGGTGTAGGCAAGCGTCAGCGTCTGCCCCTCGCCGCTGTAGATCTTGGTGGTGCCGTCGTTGTAGCGCAGGGCGTAGTTGCCTGTGCCGATGGCAGTGAGGCCGCTGACGTCGTAGATGGTCTCGTCACCCACCAGGACGACATTGTCACCGAGTGTGACGGTGCGGGCGCGGCGGGCGCCGTCCTGGTCGCTGCTGCTGCCTTCTGCACCCACGCCGCCGATGTTGATGGCGGAGGTGTAGTAGTTGTTGGCGAATGTGGCGTTTTTGCCGTCGCTGTTTCCCATGATGGCACCCTTGTATTTTGCCGCCTCGATGGTGGTGCCGGTGTAGAGGCAGTCCTTGATGGTGCCGCCATAGTTGTCGCCCACGATGCCGCCGCATCGTACGTGGTCCGACTTATTGTTATTTAGAATGCTGGCGGCGCTGTAGCAGCCGATGACCTTGGCCTCTCCGCTATAGTTTTCGCCCACGATGCCACCGTGGTGCGAGGCACCGTTGCCTCCAGCCTTGATGGTGACGGTGCTCTCCACGCGGCAGTTCTGCACAGTGCCGCCCCAGTTATAGCCCACGATGCCGCCAATTTCGTTTGCACCCGTGAAGGTACTGCTGGCAAGGATGACGTTCTCGACGGTGCCCATAACCACATAGCCGAAGAGGCCGATGTAGCCGCCGGCAGAAGTGGTGGCCGTGCGACTGACGGTAATGTCGCTGACGGTTTTGCCCTGGCCTTTGTAGGTGCCGCTGAACCCTGCTCTGTCGCTGATGCTCCTATAGTATCCGATGGGGACGTATGTGTTGTCGCAGGTGATGGGCTGCGTCTGCAGGAAGGTGAGGCCGCCGCAGTCGTTGTGGCCGTTGTTGACGTAGTTGGCCAGGTGGCGCAGGTCCTCCTTGCTCTTGATCTTGTACGTGTTCTCGCCGTCGGACTCGAAGATGCTGATGTCAGGACTGTCGGAATAAGTGATGGTAACCGAACTTAACGAATAGCCCGTAGTGGTGTTTTTGCTGAAGTGCCACTGCTCGGTGCCAACAACATTAGAGTTTGTCCATGTGCCTTCCTTTCCTATCAGTGTGAGGTGAGTGACATAGTAGTATTTATCGTTGTCGCATGTGATGCCATAGGAAATCTGTTTGCCATTCAGGGCATCGGGTTGGATGCAATAATTGTCGGTGCCGGAGATTTTGGCGATGCTGACGCCGCTGCCTGCGCCCCATTCCAAATGGAGCTTGAAACCGTCGGCCAGCGTGAAGGTGTAATCGCCGTAAGTGCCGTTTATGGCATAGAGGGACTCTCGGCTCATTTCGATGGAATAGTCAGGTCCCGTGCCGTCGAACGGGTCGTCTCCGCTGCGCGTGATAGTGACTTGGTAGTTGTTGTTCCCGTTCCCGATCTGTATGCTGTTCGTGACGGTATACGTCACCGTCTTCGTAGTTGCCCACGCACTCTGCCCTGCAGCGGTCAGCGCGAGCGCCAGGGCGAGGGTTTGGAATATCTTTTTAACTCCTTTCATATTCTAACTGCAATCGTTTCTTCCATTTTGGCCCCGATTTGGCCGGTTTCCGGGGCCAGATGAGGTTTCGGAAGCCGTCTGGCCCGTAAAAGGCCGGTTTCCGGGGCCAGATGCTATTATTCTGTTTTTACATAATATGCTTTATAAGCCGGGATGGCGTCGCCGGTGTACTGGCGGAAGCCGATGACGCCGTCGGTGTCGAGGCTGAGGACGTAGGGGAAGCCCTTCACCTCAGGATCAGAGCCGGGGATGGGAACTTTGCCGGCACTGTCGAGGATTACGGGGACATCGCTGCCATGAAGGATGTTGTCGCCGTTCGGGATATTGTCGGTGACAGGTGAGTTGCCGTTGTCGGGAGTAATGGTGATGACCTGCTTGTCGGAGATGATGATCACGGCCTTACCGGCAGGAATGGTGAGCCCGTCCTCACCCAGGCGGTAGAGGTGATAATCGCCGTCCATTGTGTAGGCTGCTGCACCTTCAGGAAGGGTGTACCGCGTGCTTGAATAGAACGTCCCCCACCATGAGGTGGCGCCGTCCTTGGCGCCCTGTACAAGGGTGAGGTCGATGTCGCCCGGAATCAGGGACAAAATGCCCGGAGCATTGCTGATGGTTCCGAAGAATACCCTGTTGTTGGTGCCTTCGACAGTATAATCGCCGTTGGGCAGATAGAAATACAGGTTAAGATCGTTGTCGGCGGTATAACCGGTCCCGAAATAACTATAAGAATAGGCTGAGCCATCTTTTGTGGTGGAGAAACTGTAGGAGTTGCCTTGACTGGCATAGGCGGAGAGAACTGTCGCCAGATAAACGGGGTCACCGCCAGCGCCCGTCAGAGGATTGGATCCGATGGGAGAACCATTGGTGGAAGAAGCCTTGATCGAGCCGCCGGTGATGAAGATATTGGGGGTGGTGCCTTCTCTGCCGGCGCCGATGCCCGATCCATCCACGCTGGTGGCTTTGATCGTGCCGCCAGTGATGTTCACGGTGCCTTTATCATAGGTGGCGCCATTGCCATATCCGATGCCCGCGCCGTCATCGGAAGAAGCTATGATATTACCGCCGGTAATGAGCAGATCGCAGACGTTTCCCTGGCCGCCGCCGATGCCTGCGCCATGACGACCTATTGCGGTAATGTTGCCGCCGTTGATGGTCAAATATCGAACCCAGGCCGATTCGCCGTAACCACCGCCGATACCCGCGGCGCCTTTTGCTCCTTCGGATGTGATCGTTCCGCCGTTGATCGTTATTTCGCCTGGCATTTCTCCATCGTAACCGCCGATACCTGCGCCCGCTTTGTAATTATTTCCGTAATAATCTTCGTCATCATCTTCACCTCTGCCATTACCGCCGTAAGCAAAGAGAGAGCCGGTGCTTTCAGAACAAATCGTCAGCGTGGTGCCTGAAGATACTAAAATACCGGCGTCGGCGGAAGAGCGCAGCGTGTTGACGCCTTTCAAAACCAAATCGACTTTGGCATTTTCTTCCAAGCGGAAGGCGGACACAGCGCTGATATCGCAGTCTTCCAAGGTGATCTTTAGACTATTAATTGTTGAAATGCTAGTGACAGCAATGCCGAATCTTGGCCGTTCATCATATTCATCGTTCGGGGCGTATGTGCCGGTTATGGTATAGTTGTCACTGGCGCATATAGGCGTTTTCTCATCAGGATCATAAGGGTCCCTATATTGATACGTTTCGTTATAGTAGATATCAAAGTATATGGGACCGTCACCAATATCCAAAGTCAGAGACTCGCAGTAATAAAGGATCAACTCTCCCCCCTCACCTTTCAAGATCTTTCCACTGAAGTTCCGGCCGTTGCTGCCATTGACATCATATTCGTAGCCGGGATATTCGTCGCCTGGCAGATAAAAATACAAGTCATTATCGTTGTCGGCGGTATAGCCTGATCCGGAATAAGTGTAAGGATATTCTTCACCCCAACTGTATATGGTGAAAATATAACTTTGTCCTTGATCATCGAAGGCCTCTCGCACTGTCGCTAAGTAAACCTGTTCGCCGCCAACGCCCGTCAAAGGAGCGGGGCAAGAAGAATTGCCGGAGCCCTTGCCGACAGCTTCTCCGCCGTCTGTTGATCCAGCCTTGACAGAGCCGCCGCTGATGTAGATATTGGGACCTACAGCATCCTCGCCGGCACCTACGCCCGCACCATATTTGCTCCTGGCTTCTATCGTTCCCCCTGTGATGTTCACGGTGCCAGCGCTGGTGGCGCCAGGACCGGATCCGATGCCCGCACCGTCGGTACTTTCTGCATAAATACGGCCGCCGGCTATGGTTATGCTGCCAGAAATTTCATTGAGAACGCCGCCGATGCCGGCGCCATGATAATTCGATGTAGTTGTGGCTTTAAGGGATCCCTCTCCTCGGATCGTCAGACTGGCACCTTCTGGCACATGCACTGCTGCATAATTGCAATCGGTATAACTACCATCTTTCGTCCTAAGCGTATTATTACCAGCCAAGGTCAAGACGACGCTGGCGCCTGATCGAATGTCAAAAGGATGGTTTTCCGGCGCGGTGATTTCAAGATTATCAAACGTTATGTTGTGTGTTCCACTTTCTACCACTATCGTTTTATTTATATCATTATTGGTAGTTCCGCTGATAATATACTCGGCGTACTTGCCCGTGACAATATTGTCGTTGCTGTCAAATCCGTTGACGCCTTCGGACGTAAAGTAGATCCCACCCCGCGATATGTCAAGGTAAGCTGTTCCGGTAGGGTCAGGACTGCTTGCTGCTCCCCACGCGCTTTGCTCCGCGGCAATCAGTGCGACTGCCAACGCTACGGTTCTGAATATCTTTCTAGTCCCTTTCATATTCTAATTACAGTCGTTTCTTCCATTCTGTCCACATTTAAGCCCCTTTTTGTGGACGTGTGTTGATTTTTCTTGTGTCTGTCCACATTTAGGCCCCTTTTTGTGGACGTGTGCTGTTTATTCTACATAATATGCCTTATAGGCCGGGATGGCGGGGTCGGAGCCGGAGCCGACATACTTCCGGAAGCCGATGGCAGTGCCGTCGACGCTGAGGACGTAGGGCGTACCGCTTAAACCTGAGAGCGGCACGGCCGAGTCGCTGCCATGTAGCTGGTTGCCGCCGAGGGCGTTGTCGTCGATGGTAAGGTCATCCGTGCTGACAGGGGTGATCTGGATCGTGGCGGTTGCAGGGTTGGTTGCAGGAGAGTCCGGAGTGGCTTCGATTGCAAGTATGACCACGGCAGTGTTTTTGGGAATGGTGCGGCCGTCCGTGCCCAGGCGGTAGAGTTTGTGGTCTGTGTCCATCGTGTAGGCCTCTGCGCCCTCACCCAGCGTGTAGTTATAATAACTGTCGTAAAATGTGCCCCACCATGCGGTGACACCGTCCTTGGTCCCCTGCGTGAGAGTAACTGACGAAGAACTCCAGGGAGAAGCGACGGTGTAGCTGTAGTCTGAGTTGATCATCATGAGACTGAGCTGGTTGTCCGCCAGGTCTTTGATAGAGGAAGTGCCATAAGCAGCGCCACTGAGGCTGATGTTTTTGACAGTAAGCTTGGTGCCGACGGGAGCGTCGATGGTGCCGCTGAAGGTGAGCACATTGCTGCCGCTGCCGCTGAAGTACTTGAGCGTACCCCAAGAAGTGGAGAGCGTCGGCGTGTCTGTGACGACGACAATCTCGGTGAAGGGAACAGAGATATAGACGGTCTTGCCGTAATAGTAGGGGCCGGGAGACACTACTGATTTCATACCGGAGTCGAAGAGGATTGCGGGTTGGGTAGCGTCGCGGAGGGCCATGCGAACAAAGAGGTCCTTGTAACCCCAGGTGTCGTTACCTTCGCCGCCAGCGTCGAAGCGCGTGGTAATGTAAGACGTGGTGGCGGGAAAGATGACGGATCCATTGCCGTTGTAGTTATAGGTGTAGCTGCTCTTGAACTTCTGCTCCCAGAGTTTACCATCAATGCTGAACTCTTTGGTGCCGTCTACTCGGTGCGGGAAATAGGCCTTGCCATATCCTTGGGTGTTGCTGGTGGAAAGCTCATAGCAGACCTTATAGACGGAGTTCACGGGGTCGTACACTTCCTTATACTCGTCGTCGCGATCATCATCACAGGCAGCACTTGCGTCACCGGCGACAATCTGCACGTACTGGTATCCATCGTCGCGTTCCTGCTCGGTAAAGCATACGGTGGCGTAAATATAATAGTGCAGCTTGGTAAGGTAGGAGGCCGGGGCGCCGGTGCTGTAGATGAGAGCCGAGGTGCTCACGGGAGCGGGCTTATACGCATACTTATATTCGTCGTCGATGAGGACGTAGCCGCTGAGCACACCAGTGCCGCTTTCTATATATTGGATGGGCGGCGTGAAGCTGACGTCAATGTACTTGTCGCTGGGCATGCCGCTGGAGAAGTCGCCGCTGCTGGTCATGGTGACGAGGTCATGGACATAACCATTCACCTTATCTGCGTGAAACTGTGTCAATCCGTCGGTAACGGTGCGGTCGCAGTGGGTCAGATAGTTGCCGCTCTGGTCGAGAACCTCGAAGCGGTAGCTGCGCCCGCCGCTAGTCTGGTATGTGAACCTGTCAGCTTCGTCACCCGTGGGCGTTATTTCCGTGATGGTGACGGTGCGTTCGTTGTTCATTGCATCGAAGGACAACTCACCGCTTGCCGCAGTGAAGTGCATCCCGGCGAAGGCGCTCAGGCTCACCGTGCGGTACAGCACAGTTTCCGTAGCCGAGGTGTTGCTGGTTCTCTTCACTTTGAACGTACCGCCGGTAATATATTCCACCGTGAATGTACCCACCTGCGCCCATGCGCTCTGCCCTGCAGCCAGCAGTGCGACTGCCAGCGCGATGCCTCTGAATATCTTTTTAGTCCCTTTCATATTCTAATTTCAGTCTCTTTATTCTGTTTTTACATAATATGCTTTATGGGCCGGGATGGCAGAGCCTTCATACAGCCGGAAACCGATGACGCCGCTGTCATTGATGCTGAGGACGTAGGGGTCCCCCTTATTCTCCGTGCCGGGTATGGGGACTTTGCCATCGCCATCAAGACTAATGAGGATGTTGGTTCCGTAGAGGATATTGGTTCCCTGTATGTCGAACGTCTCGGAGGTAACAGTGAGCGGAATGGTCGCTTTTTCAGCAAGGATAACTACGGGTGTTCCGGCGGGAATTATGCTGCCATCCGTCCCCAGGCGGTAGAGAAGGTAGTCGGAGCCCATCGTATAAGCCACGGCACCCTCGCCCAGCTTGTAGTTATAATAACTGTCGAAGAGCGTGCCCCACCATGCGGTGACGCCGTCCTTGGTTCCCTGCGTAAGAGCAACTGCATTCAAAACATATTTAAAATGCATATAGATGTTATCACAATGGGTACCTTCGTTGAGGTCCTGAGGTTCCGTGCCGCCATTGCCACATACGGCACCGTCCGCAGTGGAGTTGAAGGAGATTTCGGTGATGCCGCGAGTGTAATCCCAAGCATCCGTAGTATAATAGAGGAATATGTATTTGCCTCCGGCCCCATGGTTCAAGTCGCCGTAACTATCACTAAAACCAGATGATCCCACGATATTGGTAATGCGATAATACTTACGGTTGTTGTATGTAATCACATCGGGATGATCGTGTTTATCGCTGGTTGATTTGATGTAGAAGTCGGTGATAGGAGGATTATCTTTGTCTTCAGCTGTTCCCGTCTTGTATAACAGATAGATAAGATGATCACTATTTGTCCACATATTCAGGTCATAGTCGACTAACTCCCAGCCACCTTGTAGTTGATATAATGCAATTTCGCCATTTATTAACTCGTCAATATCGCCGAGAAGCATCAGCTGGTTGATGTATTGAGTCTGTGCCCAGGCGCTCTGCCCTGCGGCGAGGATTGCCACCGCCAGGACAAGGGCTTTGAATATCTTATTTATCTGTGTCATTTTGAGCGTTCTTTGTGTCATTCTGAGCGAAGCGAAGAATCTATTCTATTCTACATAATACGCCTTATGGGCCGGGATGGCGGGGTCGGAGCCGGAGCCGACAAACTGCCGGAAACCGATGACGCCGCTGTCATTGACGCTGAGGACGTAGGGGTTGCCTTTCACCTCAGGATCCGTGCCGGGGACGGGGACTTTGCCATCGCCATCGAGGGTCACGCCGCTATCGCTGCCATGCAGGATATTGCCGCCGATGTTGATGTTAAGGTCTTCCGTGCCGGCGGGGTTGATCTGGATTGTGGCGGTGGCAGGATTGGTGGCCGGATCGACCGGGGTGGCTTTCGTCGCAATGATGACTACCGCAGTGCCTTTGGGGATGGTGCGGCCGTTCGTACCAAGGCGGTAGAGATGGTAGTCGGAGCCCATCGTGTAGGCCTCAGCGCCCTCACCCAGCGTATAATTATGAGTACTGTCGAAGAACGTACCCCACCATGCGGTGACGCCGTCCTTGGTTCCTTCTGTCAGAGTGACAGGAGCCCAGTTTGCCGTGAACTTGAGGTCGCCGTGCGAACCTTTGGGGATGGTGACGGTAATCTGCGGCGTGGTGCCGTTGCTGCCCGTCCAGCCTGTGAAGGTATAACCAGCCTTGGTGGGGTTGTTGAGGGTGAAGGTCTGGGAATCGTAGTTATACTTATTGGGATTTGAAGGTGTTACGTTTCCGCCATCAAGGACGTATTTTATGTTGTAGTCTACGTTTTCCTCGGGATAATCCGATGAGCTCCTCGCGAAGGTACCCGTGAACAGGTTACCAACCAAATCCGTTATGGTGCCAGTGTGACCATAAATTACAAAGTTAGTACCATTCGTACCGGGGACTACATCATCTTTGATAACACCACTAAAAGTAAGTACGTTGGTACCGTCACCTGCAATGTATGTGAGATCAGCCCAGCTCGTGCTTAACGTGAGATTGCCCGAAACTTTCACAATTTCGTCGAAAAACTCGGAGAAATAAATTGTATTACCTCTGGCCTGCTTGGTGGCAATGAGAGTTCTCCAAATATTAGTCGGACCTGTTTCGTCAACAGCCGTGATTCTTGCCTTGACATTCTTGACAATCCAGGTGTCAGTATCTTCGCCGCCTGCGTCGAAACGTATGCCGAGGGTATTGAGATTTGTAGGGATGATGAGTTTGCCGTTCGAATCTCGACTGTCAGTTCTGAACTTTTGGTTTCTCAGGTCGCCGACGGTATTGCCAAGGCTGCTCCAGGCGCCCGTTTTTATACCGCAATCGTCGCCAAAAGCGGTGACAGGGAAGGAATAACTGGCATAAGTGGTATTTGTGCCGCTCTGCTGGTGGCTGAAGCAGGCCAGATAATGTGAGTATTTGATAGTGCCAGGTTTGTCACTGCTGTTGTTGTGGTCACAATTTTGAGTATCATTCACAAGTATCTGGATATGCTGGTAGCCATCATTCTCTTCTTTAGCCTCCAGACCCACTGTCATATTTAACTTTGCTCCGATAAGATTAAGATAGGACTGGGGTGCGGTGTTGCTGAAATATGTGCTGATGGGTACGGCGTTATAACGATTGGCAGAGTTGTAGCCGGCATCGGTGATGGTTTTCTCTTCGGTAAATACCGTCACTTCCTTCTCTTCGAAAATCCCCGAAGAGGGCACGCTGGTGCCGGTGAATATATCCCTGTCGCGGTAAGCCAGAAGGAAACCGCCCTTGTCGAGAACCAGGAACCGATAACTGCGGGTTTCTCCAACCTGGAACTTATAAGCATCCTCTGTATCGTGCTCTGGTGTTTCATTGACAACGATAGTCTTTTCCGTATCACCTGGCTCAAAGTGCATAGTAGAGGGTGATATTCCGTACGTTATTTGATTAATGTTATAATGATTAGCAGCCGAGAGGTTTACCGTGCAACCATAAACCCACTCATCAACTGACAAGTCGCCGCTGCGGGTGATGGTGAAAACATTGCCGTTGTTCGTTACGTGGAATGTATTCTGCGCCCAGGCGCTTTGCCCCGCGGCAATCAGCGCGACTGCCAACGCTACGGTTCTGAATATCTTTTTAGTCCCTTTCATATCTATTGTTCTTTCTTCTCATTCATTCTGTCCACATTTTGTCCCCTTTTTGTGGACGGATGGCGTTTTTTCTTGGGTCTGTCCACATTTTGGTCCCTTTTTGTGGACGGATGATTGGCCCGGAGCCCGTCTGGCCCGTAGAAGGCCGGTTTGCGGGGCCAGATGCTATTTCGGAGTCCGCTTGGCCCGTAGAAGACCGGTTTGCGGGGCCAGATGCTGTTTCGGAGTCCGTCTGGCCCGTAAAAGGCCGGTTTGCGGGGCCGGATGCTATTTCGGAGCCCGTCTGGCCCGTAAAAGGCCGGTTTGCGGGGCCAGATGCTGGTCCGGACCGGGTGAAACGGCTATAAAACTCCACTCTGGTCTCCGACGGTGCCGGTAGCATCACCTGGAGCAAATCTTGTCTGTGAAGTGGGAATACTTTTAGCGCTGTTGAACTTGCCTTTCAGCAGAGTAGCGTCAATGTTGCTGATGCTGGCCATATAAAGGGCGCTGTTGGCATCATGAATGACGAAGTTGTAGGTGTCGGCGCTTGAGCTCGTGTTGCGCAGGGCGAAATAGTATAAGTGGTCGCTGGTCGCCGTGGGGTTAAATGTCAAAGAGCCGGGGACATCAGCCCATCCGCCAGAAGACAGTGTGCGGCTTGATATCAATGTGCCGTTGGCGCTGCTGATAGTGATGTCGCTGGGGTCGATTTTATTATCACCCACCTTGAATCCGAAACGATAGATGCTCTGCTCGTTATCGAAGTTAGCGGTAGTGGTTGTGATGTTAGTGCCATCAATGGTGCTTACAGTAACCGTTGCAGTAGCATAGTCGTATTTTGTCGACACAGAGTTGTCTCCGGTGAGCAGACCGTTCTGGCCAGTGTAAATCCAGTCGGACGAGTTAGATGTGTACTTTCTGGGAATCAGCAGGAAGAGCTGGTCTCCTTGTTGGAGGTCCGATACGTCAGTGGCAGTAAGTGTAGCAGTCAGAGGATATTCGCCATCTCCCGGAACGACATCAAGTTCGGTGACATATTCATTATTTCTAAATACCCTGACTTTGTCATTAGTTGTCCAGTATGACTTGAGGGTGTTGCCATCGAGAGCGAGCGCCTTTGTTACAGCATCGCTTTTGGTGGCCTGGATAGTAAGAGTGTACACTCTGTCTTTGTTAGCGGAGCTATTGTCTCTGGGATCAAAGGGTTCTTCGATTTGCTGGCAAGCAGCCAGAAGAAGGATCGAGATGATAAGATATCTTGCTTTCATGGCTGTTGTTTTTTTAGTCTTCGTCATAACCAGTACCACCAATTGACTGGGATTCACCGTAGATCGAGCGCGTAGCACCATCACTAGTACCACAGATGACACCATCTGTCTTTATCTCCACAACCTCCGTTGCGGGAGACACATACATTGATTTGTCTTTTGCTTCCATAATGTTTGATATTTATTGTTTTCGATTGTTTCAAATTGATGCCCCGCCCCGTCGGCGAACTGACCGGCGCGGCGGGGGCCAAGCTGCTGGAAATTAATACCGCATCGTTGTGAATTTGCGGCGGACGTCGGTCCAGCGGTAGTAGGGGCCGCTGACAGGCTCGACACCCATCAGAGCGGTCTCGCGCTCGTTCACAAGGAACTTCACGAGGATGTCGCCGCCCTTCTTGTTCTTGTAGAAAATAATCTGAAGGTTGGCGGCGAAAGGAGTATACCACGCGCCGAACCACTTCTGGTTGATTTCGTCGACACGCAGCCTCTGGCCGATGCCTTCCAGACCCATCGCAGAGCACATCGCGATGAAGGGATAGTCGTGGCCGAAACGGAGGTCGGCACACAGGGCGTCCTTCGACGTGTCGGCCAACACCTCGTCGGCCTTGCGCACGATGTCAGCCACGGTGAGCATTGCCGGCGGCATGCGGAAGTGGCTGAACGGCACTGAATTGGCCTGGCCGAGGTAGATAGACACGTTGTTGCGGGCCCACATGTTGTAGACGCTCTCCTGCGGGATCAGCGGGAAGATGTCCTCGAGGTCGAAGGAAGCCGTGATCCTGGCCACAGCGAAGACTTGGCTTTCAAAACGCGAGAAGCGGCCCACAATCTCGGAAGCCTTCTTCCAGTCGGTGAAGAACCTCGACAGATAGGCCACGGAGTCGGTGCGGGTCCACTCCACCTTCTGCATCTCCTTCATAGACTCGGCGGCGAAGCTTTCCACGTCCGGGTCGATGTATTTCTGATAAGTCTCTCCGGTGTCCCACGAGATGTCGAACTTAGGGTCGAGCTCGGTAAGCTTGTTGGTGAAGGCGGTCATGCTGACAAGCACGCGCGGGACGGTGCTGGAGATGACGCGGATCCTCTTGCTGCCCTTCTTGAACACGTCGGGGAAGTTCTTGTACATCCTTTCGGCGAGACCCTGATGCTCGCGGGCGCCGCGGGGAGTGAGCCTTCCGTCCATACCGTTGTGCTGCTCGAGGCACTGCCTTGCCCTTTCGAGGACAGTCTGTCCTTCTGGCTTCAGGATGCCTGCGGCTTCAGCCTTCTCCAGTGACTCGATGAGGGCCTTGTAGGTGGCCTCATCCCAGTTGGAGCGGGAGCCATGACGGCCGTAGTGGCTGATGTAGAAAGCTTTGTAGCCCTTCGGAGCGGGGGTGTCGGCATACGGGCCGCCCTCGTAAGGGTCGGTGTTGATACCGGCGCGGAAAGGGTTTTCGACGAGAGCTGCTTCAAATTCGGGATTGCGGGCCCTCTGCGCATCGGCAGTCGATGCGGCCATCAGGATGGCCAGGGTCGCCACGAGCAATTTTCTGATATGCATAGTATTAGATGGATTTTGTTTCGTTTCGTGCGTAAAGTTATGAAAAGATACCGTTAAAAATGTCTATTTTTGTACATCATGACAATTCTAAATCTCACTTTTTTGCAGGATGCAGCCATCGCCCAGGCGGTCGCTGACTCTCTGGTGGCCGATGCCGAAGAAGCCAGGCTGGCCCTTGACGGCAAGACTCCCGACGAGATCCTCCATACCCTCACCGATTCCGCCGTCCATTTCGGGCTGAAGCTGCTTGCGGCCTTCGCCATATTCATCATAGGCGCATGGGTCATCAAGAGGGTGCGCAAGGTCGTGCACAAGCGCATGATGAAGCGCAAATATCCGGACCGCACCGTCCTTACATTCACCGAAAGTCTGGTGGCCATCATCCTCTGGGCCATCCTTGTAGTTATCTGCATCGGAGCCCTCGGCATCAACACCACCAGCATCGCAGCCCTCCTGGCAGCCGGCGGCATGGCCATCGGCATGTCCCTCAGCGGCACTGTGCAGAACTTCGCCGGCGGCATCATCCTTCTGGTGTTCAAGCCCTTCAAGGCCGGTGACTTCATAGAGGCGCAGGGCACCACGGGCATCGTCACTTCGATGAACATAATCACCACCACCATACTCACCCGCGACAACAAGACAGTCATAATCCCCAACGGCGCCCTGTCGAACGGCAACATCACCAACTTCTCCGCACAGCCGTACCGCCGCGTGGAGTGGAGCGTCAATGTGCCCTACGGCAGCGACGGAGAAAAGGTGAAGGAAGAGTTGGTGAGGTTGATGAAGGCAGATGACAGAATACTGCCCGCCGATGCTTCCGGAGTGGAGGGGCCGTTCGCAGGTCTGTTGTCCATGAAGGACAGCAGCATCGAATTCGTAGCCAGGGCCTGGGTGAAAACCGAAAACTACTGGCCGGTCTTCTTCGACATCAACCAGAAGATCTACACCGAGTTGCCCGCCCGCGGCATCGCCTTCCCGTTCCCGCAGGTGGATGTCCATATAAAACAGTAGCCATCCGAGCGCCGCGTGTCCGCCATGCTGCGCCAGCGCCACAGAACATTACAGACGTAGAACGGAGACGTTCGCGTGCAAAACCGAATAAAAACATTAAAGCCATGATACCTACCCCGCACATAGCCGCCACTCAAGACCAGATAGCCAAGACAGTGTTAATGCCCGGAGACCCCATCCGCAGCAAAGCCATCACCGACATCTTCCTCGAAAACCCCGTCCTTGTGAACAATATCCGCGGGGTGCAGGGATACACCGGCACTTATAAAGGCAAACCTGTCACCGTCATGGCCAGCGGCATGGGACATCCGTCGATCGGCATCTATTCGTACGAGCTCTTCAAGTTCTATGATGTGGACCAGATCATCCGCGTGGGAACCATGGGAGGTGTCCGCGAAGACGTTCCGCCGCGCAGCATCGTAATCGGAAAGAGGGCGTATTCCAACACCAATTTCCTGAACTTCTATACCTTGAACGGAAATGCGCCCGGCTACATCGCCGCCGATGAGGAGATATGCGCCAGGGCTGTGGCCGTCGCCGAGGCCGGAGGCTTCAACTACCATGTGGGCGACATACTGAGCAGCGACACGTACTACTCCAACATCGACGAGGTGGACATCTGCACCCGTCTCGGGCTGCTCGGCATCGAGATGGAAGGGGCCGCACTCTACCTCAACGCCCAGATGTGCGGCAAGAAAGCCCTCTGCATCTGCACCATTTCCAACAATATCCTCACAGGCGAGGAAATCCCCGTCGAAGAGCGCCAGAGCGGCTTCATGCACATGGCCCGCATCGCCCTGGAATTAGTCTAGATTACATTATTTCCCGCCACCC
Organism: Bacteroidales bacterium; assembly: GCA_017617655.1. Classification (GTDB taxonomy): domain Bacteria; phylum Bacteroidota; class Bacteroidia; order Bacteroidales; family UBA932; genus Equibacterium. Next base: position 22,961 of record JAFZVU010000039.1, read on the forward strand.
AGTTTGGCCTTCACTGCGCGTATCGTGTCGAACGCGTCGAGGGGTGACATGCTGTTGAGGTCGAGTTTCTCGAGTATGTCCCGGATTTCGGCCAGCAGCGGGTCATCGAGTTGATATAGCGATAATTGTATGGGCGCTGCGGCCGGTTCTTCCAGAAGGGTCCCGCCTGAGGCGCTGCCGTTCCCGGCTCCCTCGCCGCTTCCGTAGCTGCCTGCGGCCGCCTGCCTCTTCTCCTCGTTTTCCAGCGTGCGGAGCTTCTTTTCCGCCGCCGCCACCACCTGTGCGGGCACTCCGGCCATACGGGCCACATGGATACCGAAGCTGGAGGCCACTCCGCCCGGGGTGAGCTTACGCAGGAAGATTACCTGCCCGGCCGCCTCGCGCGTTGCGATGTGGAAGTCCTGCACCCTTTCATAAATGTTCTCGAGCTCGTTCAGTTCATGATAGTGCGTCGCGAAGAGGGTCTTCGGCGCGCCCGGGAACTCGTGGAGGTAGCTGACTATGGCCCATGCTATGGACATGCCGTCATAGGTGCTCGTGCCGCGGCCGATCTCGTCAAGCAGCACCAGCGAGCGCTGCGACAGATTGTTGAGGATGGTGGCCGTCTCGCTCATCTCCACCATGAAGGTCGATTCTCCCCGGGAGATGTTGTCGGAGGCTCCGACGCGGGTGAACAGCTTGTCGATGAAGCCCAGCCGTGCGCTGGCGGCCGGCACGAAGCTGCCGACCTGGGCCATCAGCATTATCAGCGCGGTCTGGCGCAGCAGGGCCGACTTTCCGGACATGTTAGGGCCGGTGAGGATTATGATCTGCCGGTCGTTGTTGCTCATGTAGAGGTCGTTGGCCACATATTCGCTGCCCGGCTCCATCATGGTCTCTATGACGGGATGGCGGCCGGCCTTGATGTCAATGTCGAGGCTGTCGTCCACTGTCGGGCGGCAGTAGCCGTTCTCGGCGGCCTGGAAGGCGAAGCTTGCGAGGCAGTCGATCTGGGCCACGAGCTGTGAGTCGCGCTGGATAGCGGCCACATTCTGCTGGATTGCCGCCACCAGTTCGCCGAAGATGCGGCTCTCGATGGCCAGGATGCGCTCCTCGGCCCCCATTATGGTCTGCTCGTACTCCTTCAGCTGCGGAGTGATGTAGCGCTCCGCATTGACCAGGGTCTGCTTGCGGATCCAGTCCTCCGGCACTTTGTCGGCGTGGGTGTTGCGCACTTCGAGGTAATATCCGAAGACGTTGTTGTAGCTTATCTTGAGGCTGCTGATGCCGGTGCGTTCGCGCTCAGTGGCCTGGATGTCCAGAAGTATCTCCTTGCTGTGAGACAGCGTGTTGCGGTAGTTGTCCAGCTCTTCGTCCACCCCTTCTGCTATAACGTCGCCCTTGCCGAGCTGGGCTGCGGCCTGCGGTGTGACGGTGTGTTCTATCAGGTCGCAGAGGGCGCTGCAGCCGTCCATCCCGGAGCTGAGGGCGGCCACCTTCTCAAGCTGCGAGGTGAGGCCCACGATTTCGGCGATGCGGCGCAGTCCGTTGGCCAGGGCGAGCACTTCCCGGGGGCTGATGCGGCCTACGGCGGCTTTGGAAATCATCCTTTCGAGGTCTCCCACATCGGCGATGGCGCTGCGGACGGCGGACAGGATGTCGGGGTTGTCGTGCAGGCTCTCCACCACGTCCTGCCTGCGGGCTATCGCGGCCGTATCTTTCAGCGGCATTGCGATCCATTCCCTCAGCAGGCGGGAGCCCATCGGGCAGCAGCAGCGGTCCATCACATTCAGCAGCGAAGTGCCCTCCTGCACCAGCGGAGCGAAGATTTCCAGATTGCGGAAGGTGAAACGGTCGATCCATACGAAGTCGTCGCGGTCGATGCGGGAGATGCTGCGGATGTGGTCCAGCGAGGTGTGTTCGGTCATCTCCAGGTAAGACAGGATGGCCGACGCAGCCACGGTGGCGAACTGCAGCTCCTCTATGCCGAAGCCCTTGAGGTTGGTGGTCTTGAACTGGTTTAATAGGCGGGCTCTTGCGCTGGAATAGCTGAAGGCCCACTCCTGCATAGGCGTTATGCAGGCATGGCTGTGGCGGATGTGCTCCACCAGCGGCGCGAATTCGCTGTCCGGATTGCGGATTATGTCGTGCTGCAGCAGCACTTCCTTCGGGGCGAAGTCAGAAATGAGGATGTCTACGTACTGGCGGTCCCCCTCGGCCACCTTGAAGGTGCCGGTGGAGATGTCCAGGAAGGCCACTCCGGCCTTGTGCTGCTCGAAGAAGCAGGCTGCCAGCCAGTTGTTCTCGGCGCCGGTGAGCAGCCCGTCGTTGAAGCTGACGCCGGGGGTCACGAGTTCCGTGATGCCGCGCTTTACGAGGGTCTTGGTGAGTTTCGGGTCCTCCAGCTGGTCACAGACGGCCACCTTGTATCCCGCCTTCACCATCTTCGGCAGATAGACGTCGATGGCGTGGTGGGGCACTCCGGCCAGTTCGGTGAACGCACCGCCGCCGCTGGCTTTGCGGGTGAGCACCAGGCCGAGCACTTTGCTGGTTATGACGGCGTCCTCGCCGAAGGTCTCGTAGAAGTCGCCGACGCGGAAAAACATTATGCAGTCAGGGTGCTGGGCCTTGATCTGATAATACTGCTGCATCAGCGGCGACAAGTTGGTTTTGGAAGCTGCCATTTCAGACAAAGATACAGAAAAACGGAGAAAAAGCGTATCTTTACGGATAGCAACGTTGCGGCCGGCCCGCGAAAGGGCAGTTTCCGGGGCCAGACGCTTGCTCGGAACCCGTTTGGCCCGCGAAAGGGCGGTTTCCGGGGCCAGATGCGGTTCGCCGACGGTTCCGGCCCCGCTAAGGGCGGTTTCCGGGGCCAGATGCTTGCTCGGAACCCGTTTGGCCCGCGAAAGGGCGGTTTCCGGGGCCAGACGACGATTTTGAACCGCTCTGTCCACAAATAGGGCCGGTTTTGTGGACGGACGACGATATTTGACCACTCTGTCCACAAATAGGGCCGGTTTTGTGGACGGACGACGATTTTTGACCGCTCTGTCCACAAATAGGGCCGGTTTTGTGGACGGACGACGATTTTTGACCACTCTGTCCACAAATAGGGCCGGTTTTGTGGACGGACGACGATATTTGACCACTCTGTCCACAAATAAGGCCGGTTTTGTGGACGGACGACGATTTTGAACGAATATGCAGGTACGCGCGAAGAAATATTTGGGACAGCACTTCCTGACGGACCAGGAGGTGGCCCGGCGCATCGTGGAGGCGCTGGATACCGCGGCGTTCGCTCAGGATGCGGCGAGGATTCGGCTGGCTACGGCTGCCGGCGCCGATGGATCCGCCTCGCCCGCAAAGGCTGCCACGCTGCCG
>JAFZVU010000040.1 GCA_017617655.1 Bacteroidales bacterium
CCTGCGCGGAGTACCTGGCGATGGAGGCCGCGGATCCCTCGCGTGGCTGGCTCGTGAACATGGCGAAAGAATATGGGATGAATCCCTACCAGCGCCTGATGGAGACCGCGCGCGAAGCGCAGAAATATGGCGTCATCAAGGGCATGCTCCTTCATCAGGGCGAATCCAATCCGGACGATGCCGCCTGGCCTGGCCGCGTAAAGAAGATCCATGACGACCTCTGCGCCGACCTCGGGCTGGATCCGGATGCTATTCCGTTGCTGGCCGGCGAGTTGAAATATGCCGAGCAGGATGGCATCTGCTCCGCTTTTAATGATGTGGTGCTGTCGCATCTGCCGGAGGTGATGCCCAATGGTTATGTCATCTCCGCCCTCGGCTGCGAAAGTACGGGCGACCAGTTCCACTTCAATACCGAAGGCATGCGCCTGATGGGCTACCGCATGGCGGACAAGATGCTTCAGCTGCAAGGATTCAAGGACGTGGAGCGCCGCACGCTCTCCCTCCAGCCGGACAAACTCGGAATCTCCATCAGTCCCACGCTCTCGGGCATTTTCTTCGAGGACATCAACCAGAGTGTCGATGGTGGTATCTGCGCGCAGCTCATCCAGAACAATTCTTTCCAGGCTTATAACGTCCCGGACGCACCCGGGAACAATGAATTCTCGCAGTGTGACACCGTCTTCTTCGGCTGGACGGTCATCCGGAAGGAAGGCGCCGTGGGCACGGCCAGGGCCGTAGCCGACAAGCCGCTGGTCAAAGACCTCAAGCGCTGGTACGACTTCGATCCGAACGACAAATACGACGACGAACTCCGGTACACCCAGTACAGTGTCCGTTTCGACATCGACAATCCGGGCGAAGGTTTTGGCATCGCCGCGAACGGATACGGCATTTCCGAATACAAGCGCGGTCCCGGACAACTGTATTCCAACAACACGCAGACCGCCTCCATCCCTGTCAAGGAAGGCGTGAATTATGACCTGGGCTTTTATTTGCAGGCCAACAAATACAGGGGGACCATTTCCGTTTATCTCGAGGATTCCGAGGGGAATATCAATTCCAACGTGGTTTCCGTTTCCCGTCCGGGCAAGAACTGGACGAAATACACCGGCACGCTGAAGGCCGAGCGCTCGGTCGACTGCCGGCTGGCCATCGTCGCCGATGCGAAGGGCACCTTCTGGCTCGACTTCGTGACTCTGGTCCCGGAAGCGTCCGAATTGTGGAAAGACGGCAAATACGGTCCCTTCCGCAAGGACCTCCTGGAGGCGCTGGAAGACCTGCATCCCACCTTTATGCGTTTCCCGGGCGGCTGCGCCTCCGAGGGAACCAACTATTTCGGACAGGTGTTCTGGAAGAATTCCATCGGCCCGCGCGAAGAGCGGGTGGGCTTCCGCAACCATTGGGCTTACTGGACGTCCCAGTACATCGGCTTCTATGAGTATCTGCTGATGGCGGAAGGCCTCGGAGCCACTCCCCTGCCAGTTCTGAACAACGGCGTCACCTGCCAGTTCGCAGGCCACCAGTATATCGCCCCTCTTGAGACCCAGGAAGACCGCGACCGCTTCTACAGCATCTTCGTCAAGGATGCTCTCGACTTCATCGAGTTCTGCAACGGCGGCACCGACACCGGCTGGGGCGCCATCCGCGCACAGCTCGGCCACCCGGAGCCCTTCAACCTCAAATACCTCGGCATCGGCAACGAGAACCAGGGTCCTGAGTTCTGGGAGCGCTTCGACATAATGTACAAGGCCATCAAGGAGAAATATCCTGAGATTATCATTGTTTCCACTGCAGGCGCCGCAGATTCCGGCAAGGAGTTCGACACCAACATGGCCATCATCGACGCCAAATATCCCGACACTGTTGTCGACGAGCATTATTACAAGAGTGACGACTGGTTCTACACCAACCGCGACCGCTACCTTCCCGGCAAGGTGCGTGGAGCTGAAGGCAAGAAATACGACCGCAGCAAGCCCACCCGCGTGTTCGTGGGCGAGTTTGCCAACAGCCGCGACAACAATGCCTATTCATCTGCCATGGCCGAGGCTGCATACTGGACCAGCCTTGAACGCAACTCAGACATGGTTGTTATGGCCGCCTACGCCCCGCTGTTCTGCAAGAAGGGTTACAACAAGTGGAATTCCAACCTCATCTGGTTCGACAACCGCGGCATGTGGCGCTCCACCAACTACTGGTACCAGCAGCTGTTCTCGCAGGCCGGCGACCGCGCCTTCAAGATGACTGACGTTATGGACGGCAAGACAGCCGACAAGAACGTATACACTTCTCCCACCATCGACAGCAAGACTGGCAAGATTTATATCAAATTCGTCAATGCAGAGGCCGTTGACAAGCTTGTTACGGTAAATACAGGCAGCAGCGATGCATACGAAGTGTCTGTGGAATTCGTTTCGTCGCACGATACTTCTGTGAAGAACCAGGGAGACCAGAACTACTACTCAAGCCATCCCGACTTCGCTACTCCGCCTTCATTCGGACGTCCCGCAACCGGCGAAAGGCCCGCTCTTGTTAGCATGGCATCCCGCTTCGGCCGCCGCATCAAATACACCGAGCAGGTGGTTCCCCACACCAAAGACCTCGGCACAGTGACCAAGTCTTTCACATTCACAATGCCCGAGAACTCAATCGGAATCATCACTCTTACACCGAAAAAATAATATAACGAATGAAGAAGATACTTTTCGGTGCAATCGCCGGTCTGGTGATAATCGCCTCCGTGATTGCATGCAAGCAGCTGGGATCGAACGCACAGCGTCCCGAGGGTCCCTGCGACATCTACCGCCAGGGCGGCACGCCTTGCGTCACTGCCCACAGCACCACCCGAATCCTCGACTCGCAATACGACGGCCCGCTCTACCAGGTGGTACGCGCCAGTGACGGGGCTAAAAAGGACATCTTTGCAGGAGCTGACGGCATCGCCGATGCTGCGGCACAGGACGCTTTCTGCTCCGAGACCCTTTGCTACATCTCAGTAATATACGACCAGTCCGGCCTTGGCAACGACCTGCTGCCGGCTCCTCCTGGAACCTTCGTAGGTCCTGACATGGGCGGCTTCAACACCAGTTCCATCGCAGACATGGCCCCTGCCCTGCTGCGCGGCCATAAAGTATACGGCGCTTACATCATGCCAGGCATGGGCTACCGCTGCAACAACGCCCGCGGCCTTGCAATCGACGACGAGCCGGAAGGCATCTACTACGTAATCGACGGAATGCACTTCGACAGCGGCTGCTGCTTCGACTACGGCAACTCATCTACCAACGGCCGTGCTGTCGGCACCGGCACAATGGAGACCACATACTACGGCACCTCTACAGCATGGGGCCGCGGCAACGGCGAAGGCCCGTGGATCATGTCTGACATGGAGGCCGGCCTCTTCTCAGGCTACGGCGCCAAGCAGAACGACGTGCCGTCGATCACTGACTGGCCCTTCGTTTCTGTATTCGTGAACGGTGGCGGCGGAAACCGGTGGGACCTCCGCGGCGCTGACGCAAGCAGCGAGACTCTTACCACTTTCTACAGCGGTCCCCGCCCGCACAGCGTTGAAGGCAGCGATGCCTACTACCCCATGCACAAGAAAGGCGGCATGCTGCTTGGCAACGGCGGTGACAACGGCAACGGCTCGGCAGGCACCTTCTTCGAGGGCGTCATGACTGTCGGCTACCCTTCTGAGGAAAGCATTGCGGCCGTGCAGAAAGACATCGCTACAGCCGGCTACCGCGAATATCCTCTTCGCATCTCCCGCATCACATCATTCACCCCCGGCAGCGAAGCTCAGGTTGGCGTATTCTTCACCAACACTACAGACAAGCCCGTCGCAGGACTTAGCGTCAAATCGTCCCTTCCCAAGGGCTGGAAACTCAGCGGCGGCGGCAGCCTGCCTGCCGAGATAGCTCCCGGAGAGAGCTTCAGCGCAATGTACACTCTGGCTTCACCGAAGAAAGGACGTTCATCCGGAGAAGTATATTTCTTCGCCAGCTGGAAAGGCGGCAAGGCTTCTGTAAGCAGCCGCATCCGCAGCGCCGAAGCCATAAAGATCAATGAAGTTGCGATTTCCGGCAAGGAGACCAAGCCTTTCATAGAACTTTATAACGCCGGTGCCGGAGCAGCCGACCTGTCAGGCCTTGAGCTGCTTGTACGACGCAGTGGCCAGGAACAAGTACGCAGCCTCATCATCCCGAAGGGAACTGTCGTAGCCCCCGGTGACTTCCTGCTGCTGGAGCAAGCCGAAGACGCCGTCCTCACTGCCCCTACCACCATCTTCATCCCTGTTTCCACCGGTCCTGTACTCACATTCCCCAAAGGAATCGAGACTCTCCCCGTCACTGACGTTGCAAACTTCGCCGTCGGCCAGAAGATGGGCATCGACCTGGGAGGAGACTACGAGGTAGTGACCGTAACCCGCGTGGGCAAATCAGCCACCCAGACCAACCTCGCTCAGGCCGCTGCCAAAGGCGACACCCAGCTCTATCTTGAAGAATCCGCCAATCTGGAAGCCGGCTCCGAGCTGACTGTAGATACCGGCGACCGCATTGAGATTGTAAAGGTCAAGACCGTAATCAAGAGCGTCGAGCGTTATGTCCGCCGCTTCGGAGGTCCCGAGATGCCCCGCGAACTGGGCGTAGTGGAGCTGGATGCCCCGCTGAAGGCAGACCATGCTGTCGGCGTTGACGTTTCATGCCCCGGCAGCGGCATCAGCTTCAGCCCCGCCACCCGCTTTGCACATCAGAGCGGCGAAGCCCTGCAGCCGCTCGGTAGCGACCCTCAGGGACTTTATGCCACCGGCAAGCCCGACAATGCTCTTGAGTTCCGCTACACCCTCTCTGCAACTGCCGGCTCAGTCGCCCTGCTCGACCCTGCCACAGAGACTGTCATAGATGCAGTCGTATACGGCTCGCAGCAGAGCAACTCCAGCGGCAACGGCACCATCGCCAGTCCTGACCTGGCCACCCTCGAGGGCGACCAGAAAGGCGGCGGCTGTATCGCCGTAGTGCCCAGGGGAGCTTCGCCCTTCATGCTCATGCGAAACCCTGACATGCCCCAGCCGCCGGTAGCCATAATGCGCTGGCCGGACGGCGCCGACAGCGACCAGCTCTGCACGGACTTCCGCCAGGACACTGCCCCCACCCCTGGTGCCCCCAACAGCATGGAATAATGTCAAACATTTGAAAGGGATTGTAAAAAATCGTTACATTTTTCTTTAAAAATCATATACACCGCGTTACATTTTTCATTAAATTTGTTAATGTAACATTTGTGTAGATGAAACGATTAGCTTTAACAGTTCTTCTTGCACTGACTGCATTCCAACTGTCACTAGCTCAAGTCAACAGGAAAATCACCACCTCCGACGGATTGTCCAGCAGTCTGGTCCATTGTCTGTGTCAGGACAAAAACGGCAATATATGGATCGGCACCCGCAACGGTTTGAACGAATATAACGGTGTCCTTGTAAAAACTTTCCGTTATGACCCGCTGGACAGCTGCTCCCTTACCAGCAATCTGGTAAACGCCATCCTTCAGGACTCTGACGGCCATCTGATAGTGGGTACGCAGCAAGGAGTTCAGATCTACGACTGGACTACCAACAGTTTCAGCGTTCCTCTCGCCACTGCCGAAGGAGTTCCTTACAGACAGAATATCGATGCCATAATCCAGCGCGCAAATGGAGAGGTGTGGGCTTCAGGCAGCAGAGTCATGCAGATCATGTTTCCTGAAGGGGGCCACCCTTATCTGGTCTTCAAGGAGTTCTCTGAAGATAATTTGGAAGGATATATATGTGAAGATTCCGCCGGCAACCTCTGGATTGCAAGATATAATTTCGGGCTGTACTGCATCCAGGAGGGTGGCAAGGTTTCTCATTTTCCTCAGAACATGTTCGGGGGCACAACTTTGTCAATGATTCCCGGCCCCGGCCGCAAGCTATATCTGGCCAACAACAGCGGAGATGTAATGTCTATCGATATCGACAATTTCCAACTGACACGTTACGATTCCAGACTGCTTCAAGGATCATGGTCGAATACCTTGCAGTATATGAGCAATGGAAAGATAATGTTGGGAACAGACGGTAACGGATGTTTTATGCTGGATCCTGACAGCGGAGAGATTTCCCCTTATGTGATAGATAATATAAAGGTGCCCTCTTCTTCTCTCAAACTTCATGCGTTTCTGGAAGATTCCGACGGCAACCTATGGATAGGTGTCTATGGGAAAGGAGTTATCATGGTGCCTAAAGACCCGAATCCATTCCATTATCTTAGGGCTGAATGTGCCGATGCCGACATCATTGGCAAAGGAGCGGTTTCATCACTTCTGTTTGACAGTAAAGGCCAGCTCTGGATAGGAACTGACAACGACGGCATATATGTTCTTGACTCTGGAGGGCATCCTGTGCATCACTACAGTATTTCAGACGGCATGCCGCTGAATATTTTCAGTCTTCATGAAGACTCTTCAGGCAAAATATGGTTCGGAACATACACGAAAGGAGTATGGCGCTTAGATCCTGCAACACGAAGATTTCAGAGAAGCACTGCATTCTCTTCTTTCCCCAACTCCGGGCACAGTATCTATTCAATTGACGAAGACAGCCAGAAACGCCTGTGGATGGCAACTATGGGCACAGGCCTGTATTATTTTGACATGTCCACAGGCAGATTTAATGTTCTTGACATTACCAGAAACTTCACTCTGAACCAGTGGCAGAACGATGTGCTGGCGCGTCCTGACGGCCTGTTATATGTGGCGACTTTCTCAGGTTTGTATGTGCTAGACATCCGCACCGATGACATTTCTCTGTTACGCACCTTGCTGGAAGGCCACATCGTGTACACTTTGCACCATGACGGGGATGTCCTTTATGCAGGAATGGCTGACGGCCTTGCAGTAATCAATACGGCTACCGGGGACCAGCGTATATATACGACCCATGACGGCCTGCCGGACAACAATATCACTGCTGTCCGCTCTGTTTCTCCCGGCCATATTTGGATCAGCACAAACTCCGGACTGGCTTATTTCGACAGACAAGCTGATCATTTCGATCGATACTATGCCTCTGACGGCACTCTTATTCACGAATACAATTTGAACACAGCTGCTCTGTCTCCTGAAGGATATTTGTTCTTTGGCGGCAATGAAGGCATAGTATATTTCGATTCAGGCTGGACGATCAAACCAGCCCGCAAATGGACTCCCAAAATAATAGGGTTCCAGTCTGTCGGCGTAGACCGCCCTCTCACTGATGATTTAAACTACACACTGAGATATGACGAGAATAACTGCACGGTATATTTCACTACTGCGGAATTTGACGCTCCCGCCGGCCTACAGTTCTTCTATTCTACTGACAAGCACAATTGGACGCTGCTGCCACAGGGACAGAACAGCGTCACTCTCAGTGATATGCTTGCCGGACGTTACTCATTTGCAGTCAAGGTTGTCGATGATGATGTAGAGTCCGATCCAGTGTCAGTGTCTATTCTGGTACGGCGTCCCTGGTGGGGCTCTACGGTTGCCAAGAGTATCTACTTCCTTCTTACACTTCTGGTGCTGGCCATAATTGCAAGGATGCTGGTCCAGCGCTTGCGAGACCAGCAAGAAATCTCACGCCAGAAACAAAAGCAGATGATGAATGAGGAGAAAGTCCAGTTCCTGATCAGCATGTCCCATGAGATCCGCTCCCCCATGACTCTGGTGATGGCTCCTCTGCATCAACTCATTGACACTGATCCTGACTCCGACAGGCAGCGATACTATGCCGTGATGGACCGCAACGCCCAGAAGATTCTTCAGGTAGTAGACCAGATGCTCGACCTGCGCAAGGCTGACATTGGTCAGATACAATTGACTCTCTCAGAAGTCAATCTGGTAGATTTCGCTGCTTCTATATGCTCGTTGTTCATGGAACAGGCCAGTCTTAAAGGGATTGCTCTGTCGTTCCCTGAAAAAGGCCCTGAAGGACCCATCGTACAGATCGATCGAAGCTATTTCGATAAAGTCCTTGTAAACCTGTTGTCAAACGCGCTGAAGTTCACGCCGTCCGGCGGTTCTATAGATGTGAGGGTCGGCATCAGGGATTCTCAAGCATTCCTTGAAGTCAAGGACTCTGGCACCGGAATGTCCAAGAATACTCTCAAAAATGTCTTCGAACGATTCTATCGGGGAGACACGTCCGTCTCCGGCACGGGTATAGGAATGAATCTGGCCAAGACGATTGTTGACCTCCATCATGGCACCATAACAGCTGCGAATAATACCGACGGCCCCGGCAGTTTGTTCTGCGTGCTCCTCCCCCTGGATGATACACTTCAGACAGTTCCCGCGACCCAGCCTGCCATAAACCCGGATGAAATCTGTCTAAACCCCAGGAAGAACACTCTGCTTCTGGCCGAAGACAATGATGAGATCCGTCAGTTCCTGACCGATGAGCTCAGCAATGACTATAACATAATAGGATGTGTCGACGGAAAGGATGCATACGAAAACATCCTTCGCAAAGAGCCTGACCTGGTAATCAGCGACGTTATCATGCCAAACATGGACGGACTCACCTTGTGCAAGAAAATCCGGCATAACCCTAACATATCCCACCTGCCAGTGATACTGCTCACTGCGAAGACACAGGAACAGGACCGTATCGAAGGTTTGGACGTCGGCGTTGACGCTTATCTGACCAAGCCGTTCAGCATGGACGTGCTCAAGAAGACCGTCACCAACCTGCTTGAGAGCCGCAACAGACTTATGGTCTCATACTCAGAGCCTAAAGTGACAGCCAAAGACATAAAGGAGGTTGATATAAAGACTCCTGACGACAAGCTTCTGGAGCGTGTAATGAAGGTCATAAACGACCAGTTGAGCAACCCGGCGCTGAAAGTTGACACAGTAGCCATGGAAGTGGGTCTGAGCAGGGTGCATCTTTATCGCAAGATAAAAGAACTCACAAACATGACCACCAACGAATTCATCAAGAACATACGGTTGAAAAAAGCGGCGGAAATGCTGTCGACCGGCAAGCATTCCATAGCAGAACTGGCCGAAGCTGTGGGCTTCGCGTCGGCAACTTATTTTGCCACGGCTTTCAAGAACCTGTATGGGATGTCCCCCAGCGAATATACCCGCAGTGTCGCATCTAAAAGCAGCTCGCACTAATTTACCTGTGGTGGCACTTCTTGTTTTTATGCTATATTTGCGGCCCGGATATGTGGATCAGTCTCGCATTTATAGCTGCCGTGCTGTACGGCTTCTACGACTCTTTCAAGAAGCTGTCGCTGCGTGAGAACGCGGTGGTGCCGGTGCTGTTCATCAACACGCTGTTCTGCTCGCTGCTGCTGATTCCGTTCCTCGTGCTTTCCAAGACGGGCACCTTCGCCCCTGGCTCCGCGTTCTATATGGCCGGAGGCGGCTGGGAGGTGCAGAAGTACATCATCCTGAAGAGTTTTATCGTACTGTCGTCATGGGCGAGCGGCTACTATGCCATAAAGAACCTGCCCCTGTCGATAGTCGGCCCCGTGAACGCTACCCGCCCGGTGCTCGTGCTGCTGGGAGGCATGCTGCTGTTCGGCGAGAGGCTTAACGCTTATCAGTGGACAGGAGTATTCTTCGCGGCCCTTTCGTTCTATCTCCTGGGCAGAGGCGGCAAGAAAGAAGGCATCGACTTCAAGAGCAACAAGTGGGTGTATCTGCTGGTACTCGCCGCCGTGCTGGGAGCGACTGCCGGCCTCTACGACCGTTACCTCATGGCTCCGGTGGAGAACGGCGGCGTCGGCCTCGACCGCATGACCGTACTGGTCTGGTTCAATATCTATCAGTGCGCCATAATGCTGGTGGTGCTGCTGGCCGTATGGCTGCCGGTTCGCGCCAAGGACACTCCCTTCCAGTGGAGAGGCGCCATACCCATGATCAGCATCTTCCTCGTCATCGCAGATTTCCTATACCTCTATGCGCTGGCACAGCCGGAGGCCATGGTGGGCATCGTGTCTATGATAAAGCGCTCGAGCGTAGTGGTGAGCTTCCTCTTCGCGGCGCTGTTCCTGCGCGAGAAGAACCTCCGCAGCAAGGCCTTCGACCTGCTGCTGGTTCTCATCGGAATGGTATTCCTATATCTCGGCTCCAGATAATTGCATTTTTTTTACTATCTTAGGAGAAATCAGACAGCAAGATGGGCAAAATAGCAAACGCAGCCTCCTCTGTGTGGAGATTCTATCGCGACAGCTTCAGGGAGATGACCTGGGGCCGGCCGCTGGTGTGGCTCATCCTGCTCAAGCTTTTCATCCTCTTCGCTGTGCTGCGCGTGTTCTTCTTCAAGCCGGCATTTGCCGGTATGACCGAGCAGCAGAAGAGCGAAGCCGTCGGCGAGCGGCTCATCCAGCACGCTGACACTCATGTTGACACCCTGGATCTTCTAAAACCCTGATATATGGACGCAATTCTCTGGTCTCGCATCCAATTTGCCATGACGGCTGCCTACCACTGGCTGTTCGTGCCGCTGACTCTCGGTCTGGCGCTGGTGATGGCTGTGATGGAGACCCTCTATCTCGTCAAGAAAGACGAGTTCTGGAAAAAGACGGCGCAGTTCTGGATGAAACTGTTCGCCGTGAACTTCGCCGTGGGTATCGCCACCGGCCTTATCCTCGAATTCGAGTTCGGCACCAACTGGAGCAACTACTCATGGTTCGTCGGTGACATGTTCGGAGCACCGCTCGCCATCGAAGGCATCCTGGCCTTCTTCATGGAGGCTACCTTCTTCGCCGTTATGTTCTTCGGATGGAACAAAGTGTCGCCGAAGTTCCATCTTGCTTCTACCTGGCTCACCGGCATCGGTGCCACTATCTCTGCCTACTGGATCCTTGTTGCCAACGGCTGGATGCAGAATCCCGTAGGCACGACTTTCAATCCCGACACCGTCCGCAGCGAGATGGCTTCTGCTGCAGCTTTCTGGGAGGTTGTAACCAACCCCGTTGCCGTCAGCAAATTCTTCCACTCCGTCACCAGCGGCTGGGTTACCGGCGGCATCTTCGTGGTGGGCGTGAGCGCTTGGTATCTTCTTAAAGGACGGCAGAAGAAGTTTGCTGTCAAGAGCATGATAGTCGGAGGCATAGTAGGCCTGGTAGGTAGTGCCGCTGTGATGCTGTCCGGCGACTCTTCCGGCATCCACGCCGCAGAGTTCCAGCCGATGAAGCTGGCTGCAGCCGAAGGACTGCAGGACGGCGGCCGTGGAGCGGCCTTCACCATCGTTCCGGGAGTGAAGGTTCCCAAGATGCTCTCTATCCTCGCCACTCACGACGCCAACGGCTATGTGCCCGGCATCAACGACATCCTGAAAGGCTACACCGACAATAATGGCAACGTAGTTCCTTCAGTAGCAGAAAAGATGGAGCGCGGCCGCAAGGCTCTGGACGCTCTGGAAGTCTATCGTATGGTAGGCGACCAGGATGACGAGCTGGCTGCCCAGGTCCGCGCCATCCTTGACGAGAACGTGCAGTACATGGGCTACGGTCACCTGGCCAAGCCTGAGGATGTGGTTCCGCCGGTAGGCATAGTGTTCTGGGCCTTCCGCTTCATGATAGGCATCGGAATGCTGGTGGCCCTGGTGCTGCTGCTCAGCCTTATCTTCGGCTGGAAAGACAAGCTGGAGGGAAAGAAATGGCTGCTCTGGGCCGCCGTAATCTGCATCCCGCTGGTCTACATAGGCGGGCAGTGCGGCTGGATCGTGGCCGAAGTGGGCCGTCAGCCCTGGACCATACAGGGCCTGCTACCGGTTAACGTGGCCATTTCGAACCTGAGCGCAGGTGCAGTCAGGACCACCTTCTTCGTGTTCCTGGCCGTGTTCGCCCTTTTCCTTATCATTGAGATACGTATTATGCTCGGAGCCATCAAGAAAGGCCCCGACACCGTCGAACCTGTAAAAGAATAAGAGATGAGCTACGAATTCCTACAAAACTATTGGTGGTGCCTGATTTCCCTGCTGGGCGGGCTCCTCGTGTTTCTGATGTTCGTTCAGGGAGCCAACCTGCATCTTGGCAACCGTGCTCTCTCTGACGTCCAGAAACGGATGATTCTCAACTCCACGGGTCGCAAGTGGGAGCTTACCTTCACTACTCTCGTCACCTTCGGAGGCGCATTCTTCGCATCCTTCCCGCTGTTCTACAGCACCAGCTTCGGCGGCGCTTACTGGGTTTGGGTGCTGCTTCTTATAACCTTCGTCTTCCAGGCAGTCTCATACGAGTTTCAGAACAAGAAGGGCAATCTTCTCGGAGTAAAGGGCTTCCGCATCGCTCTGCAGATCAATGGCATTCTGGCTCCGTTCCTGGTGGGAACTGCTGTCGGCACTTTCTTCACCGGAAGCGATTTCAAGGTTGACAAGCTGGCTATCGCCGATCCGTCGGCCCCCGTCATAAGCAGCTGGGGCAGCGGCTGGCACGGCCTTGACGCGTTGGCGCATCCTCATGCCGTAGTGCTGGGCTGTACGCTGGTATTCCTGACCGCCATTCTCGGCGCCCTGTATGTAATTAACAACATAGACGACAGCGACATCCAGACCCAGATGCGCCGTACTATCAAGTTATCGATCGTCCCGTTCCTGATATGCTTCCTCGGCTGGACTGTCTTCCTTCTCTTCCGCCCGGGCTATGCAGTAGATGTGCACGGCGTCGTGTCTCTCGAGAACGGCAAGTATCTCCAGAACCTGCTGGACATGCCGGCCGTGCTGGTGATGCTTCTGGCCGGAGTTGTGCTGGTGCTGCTGGCTCTCTGGAAGGGAGCCTTTACCAAGAGCCGCTGCGGCATCTGGTACGGCGGCATAGGCACTGTTCTGGTGGTAATGGCCGTATTCTTCCTGGCCGGATTCAACAATACCGCCTACTATCCGTCATTCAGCGACCTTCAAAGCTCGCTCACCATCCGCAACAGCTCTTCGAGCTATTTCACCCTGCAGGTGATGTCGTGGGTATCGCTGCTGATCCCCTTCGTGGTGGCCTACATAGCCTATGCATGGCACCAGATGGACCGCAAGAAGATCACTGCCGAGGAAATCTCAGACACTGAGCACAAGTATTAGGAACAGTATTAATTCTGGAATTCGGCGCGGAGCAGTTGCAACAGACTCTCCGCGTCGTCTGTTTCCGGCACTATCCACTGCTGTCCGTGGATGATGCGCGGCACTCCGCTTTTTGACGATGTAGAGGTGCGGCCGAAGAGCTCTTCGACCTTGCGGAGATAGGAGTCGATGCGGCTGTTCCGCAGGGCGGCTTCGAAACTGTCGCCGAGCAGTTCCCGGGCCTGACTCTCTGCTGCCGAGATGTCGATAACGGCACGCTCGTCACCGCTGCCGAGCAGCTTGTCCCAATAGGCTTCATACGCCTCCGGACGGGCATACCACACTGCCATGGCGTAGCGGGTGAGCTGGCAGGAGCCGGCGAAACGGTCTGTGCCGGAGTCGGGAATGTAGGGGTTGCAGGCGCTGCTGAGGGGCACGGGGCAGAGGAAGATGCGGTACTGCCCGCCGGAGAGTTTCATGAACTCAGGAAGGTAAGCGTGCATGCGCCGGCAGTGGTTGCACTGGAAATCGAAGAGCAGGGTAAGGTCTTCGCGTGCCTGCGAAGAGGAGCCGCTTTCCAGTGTCGGCACTTCCCCCGCAGTGAATGTCGGCAACTCGGCGGAAGTGTTGCCGGAATCGTATATTGCGTCAGGCAAGGTTCGGGACTGGACGAAGGCGAAGAGAGCCGCGGCGGCAAGCCCGGCTGCGAATGGGATAAGCGGCCGGAAGCCGGCCTTACGGGCATAGATTAAGACTATGACTGCAGCTATGCAGCCTATGATGTGCAGGGCCGTGCAGTATTTGCAAAATGCATGGAGCACTCCCGCCTGCAGCCATGCGAACCAGAGCGCGGCGCCCACGATGCATCCTCCGAGCAGCGGCATCAGGCGCCATAACGTCCGGTCCAGAGATTTTGATTCGGCGGAAGAACCACCGAGGAAAAGCACACAGATTCCAAGAAGCAGATATACTACCGCCGCCGGCAGGCTTACGGGAACTCCGCCGAGCGTCCATGCCCAGCGGCTGCCCATCACGCTGTCGCAGGGGCTGCCTGCGCCACAGCCTGCCAGCTGTGTGCCGGAGAGGGAGTGAAATATCATCCATCCGGAAATCAGCAGGCAGGCTGCGCACAAAGGCAGCATCAGGGTTTTGAACCTGTGCTGTGCTGTCATCAGATTAGAACTGGTTGGCAGCGCCGGGGGTAGGCTGGCCGGTTGCCACTGCAGCTCCGGCGGCGTGGCTGGCCTTCAGCGGGGCAGACAGGGTAACACCGGTGCCGGTAACGTCCTCAGCAGCCTTGTGAAGCTTGCGGAGGGGAGACTTGAGGATAATCTTGCTCTCCATAGGGACAGCAGTTCTTCCGAAGCCGAAGCCGCGAGGTACAACCACTTCGGCAACGACGGCGCTTTCATCTCCGACAAGGATTTCCTGGCCGGGAGCGAAGCCCATTGCTGAAGCTACTGTGAGAGACTTGCCGCCGGGCAGTACGAAGTTCTGGAGAGTGGTGGCGCCTGCGGTGCCAAGCTTGGTGATGGTGAGAACCTCTGCATCAGCGCCGCGTCCTACTACGATAGGCGCACCTTCGCGAAGACCCTGCACTGAAGACAGCTTGATGTTGGTTGCACCTGCAGCGGCAGCCAGCGCAAGGTTAGATGACCTCTGGGTGCGGAAGTCTTTCATGTTGTCATCGTTGTCGGCTCCATTCGGCCAGCGGCCCGTGCTGATGGCAGCGGGTTGCGGAGTGGGGCCTGCAGGGGCTCCGAAGCCGAAACCACGGCGTGCTGCTGCAGTCGGTGTGGGAGCAAAGTTGCCGGGTGCATTTTCGCCTGCATCGGCCTGATAACCTTCAGCAAGCCAGGGATCAACTACGAGACCGAAGTTAAGAGCGTCGGCGATGTTGCCGCGTGCGTCGCGCAGGGTGATGTTTCCGCCGGCGTCGCTGAGTGCGGGACCTCCGAATACGAGATCGGCGGGAACAGAACCCTGATAACCGCCAACACCTGCGATTACAGCCTCATTGATGGGATGAGCTGATGAAAGCGGTTTGTCAAGCTCTACAGAGTAGCAGAGAGCGAGGACGGGTTCGTTGCTGTAGTGAGCGTGTTTAGTTGCGGGCTCGAAGCTGATGCCGGTTCCTTCTACGCTGAAAGGCATGTTGGAAGAGTGGTTGAACTTGAGCGGTTCTGCAATATCTACACCTGTGCCGGGATCCTCATCGGGGCGGAGCGGTCCGTTCAGAGTGTTGCGGGCAGAAGGAGTGCCGACTTTCGTTACAGTCACAGTCTCGATGCCGTGGCCGACGCTGGCGATGTCAAGACGGATCTTGTCGCCAACAGATATATTCTCGGTAGATGAGAGCTTGATGTTGGTGTCGCCGGGTTTGGCATCCATTGACAGATAGCCCTGGGTGCCGGGCTTGCCGACAGCGGTAACTGTCACAACCTCATATTTCTCGAGAGAATTGGAAACTGCGGGCTTGTCCGTGCCGTAGCCGATGGCCATCTTGTCGCCAACCTTGAAGAAAGCAGTAGAAGTGACGGGGATTCTGGTCATGCCGGCAGGATATTCAACACCATGTCCGCCGGGGAGCGGCTGCCATACGGTGGTAGGAGTGCCGGGAGTTGCCATGCGGCGGAACGGAGAAGCCATAGGGTCATTGGCCTGGGGAGCCGGGGCGTTCACAGCCTTAACAGTGCGTTTCTCATTGCCGATCACAATCTCGTCGCCGGCCTTGATGCCTTCCACGCTGCGGACGTAGATTACGTCAGCGCCTTTGGCTGCGTCGACTGCGAGGCCTGAAGGAGCCATTCCGAGCAGGTAGTAAGCCTTGGGAGCGAGCTTGGTGCCGGCCGGAACTTTGATGTCCGAGAAATAAGGGATGTTGGCGGCGTGGTGGCGCACTGTCCAGCCGGACAGGTCGACATCCTTGTCAGAAGCGTTGTAGAGCTCGATGAAACCGTCGCTGATGCTGAACTCGTTGATCTTGACGGGCTCGGTGTTGCGGACTTTGAGACGGGCGATCTCCTTGGCTCCGTCCCAGCTTGCAACAGCCTCGACGTCGCCGTTGTATGCGGTCTTGCCGGAAGTGACGTCAAACTCTGCCACAACGGTCTGGCCGGGGGCTACCTGGTAGTTGACTTTCACCTCTTTTGCACCGCCGGCGCTAGCGCTCCATCCTTTCGGTACATTGAGAGCGATGGTCAGACCGTCAATTGGTTCGTCGGTGGTATTGACGAAGCGGACAACTGTATTTGCAGTGCTGCCCGGAGTGAAGCTCTGTACATTTGAAGGACGGCCGTCGTTGAGAGACGGGAACACTTCAACGGTGGCTACGCGATAGCGGGCTGCAACTACGTTGGCCTGGATGGCCTGGTTCAGTTCCTCGGTGGGGAAGGTGCCGGCTGCGGTCATCGCACCCTCGTAGAAGGTACCTGAAGAACCGTTACTGTTGTCACCGCCGTTACCGAGCAGGATGGCGCCCTGCTTACGCATCGGGTCGTAGCTGTTGCGGGGGTTGCGGATACGGCCGCCGTCGTAGTATATCTTGAGGGCTCCTTCCTGAGCGTCACCGCCCATAGAGCGCCAGTGATGAGGCTCGCCGTCGGCCATTGCGGTAACGAAACGCCATGTGATAGCGTCAAGACCTACGCAGAACTTGTCGTTAGGGTCGTCGTTGACGCAGCCTACGAGATTGTTCTCCTGGTCGGTCATGATCCACGGACCCGGAGCTTCGCCATGATACCATGACGGCTGGTTGCCGAAGTAGGTGGTCTCCATGGTGCCGTCTCCGTCGTCGCGGCTGTCGGTCTCTGCGTTACCATAGTCGAAGCAGCAGCCTGTGTTGTAGTGGTGACCGCTGATTACCCAGTACTGGCCTTCAGCCTGGTCGTCTACAGCTGTGCCGATAGGGTCGTCGAGACGCAGACCCATACCGGGAGCGATGAAGATACCGTAAACTTTGTGTCCCATTACGTTGATGGGAGCCCAGTCGGCAACCGGAACGTTGTTGTAACCGCCCATTGCGGGGCCGCTGAAGCCTCCGCGAGGAGCCTGATAGAGGTGGTTGCCTGTTCCTGACTGGTCATAGAGAACTGTGATCCAGCAGTATGTGTCTTTACAGAAGGCATCCTGTGCTGCAGCGTCGGCATATCCGCCGGGATCGTTGGCAGTAGCTTTCACTACGCCGATATCGCGGGTCTTGCCGTCAGAGGCACGCATTATCTGGTAAAGCGGGCCGTTGTAGGCAGCATAGAGCGCACGGGTGGTACTGTGGGCGGCAACGCAGGGAGCTCCGCCCTTCGCATAGACGTCGCAGGGTCCCTCGGGACGCTGAAGAGCCTGCCCTGCGAGTTGTTTGCATGCAATCACAGCTCCGAGTACGACGAGGCAAGTGAGTGCACCGAAAAGAAGTTTTTTCATAGTATAATGATTATAAAGACAGATTCCGCCCCTAAAGTTACGGAATAATAATCTAAATTGTGTTCATTTCGCGTGTGTTTTGTAAAGCGCTCATAATAGGGCGCATAAACAAAGTCCTACCCCTCGACACGAAGGGTAGGACTTTGCGTTATTTGCTGGTAATCAGTCGGTTATAAATCACGCGCAAAATGCGCGCGCGAAACACGCGGCGCGCCTATTTCGTAGAGAACTTGTAGACTACAGTGTGTTTGTATTTCTCGCCGGGGCGGAGGACTGATGACGGGAAGTCGGGCTGGTTGGGGCAGTCGGGGTAGAGCTGCGACTCCAGGGCAAGGGCTGTGCGGCCACCGGTGTATAGCTGCAGACCGGGCTGGTTGTTGAACACTTCCATGTAACGGCCGCTGGCAGGAGAGTAAACAGTAGCCACTTCTTCGAGTTTGCCGGCTGCGGTGTGATTCAGGCAGAAGTTATTGTCGTAGCTGCGGACCATTCCTTCAGGAACTTCAGGCATGGGCTGTCCGGGCACGAAACGGCCGAACGGCATAGAGAACTGGCGGTCGCCGATACGGGTCGGGGTGCGCAGGTCGTAGGCTGTGCCTTCAACCGGCAGAAGCTTTCCAGTAGGTATGAGGCTGGCGTCAACCTCAGTAATCTGGTCAGCATTGATGGAAACCACATGGTCGTTTACATTCTCTGCCGGGCAGCCGTCGAGGTTGAAATATACGTGGTGAGACAGGTTGCAGACAGTGGGTTTGTCAGTAGTGGCCTCATAAGAAATTGACACGCCGTCGTCTTTGGTGATTGCGAATGTGAGGGTGGTCTTCAGGGTGCCGGGGAAACCGTCGGTGCCGTCAGGAAGCACGCAGCTCATCACTACGGAATTGTCAGTAACTTTCTCGACATCCCATACGGTATGGTCAAAACCTTTGGTACCGCCATGGAGGGTGTGGGCGCCGTTGTTCTTCGTCAGCTCGTACTTCACTCCGTCAAGGGTGAAGGAAGCGTTGCCGATGCGGTTGGCATAGCGGCCGAGGGCAGCTCCGAGGGGGTTGCGGCTGAAGCCTCTCGTGTATAACTGGATGCTGTCGTTGTGGCTGACTACGTTGGCATAGTTGCCGTCCTTGTCAGGAGTGTAGATACCTACGATGTAGCCGGCATAATTGGTTACCTGAGCGGTGATGCGGCCGTTGGTGATGGTGTAGAGAGACACCGGCTTGCCGTCGATCTCAGTGTCGAAAGCAGCTTTGTCAAGAAGGTCGCCGGGGGCCTGCACCTGTGCGCAGGCAGTCAGGCTGCAGAGCAGCGCGATGGCATAAAGTGCCACATATTTGAAACGTACAGTCATTTTCAAGATTTTTTGTGTTTCTTTGCCCACAAAATTACACACAAACTGGATACGTTGTGGCGAAAAAGAAGAACATTTTAGGCAGATTCCTGAGACTTGTGCTGCTATGGATCCCTCTCGGCTTCATAGCCCTGACCTTCCTGTGGGTGCTGCTGCTGAAATGGATTCCCCCGGTGGCCACCCCGCTGATGGTGCAGCGCGCAATGGAGTACCGCTCCGACAAGGACTTCAAGACGCACTACAAGTGGGTGTCATACGAGCACATCTCCGCCGAGATGGCCCGGGCCGTCATCGCCTCCGAGGACAATCTATTCTTCGACCACGACGGCTTCGACCGCAAGGCTATAAAGCAGGCCATAGAGGACAAGAAGGCCGGCAAGGCCCAGCGCGGCGGCAGTTCCATCTCCCAGCAGACCGCCAAGAACGTGTTCTGCACCCACCGCCGCGACTTCATCCGCAAGGGTTTCGAGACATATTTCACCCTCCTGATAGAATGGATGTGGGGAAAGCAGCGTATCCTCGAAGTCTATCTGAACGTAGCCGAGATGGGTAAAGGCATATACGGCGCCCAGGCCGCCGCCGAAGCGTACTGGAACGAGTCAGCCTCTGAAATCACGCGCCGCCAGGCCTGCTTGATTGCCGCCTGCCTGCCGTCACCGCTGAAGCGATCTCCCGTCAAGCCGGGCACCTATGTTTCAAGGCAGGCAAACGTCATTTCCTCCCGCGAGAACAACATCGCATACCCGGACTGGATTTACCACAAATAGCCGTCTGCAGACCCGGATTTTCTTTTTTGGCTGCGATGTCTTACCTTTGCGGCCGCTAAAACTGATGACCCGCACCACATGAAGTCACCGTACAAGAAGAGAAACCGCTATCGCGAGATTAACAATACGACGCTTCGTCGCGTATACGAATATTCCACTACCAAATACTCCAACAAACCTGTCAACCAGTATGTTGACGGCACTCAGGCCTATACCTACGAGAGCTTCCGCCACGCCTGCGACCAGCTGTCCCAGCGCATGTCGCGCTACGGCATAAGCGGCGGCGACAAGGTGGCCATCCTGTCGCAGAGCATGCCCAACTGGACTCTGGCATTCTTCGCGACCACAGCCTTCGGCCGCGTGTGCATCCCCATCCTGCCCGACAGCTCGGAGAACGAGGTTACCAACATCCTGAACCACTCTGAAAGTAAAGTAGTCTTCGTCTCACAGAGGCTGCGTCACAAGCTCAGCCAGGAGTGCTTCGACAAGATGACGCTGGTAATCGACATCGAGACCCTCGAATTCATAAAGAAAGACAACGACGCATTCCAGTGCGACGGCTGGGTCAAAGACCCGCAGCCGGACGACCTGGCCTGCATCATATATACTTCTGGCACAACCGGCAACGCCAAGGGCGTGATGCTCTCGCACCGCAACATCTGCCACAACCTGAGGGCTTCCTACAAAGCTCAGCCCAGCAACTCAAAGGACCGCTTCCTTTCGATCCTGCCCATCGCCCACGCATACGAGATGAACGTCAGCACGATGTACAGTTTCTATGTCGGCGCATGCTGCTACTATCTGCCCAAGCCCCCGACCCCGTCGATCCTGCTGCCGGCCATAAAGAAAGTGCGCCCGACCACCATCCTTTCAGTGCCTCTGGTAATCGAGAAGGTCTACAAGGGCAGTATCCTGCCGACCATCAACGGCAGCCGCGTGCTGAGCTGGATGAACAAGAAACTCCCGTTCCTGCTGCACTGGCTCATCGGAAGCCGTCTGAAGAAGACCTTCGGCGGCAAGCTGCGCTTCTTCGGCATCGGCGGCTCGAAACTCGACCCGACCGTGGAGCAGTTCCTCAAGGATTGCAAGTTCCCTTATGCGATAGGTTACGGCCTGACCGAGACCGCTCCTCTCGTCACCAACGTGATTGAGAAAAAACGCAAGAAAGTCGGCTCGGCCGGCATAGCTACATGGGGAGTCGAAATACGCCTCGACAATGTCGATCCCGCCACCGGAGAGGGCGAAGTGGTATGCCGCGGCGACAATGTGATGCTCGGCTACTACAAAGATCCTGAGCGCACTATGCAGGTGCTCGACGACCAGGGCTGGTTCCACACGAACGATGTCGGCATAATCGACAAAGACGGCTATCTGTTCCTCAAAGGGCGCCTGAACAATACAATCCTCGGTCCTTCCGGCGAGAACATCTACCCGGAGGAGATCGAGACCGTCATCAACGACATGGAGGGCGTGGAAGAGTCTCTCGTTATGGAACGCGACGGCAAGCTGGTGGCTCTCGTCAAGTTCAACGACAACGTCCTCGACTGGAACCAGGCTAACGAGGACCGCTTCTTCGAGAATCTGGAAGCCC
>JAFZVU010000041.1 GCA_017617655.1 Bacteroidales bacterium
AAATACTTGAAATGACAAAGGTTGTACTCCTCAAGTCCCGATGATGAAAGCTTCAGCGGCTCGAAGCTTTGCAGCTTTTCCCTGATAATCTGATCGAACTGTGAATCAGTCATATTGTTTATTACTCCTTTATCTTGCTTTGTAGCCACGCACGCGCCCTGCTGAGCTGCGAGCGTGAACCTCCTTCCGTTATCGAGAGCATCTTCGCTATCTCGTCATGCGAATAGCCCTCTATTACGTACAGGTTGAAAACCGTACGGAAACCGTCCGGCATCGAACTTACAAGCTTGAATATCTCGTCCGCCCCTATCTTCTCCAGAGTATTGCTCTGGGTCATCTGCATCGCCTGGGAATCCTCTATGTTGTCGGAGAATTTCAGCGCATCGTTGCGTCGGAGCTGCATCAGCGCCGTGTTCACGAATATCCTCCTCGCCCATCCTTCGAAAGCGCCTTCGCCTTTGTAAGTCGATATCTTTTCAAACAACGTAACAAATCCGTCCTGCAGGGTATCCTTCGCCGCTTCCTTGTCTTTAATATACCTGAGACACACTGCCAGCATAGCGGGAGACAACAGATCATAAAGGCCCCTCTGGGCCTTCGGATCATGTTTCTTACATCCTTCTATG
Organism: Bacteroidales bacterium; assembly: GCA_017617655.1. Classification (GTDB taxonomy): domain Bacteria; phylum Bacteroidota; class Bacteroidia; order Bacteroidales; family UBA932; genus Equibacterium. The sequence continues at coordinate 627 of JAFZVU010000041.1, forward strand.
AGGGAATCAAGGGTGCTCTTCACAGGACGTCTGGATTAATGATGCAAATTTAGTCCAAAATGCTGCATTCAATAGTAAATTTTTGACGGATTATGTAATTTTGCGCATCGACGTTTTCGTAACATGAAGTACATCAGAAAGATAATTCCGGCCGTCCTTTTCCTGCTGTCAGGAGTGCTTGCAAACGCTCAGTCCGAAGCTTATTTCAACGCTCTGGAAGCCTATAATGCGCGCAGCCGGAATGCCTACGGGTTGTTCAAGGACGTAGTGAAGGCCGAGCCCGACAATGACGCTGCATATTATTATCTTGCCCTCCTTTCTGAAGACTTCCTGGAGAAAGAAGCGTATTTCAAACGGGCTATCGAGCTCGATCCCGGCAACTTCTGGTACAAGTACGCCCTTGCCTCCGACTATATGAACAACGATGACGCAGGTAAGGCCCTCGAGCTGTTCGAAGAGCTGATAAAGGAATACCCGAGGAGGACCTCCCTCTATTATGATATTGTAAGCGTGTATCTGGCCAACGGCGACAGCGACAAGGCCATGGAGGCTCTGGATGTGATCGAGGCCCAGAACGGCAAGAGCGAGGCTCTCGCGATGGCGCGCATGCAGATCTACATGCAGAGCGGGGAGCAGAAGAAGGCCTTCGATTTCCTGCAGGAATATTATAAGGATTACCGCTCGCCCCGGCTGGCCTGCATACTGGCAGATTACTACGCAGGCATGTATCAGGAGAAGGAAGCCCTGGACTACTACGAAGAGGCCCTGGCTATGGACCCCGACTGTGTGGAGGCATCCTACGGAGCTGCGCACATCTATCGTTCGCAGGGCAAGTACGACATGTACTTCAAGAATATCAAAGACTTCCTCAAGAGCAGCGTGGTGCCCCCGCAGACCAAGGTCGAATACATGCAGGACATGCTCGGCAGCGGCCAGTTCGTCCAGGTGTTCGCCCCGCAGATAGACTCCCTGATGACCGAGATGTATCTCTCGAGTCCTGCGGACAGCACCGTCACGGGCCTTACGGCGGCCTACTATTACCAGACCGGCCAGGTCGACAAGGCTCTTGAAGTGTATGAGACTATGATGGAAGCGAACCCCGACGACGCCGGAGCGGCATTCAACCACTGCCTCATATATTATTATTCGCAGGACTGGGACAACGTCATCAACAACGCCACAGTCGCCATCCAGCGCTTCGACATGCCCCTCGACTTCCTGCAGCTGCGCGGCATTGCATTCTGGCAGCTGAAGGAGTACGAAAGTTCGATGGAGGACTACCGCACCATGCTGGCCCTGGCCCCGAAGGACAGCGTCGTGGCACTGAACTGCTACACCGCCATGGGCGACCTCTACCACATCTTCGGAGATACCAAACAGGCCTATAAATGCTACGACAAGGCGCTGCGCATCGACCCTGACTACGCGCCGGTGCTCAATAACTACGCCTATTACCTTACAGAGGGTTATGACCAGCCCCGCAAGAGGCCGGACGCCACGCTACGCAAAGCCATGCAGATGAGCCTCAAGACCATCCAGCAGGAGCCCGACAACCCTACATACGTGGACACATACGCATGGCTGCTCCACCTCGTGGGACGCGACGTTGAGGCGAAGGCCATGTTCAAGCATGCCATGCTCTACGGAGGCAAGGAGAACGGGACCATACTCGAGCATTACGCCACCGTCCTGCAGACCCTCGGCGAGAACGACCTTGCCAATGTATATTTCAAGCAAGCCAAAGCACTGGGAACCGACGAATAGCGTGAAGAGACTAATCATTATCCTCCTGATCGTCACGGCCGCCGTCCTGGAGGCCGGAGCGCAGGATGTCTCGGCGCAGAGGGAAGCCAAGAAGAAGCTTGAAGAAGAAATCGCTTTCATCGACAACCAGCTCAAGGATATCATAAGCCGGCAGAAAGCAAGCACGCAGCAGCTGACCATTGTCCAGAAACAAGTCAGCAACCGCAAGAAGCTGGTGGACCAGGCTGACGCCGAAATCCGCACCCTCCGCACCCAGATCAACAGCGCCACTGCCCAGATAAACGCCCTCCAGGCCAATCTGGACACCCTCCAGTCCTACTACAACGACCTTATCTACAACGCCTATAAGAACCGCGACAACAAAGTCTGGTTCATGTATATCCTGGGCAGCGAGAACATCGGCCAGGGCTACCGCCGCTTTGCCTATCTGGGCAATCTGTCGGAATCTGCCAACGCCCAGGCGGACAACATCCTTCAGACCCAGGCCCAGTTGCAGGCCGAGAAGGCGAGACTGGACTCTCTGGTCGTGGTCGCCACGGAGACAAGGCAGCAGAGGCAGCGGGAATACAACAACATGAAGGCCGACGAGCAGAAGTCCCGCACGCTGGTGAACAGCCTCAACAAGAGCAAGACCCAGTATACTAAAGACCTTCAGGCCAAGAAGAAGCAGGTAGACGCCCTCAACAAGGAGATTGAAAGGATCCTGGCCAAGGCTGTCAAGGAGCAGAAGGAAGAGACTATAGACTACACTCTGGCCGGCCGCTTCGAAGATAATAAGGGTAAGCTGCCGTGGCCTGTCCAGGGAGTTGTCACCGGCAAGTTCGGCAACCACAATCACCCTGTCTACAAGAACATCCAGCTGCCCACTAACAACGGTGTAGATATAACCGCTGCCCGCAACGCCACCGTCAAGTGCGTCTTCGACGGAACGGTGAAGCAGGTGCTCGTGATGCCGGGATACAGCCAGTGCGTCCTCGTACAGCACGGAACTTACTACACCTTCTACTGCCGTCTCGGTAAAGTGTCCGTCAAAGCAGGGCAGAAAGTAAACGCAGGCGACAGCCTCGGCACTCTCGACGTGACCGACGGCTCTTCTGTGCTGCATTTCCAGATCTGGAAAGGCACCGACAAGCAGAATCCCGAAAGCTGGCTGAGGTAGCTTCTTGCACTTTGTGCCAAAAATCAATATCTTCATAGTCTGAATCCAAACTAATTACTATGTCCAGATATCTGATGCCCCTGCTGTGCCTCATGCTGGCGGCAGTCTCATGCGGCCCGGCCATCCAGGAGAGTATTGACGGCGACGGCAATTACGCCGCAACCCTCAAAGCAAAGAAAACATACATCCTTATTCCTTCGTCTTACTCCGGCAAAGCTTCCAGGATGGATCTGGAGGCTGACGGCGCGAGCGTCTTCGAATATGTCCAGGATGTAACTCTCGCAAAGGATGCAGTCGATTACTGGATTCCTGTCGACGTGTCTGCCTGCAAGGGCCGCGAAGTCACCCTCAGGCTGACAGGTGTTTCGCAGACCGACCCTGTCTATGGCGGCCTCAGGCTGTCTGACACCATCGATATGGATTACGACGAGCCGCTGAGGATGGTGTACCATTTCACTCCGCTCTTCGGCTGGAACAACGACCCCAACGGCCTGTTCTACAGGGACGGCGTCTGGCACATGTATTTCCAGCACAACCCTTATTCGGTTTTCTGGGGCAACATGACCTGGGGGCACGCCACTTCGAAGGACCTCATCCACTGGAAGCAGCACGACAACGTCCTTCATCCCGATCCGCTGGGGGCCATATTCTCCGGCAGCGCCGTGGTTGACAAGGACAATACGGCCGGATTCGGTAAGGACGCGGTGGTGGCCATCTATACTTCCGACCGCAAGGGAGAGCGCCAGAGCATAGCATATTCTACCGACGACGGATATACTTTCACCAAATACTCCGGCAACCCGGTGCTGGCGGACAACCCCGCCACGAGCGATTTCCGCGATCCGAAGGTTTACTGGATAGGCGGCCAGTGGGTGATGGCGATTTCCGCCCGTCAGCAGGTGGAGTTCTACGGTTCGCCCGACCTCAAGAACTGGCGGCTGCTGAGCCGCTTCGGCGAGGGTATCGGTTCCCACAGGAGCGTCTGGGAGTGCCCGGACCTCCGCAAGTTCGAATATGAAGGGAAGGAGAAATGGGTGCTTTTCGTCACCATCGGCCAGGACCCCAACCATGCCAACAATACCCAGTATTTCATTGGCGACTTCGACGGGGAGCGATTCACCGCCGATCCGCTGCCTTATCCTCTCTGGGTCGACCAGGGCGTCAACCAGTATGCCGGTCAGACCTATTTCAACGCTCCTGACGGCAGAACTGTTTTCCTGGCCTGGCTCACAAGTTCGGCCTTCTCGTCGACCATGCCTGCCACGAAGTTCTTCACCGGAGGCATGACTCTCCCCCGCGAGCTGTCGCTCAAGAGCAACGGCCGTCATCTCACTGTGGCCAGCGTGCCGTCGCCAGAGGTCTTTGCCGCCCGCGGCAAGGCGTCTTCGCTGCCTCTCAAGGCTGGCGAGAGGGCTCTCATCCCGGGCTCGGCCGACGGGGCATACGAGATAGACTTCAATTTCACTCCGGCTGGTGTGGAGCCGTTCGGATTCATCCTCAGCAACGATGCCGGAGAGAAGGTAGTGTATACGTTCAAACCTGCCGAAGGCATACTTGAAACCGACCGTACGGCCAGCGGCCTGCAGGCCTTCCCCAGAGAGGTGGCCTCCCCGGTGGTGTCTGTCATCCCGGTCCGCGACAGCTACAAGGTGCAGCTGTTCTACGACCGCATGGTATCGGAAATGTTCGTGAACGACGGTGATGCGGTCGCCACCAACTGCATTTATCCTTCCGCATATTACGACCACGTCGAGGTCTTCGGCGGCGCCGCGCTCAGCGACGTAATGTCATATACAATGAAATAATCTTTCAATATGGAAAAGAAACAAAGCAATATCAGCAAGCTGGTGCCCATAATGTTCGCGTTCTTCGCGATGGGCTTCGTAGACATGGTGGGGACGGCCACCAACTATGTGAAAGCAGATTTCAACCTCAGCGACACGATGGCCAACTTCCTGCCGTCTATGGTGTTCCTGTGGTTCTTCTTCCTGTCGGTGCCGACTAGTCTTCTGATGAACCGCATAGGCAAGAGGAAGACTGTGGTGCTCAGCTTGATTGTTACGGCGCTGGCTCTGGTGCTGCCTCTGTGCGGTTACAATTACCCCGTAATGCTGGCTTCGTTCTGCCTGCTGGGCATAGGCAACACCCTGATGCAGGTGTCTCTCAATCCCCTTATCTCCTGCGTGGTGAAGGGTGATAAGCTTGCCAGCTCCCTCACCTTCGGGCAGTTCGTGAAGGCCATAGCTTCGTTCAGCGCCCCTCTGATTGCCAGCTGGGCCGCTGTCCGCTTCGGCAACTGGAGGATTCTGTACGGCACCTTCCTGGTTATCGGTATTATAGCAACCCTGTATGTCTGGCTCACCAAGGTCGAGGAGGATGCCCCCGAGAAGACTTCCAGCTTCAAGGATGTCCTCAAGCTCCTGGGCGTCCCGACGGTGCTGATGCTGTTCTTCGGCATAGTGGCTCACGTAGGGATCGACGTAGGTGTGAACACCTGCGCTCCGAAGATCCTGATGGAAAGGCTGGGGATTCCGCTCACCGAGGCGGCCATCGCCACCAGCGTCTATTTCCTGTTCAGGACCATAGGCTGCCTTACCGGCTCGCTCATACTCGCCAAGTGGGATCTGCGCAAGTTCTTCGCCCTGAGCGTGGTGCTGATGATCCTTTCCATGATAGGCCTGTTCGTGTGCCACACCAAGGCTGGAATCTACGCTGCGATAGCTCTCGTGGGCTACGGCAACTCCAATATGTTCTCGATGATATTCTCCAAGGCTCTGCTGTTCATGCCTGAGCGCAAGAACGAGATGTCGGGCCTGATGATAATGGGCCTTATCGGCGGCACCATCTTCCCCATACTGATGGGAGCTCTCTCGGACGCAATCGGCTCGCAGGTAGGCTCTGTGCTGGTGATCAGCCTCGGAGTCATCTACATGATATTCCTCGCAACCAGATTTCTTAAATCAGACAAGGCATGAGCAAGATTGAAAGACCTGTAGTCGGAATAGGAGAAATCCTGTTCGACATGCTTCCTTCAGGCGCCCAGCTCGGCGGCGCTCCTGCAAATTTCGCATATCATGTGTGCTGCCTCGGCGGCCGGGGGGTGGCTGTCAGCGCCATCGGCAAAGATGACCTGGGCCGGCAGGTGAAGGAGATCCTGGCCGCAAAGAAGCTGGAGGCTGTGCTGCCCGAGGTGGATTATCCCACAGGGGTGGTCAAGGTGTCTCTGGATGAGCGCGGGGTTCCCGAGTATACTATAATTGAAGATGTGGCCTGGGACAACGTACCTTATACGGCCGAGATGAAGGCCCTGGCCAGCCAGGCTGCGGCTGTCTGCTTCGGCACCCTGGCCCAGAGGAATCCTGTCACGAGGGCCACTGTCATGAGTTTCATAGCAGACATGCCCGCCGACAGCCTCAAGGTGTATGACATAAACCTGCGGCAGCATTTCTACAGCCGTGAGATTATTGAGGAGTCTCTCAAGGTGGCGGACATCCTCAAGATAAACGACGAGGAGATCGGCGTGGTGGGCGAACTGTTCGGCATGGAAGGAGAGTGGGAGGCGATCTGCAGGGTGCTGATCGAGAGTTACGGACTGCGTCTGGTGATTTTGACGAAGGGCGCGGAGGGCAGCGAGGTGATTACCATGGATGAAGAATTCAATGTTGCATGCCCTGAAGTCAAGATTGTCGATACTGTCGGTGCCGGTGATTCTTTCACCGCGGCATTTGTCAACGCATATCTGAGGGGTGAGGCAATCGAAGATTGTCATAACATCGCTAACCGGATTTCCGCATTTGTATGCTCCAGGGCCGGTGCTATGCCGCCTTACGACCTGGCGTAAAAATCCAGATTCGCGTTTCTATTTCTGTAATTAGAAAAATCGCTCACCCATGCGGCTGAGAGCATGTTTTTTTAGTTGCGGCCTGACTAACTTGGCAGCAAAAAAACGACATGCTTTGCAAGACTTATTGTGCAACCTGTCTGGGTCTGACAGTAGTTGCGATTACGGTAGAAACCGACGTTTCTGGGGGGATCGGCATCCAGCTGGTCGGCTTGCCGGACAGCGCGGTCAAGGAGAGCCTGACCCGCGTGCTTACGGCTATAAGGAGTTACGGATATAATATCCCCGGGAAGAGAATAATAATCAACCTTGCTCCTGCGGACATAAAGAAGCAGGGGTCTTCGTTCGACCTGGCCATAGCAGTTACGCTGATCTGCGCTGCGACGGAGATGGAGCCGGCAAGGCTGAAGGACCACATGTTCCTGGGAGAGCTTGCGCTTGACGGCTCGATTAGGGATGTGCCGGGCGCTCTTCCAATAACTGTGTATGCCCGCGACAACGGCTTTGCGGGCTGCGTGCTGCCATACGAATCGGCCAAGGAGGCGGTGGACATCGAGGGGGTGGATCTTTATGGCGTGCGGAACCTTGCCGATGTGCTGCGGATCCTCAGGGGAGAAGATTGCGGCGATCTGCTTATGGACCGCAGCCGGCAGGATCCGGATCCGGCGAAGAAAAAGCCCCGGGGACCGGATTTCAAGGTGGTCAGGGGGCAGGAGCATGCCCGCCGCGGCTTTGAGATTGCGGCCGCTGGAAGCCACAATATAATTCTTATCGGGAGTCCGGGCTGCGGCAAGACTCTGATGGCGAGCTGTCTTCCATCCATCCTGCCGCCGATGGAGACGGAGGAGTCAATAGAGACCAGCAAGATCTATTCGGTGGCCGGCAAGTCTATCGGCAGCTACGGCCTGCTGAAGACAAGGCCGTTCCGCACTCCGCACAACAGCGCCAGCCGGGTCGCTCTGCTCGGTGGCGGCCCGGACGCTCTTCCCGGCGAAATATCGCTCGCACATAATGGTGTGCTCTATCTAGACGAGATAGCCCAGTTCAGCAAGGTTACCCTGGACCTTCTGAGGCAGCCGCTGGAGGACGGCAGGATAGTCATCAGCCGGGCCAGATACAGGATAGAATATCCCTGCTCGTTCATGCTGGTGGCGTCGATGAATCCCTGTCCCTGCGGTTACTATGGCGATGAGCCAGGACGGTGCACCTGCACGCGCGGTGCCGTGGAGAGCTATCGCTCGAGGATCTCGGGTCCAATGATGGATCGCATTGATTTACAGATATTTGTAAAAAGTTTGTCGGCCGTGGAACTTTTGAAACTGAATGCTTCGGCGGCTCCGCAGCAGGAAGAGAGCAGTGCCGTGATCGCGGCGCGCGTGGAGCGGGCCCGTGCGGTGCAGGCGGCGCGCTTTTCCGGGACGGGCATTTTCACCAATGCCGCCATGGGAGCGCAGCAAATCGAGCGCTTCTGTCCTCTTTCTGAAGCCTGCCGCAGCACCTTGGAGAAAATCCTGGAGAAGATGGGGCTTTCCGCCCGGGCCTATACCCGCATCCTCAAGGTGGCCCGCACCATCGCCGATTTGGCGGGAGAGTCCGACATCCTGCCCCAGCACCTGCTCGAAGCAGCCGGCTTCCGCTTCCTCGACCGTCGAAGGATCCTCGACTGAATGGCTGAAGAAATAAGGCCGGACGCTATTTCAGCGCTTCCGGATTGTCGTAGACCGGACCGGCGTAGATTTTCAGGAAGAGTTCGCGCAGTTTGTCGGCATCGAGCGACGGATAAGCGCCGATGTCGTGTTCCATCTTGGCGATGAACTGCTCCTTGACGGCAGGGTCATAGCAGCCGGCGAAACGGCTGGTCCCGTTGAGCAGGTCGTAGGCCACGTAGTTGGTGTCCCACAGACGATACTCCCGCCAGATCTGCGCATCGATCTGGGTGGCGATGGCTGCGATGTCCTCCCGGATAAGCGGGTCGCTGAATCCCGAAATATCGATGGGCTTGCCGAAAGCCAGATGCACGTTGCCTTTCTGCTGCGTGATCCCCGTGATGATGCTTTGGAGATCTTCCCCCTTGGCTTTGACGTACGGCTGCCCTTCGAGCGTCCGGCAACGCTCCACCGCCTTGAG
>JAFZVU010000042.1 GCA_017617655.1 Bacteroidales bacterium
CTTCTCGCGGCATCCAGGCATCACCGACTGGTACGACACCATAAAGCTGAACTACAACTACCGCATGACCTGGGACAAGATGCTCGACATTTTGCTCTACTGGGCAGGTATGGGTGTCGACGGTTTCCGCTGCGACATGGTGGAGCTTGTAACGGAGGAGTTTTTCGAATGGGCCATCAGGAACGTCCGTCGCGAATTCCCCGGCACATTCTTCATTGCGGAGGTTTATGACAAGAAGAACTACGTCAAATACGCTGACGCAGGGTTCGATTATCTCTATGACAAGACAGGCTTCTACGACGCTCTGAAGGCCATCAGCACCAACCGTGAGCCGGCCTACTGGCTGACCGACGAATGGCAGTTCCTGGGCGGACTGCAGCCCAGGATGCTGAATTTCCTCGAGAATCACGACGAGCAGCGCATCGCATCGGACTATTTCCTCGGGGACGGCCGCAAGGGTTTCGCCCCTCTGGCGGTGTCCATGCTGTTCAACAAGGCGCCTTTCATGATCTACAGCGGGCAGGAATACGGCGAACGGGGCATGGCATGCGAAGGTTTCAGCGGACGCGACGGCCGCACCTCCATCTTCGACTACTGCGCCCTGACGTATTATGACAATCCGCCCGAGGTCCGGGATGCCATCCATGAGCGTTACCACGCCCTGACAGCCCTGGCCACGAGCGACATCTTCGTCAAAGGCGGCACCTACGACCTGATGTTCGCCAACCCCAGCTGCGGTCATTTCGACGCACAGCGCATATTCACCTTCATGCGCGGATACAAGGGCCGCACAGCACTCGTGGCTGCCAATTTCTCTGACAGCCGCAAGCATATAAAAATAAGCATCCCGAAGGATGCTTATGATTATTTCGGAGTGGAAAGGGTTCCTGAATTCGAAGAGCCTCTGGTTCTGGAACCTTTCGATTACATCGTCCTGTTATCAGAATGACGGCCAGTTGAGGATCTTGAAGAAATCGTAATCCTCAGGATTCTTTACGAACTGACGGGCTGCCTCATAGTCAGCCTCGGTGATGTACTGTGCGATGTGGTTGTAGATTCCCTTGGCCATGTCGCCTTCGATGTCCACCCTGCGGGGCGGTATCTTGCCGGTCTGGGGATCCTGGAGGTCTTTCAGATACAGAGGAGTAACCTTTCCGGTGGTGTCTACATATACCATACATCCGGTCTCGCCGCGGGCGAAGAGGTCATAAACGCCGCATCCGAGCTGTGAGCAGTACATGAGGTCGTATGCTATAGGGGTCTGGCAACGGATGTCGTAACCGATCTCGATGGGACGGGTCTTGACCTTGATGCCGAGAGACTTCATCTTCATCTCGATAAGCTCGCTGAAGAGCTGGGCCTTGCTGATCTTGCCAAGCTCGGGATGTCCGTGCTCGTCGTAGGTGAACTTGATGCCGGTAGACTTGAGCTGATCGTCGTCAAGCTCGTGGAACACACCTTCTGAAACCACGATGCCGCCGTAACGGATGCCGAGGACCTTGCGCTTGAGGATTGCTGAAACGCCGAGGTTGACAATCTTGTCGACAGTGATCTGGGTCTTGTTGAACATCTCGGGGATGATGATCATCGGATAGTGGCAGCTTGCGCCTACATGGAGGGCAAGGTGACCTGCGCTGCGGCCCATAAGGCTGACGATGAACCAGTTGCCTGAAGTGCGGGCATCTTCGTAAACGGTAGTGGCCACGTGTGCGCCCTCAGCCTTTGCCGAGTTGAAACCGAAGGTCGGAGTGTTGGCGGGCAGAGGAAGGTCGTTGTCGATGGTCTTGGGAACGTGGATGTTCTTTATAGGATAGTTCTTTGAAACGAGGAACTTGGCGATCCTGTTGGCAGTAGAGGCAGTATCGTCGCCGCCTACGGTCACCAGAAGCTTGATATTGTTGTCCTGAAAGAGCTTCAGATTAAAATTCTGCTCGAAATCTTCCTGGGTAGGTTTGAAACGGCTCATCCTGAGGTAAGATCCGCCGCGGTTGAAGATGTTGTCAGCTTTCTTGAAATCCATGTCCTCGATCTCAGCATCGGGACGGAACAGTCCTTCATATCCTCCATGCAAGCCGATTACCCTGTAACCGCGAGCTATGAAAGCTTGTGTGATTGTACCAACAACTGTGTTCATTCCGGGAGCGGGACCGCCACCTGTAAGAATAATAATAGAGTCTTTCATTTTGCTATACTTTTAGATCTTTGTCAAACTTCGTCTGGTAAATTTATCTCGGTGCTTTGGCCAAATGCCTTCCCCACCGCACATTTTTATTTTTTTTGTCCCCATCCCTAGATCCCTTCCCCAGGGAAGGGACTTGCTCCTCTTCCTATATTTTATATCTTATTTAACGGGGCCAAAAGTAAGAAAAAAAGGACTATCTTTGCAACATTGCCATGTCGAAAATCACAAAAACAGAAGCAAAGGCGCGGATTGAACAGCTCCGCAAGGAAATAGACGGACACAACTATAATTATTATGTCCTGAACGCCCCTGTCATCTCCGATTTTGAGTTCGACATAATGCTGCAGGAGCTGGCAGCCCTCGAGAAGAAATTCCCGGAATTCGCATCGCCCGACTCTCCCACCCAGAAAGTGGGCAGCGACATAGCCCAGGCGCCTGACCAGGCCTCCGGGGAGAGCAAGCCCTTCGAGTTCGCCACCCGTGCCCACAAGTACCCCATGCTCTCCCTCGGCAACACCTACAGCCGCGAAGAGCTCTCCGAATTCAGCGACCGCATCGCAAAGTCCATAATGGAGCCCTGCAGCTACAGCTGCGAGCTGAAGTTCGACGGCACGGCAATCTGTCTGACCTACAAGCACGGCCGCCTTGCATACGCTGTCACCCGCGGCGACGGAGTCAAGGGCGACGACGTGACTGCCAACGTACTTACGATTGCATCTATACCGCAGACACTCAAGGGCGATTCATGGCCGGAGGAATTCGAGATCCGCGGCGAGATATACATGCCCTTCGAGGCCTTCAACCGCCTCAATGCGGAAAGGGACGAAATTGACGAACGGCCCTTCGCCAACCCCCGCAACGCTGCTTCAGGCTCGCTGAAACTCCAGGACAGCAGCGAAGTTGCTTCAAGGGGTCTGGCCTGCGTGCTTTACCATATGCTGGGCGAGAACCTCCCCTTCTCCACCCATTCCGAGGCCATCGCTGCAGCAAAGTCATGGGGACTTCCGGTATCGGAGCATTCCAGGGTAGTTGACAGCATTGAAGAGGTCAACCGCTACATAGATTACTGGGATGAAGCGCGCCGCAACCTCCCCTTCGCCATCGACGGCATCGTGATAAAGGTAAACCGCCTAGACCTGCAGAGGAAGCTCGGATATACTGCAAAATCACCCCGCTGGGCCACTGCATACAAGTTCAAGCCGGACAGGGCCCTCACCAGGCTGCTGAGCATAGATTACCAGGTGGGCCGCACAGGCGCTATCACGCCCGTAGCCAACCTCGACCCCGTCCCGCTATCCGGCACCATAGTCAAACGAGCCTCCCTGCACAACAAAGACCAGATGGACCTTCTGGACATACGCGTCGGCGACTATGTCTATGTGGAGAAAGGCGGCGAGATAATCCCCAAGATCACCGAAGTTGAGCTGTCGAAACGTCCTGCAGACGCAGTGGTTCCGGATTTTCCGAAATACTGCCCCGACTGCGGAGCAGAGCTTGTCCGGGACGAGGGTCAGGCCAAGCACTACTGCCCCAACTCGAACGCGTGTCCCGTGCAGATAAAGTCTGGCTTCGTTCATTTCATCTCCCGCAAGGCGATGGACATCCTGGCCGGAGATGCTACAATCGACCAGTTGTATCAGAAAAGTTACATCCGCCACCTGAGCGACCTCTATTCTCTCACAAAAGAGCAGCTGCTCACCCTCGACGGGTGGAAAGACAAATCGGCCGAAAACCTGCTCTCCAGCCTCGAGAAGTCGAAGTCAGTGCCCTTCAACAGAGTGTTCTACGCCCTGGGCATCAGACATGTAGGCGAAGCCAACGCCAAGATGCTGGCAGCGCGCTTCGGCAGTATAGATGCCATAAAGGCGGCTGACAGGGACACCCTAGTCCAGATCGACGAGGTCGGAGACATCATGGCCGACTCCATAATCAAGTGGTTCGCCGACCCTGTAAACCTCGAGCAGGTAGAAAAACTTCGCGCAGCAGGGCTGAAATTTGAACAAGAAACCACAAAAAAGGTATCAGATACGCTTTCAGGCAGTATCTTTGTGGTTTCCGGCGTTTTCTCAGTTCCGAGGGACGAGATAAAGGGACTGATAGAGAGCCACGGCGGGAAGACCACATCGTCGGTGAGCGGGCATACCACCTATCTGGTGGCCGGCGAAGCCCCCGGTGCGGAAAAGATAAAGAAAGCCGAGAAGCTCGGCACACAGATAATAACCGAAGAGCAGCTTCGGGCATTGGTTGAGCCACAAGCATGAGTTTTGTCACAAGGGTTAAGGCAATAACAAGGACCGTCTCCCACTTCCTGGGCGAAGGAATATGGAATATTGACTTCGCCGGCCTGAGCCCTAAGCGCGGCTTGCTCTACAAACACCTCAAGATCATACTGATAACCCACCGGCATTTCCAGTCGCTGAGATGCGGCCGCGAAGCCGTCGCACTGAGTTTCTTCACTACCATGGCCACAGTGCCGCTGCTTGCTGTCATCCTTCTGATAGCCAGCAATTTCGGCCTTAATGAGCTGATGACGGAGATTATCTCGAAACTGTTCACCAACAATACGCAGATGGGAGACATGGTCCTCAACTGGGCCAACAACATAGTTGGATTGTCTTCAGGCGGAGGATTCGGATGGGTCAGCACCCTCACTTTCGTATGGCTGGTCCTCTGGATGATGTTCTGCGTGGAAAATGCTTTCAACCGCATCTGGGACGTAGGCAAGTCGGCCAACCTGCTCCGCCGTTTCTTCGTGTCGGTCGGCATCCTGATCATCTCTCCTTTCGTACTGGTGCTGTTCTTCTACGGTGTCACCTATTTCACCCGGTTCATCGGCATCCTCGGAGGGTCGAAGCTGGTCAACTTCGTATCATCTTACTTGTTCTGGGTGATTTTCTACGGCATGTCCGTCCTGATCATCTCTGCTATGTACAAGTTCATCCCCCACGCCAAGTGTAAGTACGGGGCCTGCTTCAAGGCTGCCCTCGTCTCCGCCCTCGGCTTCGTGGTGATACAATATCTCTACCTTGAGACTCAGATCGTGGTGACCAGGCTCAACGCAGTGTACGGAGCCATCGCCGCCATCCCCCTCTATATGATGTGGCTTAATTTCTGCTGGTTCGACATTCTCTTCGGCGTAGACCTGAGCTATGCCTTCCAGCATGTAGACGAATATGATCCTGAAATTGACAGAAGGCGATGAAAGTTGACGAATTTACACAGGAAGACAAGGATCTGATACAGAGAGAATTCGAGCCTCTGCGCATAGCTAGTCTCAAACGCTGCGCCGACCAGGAGCAGTATGAGATGGTGCTGAAGGCCTTCGATTTCGCCAACAAGGCCCATTACGGCGTCCGCAGACGCTCCGGAGAGCCATACATCATACATCCCATCGCTGTGGCCAGGATAGTGGTGCAGGAAATCGGCCTCGGCTGCAAATCCATTTGCGCAGCGCTTCTGCACGACGTAGTCGAAGACACAGATTATACTGTAGAAGACATCCGCAGCCAGTTCTCTGACCGCATAGCCCTGCTGGTCGACGGTCTCACCAAGATCAAGACTGCACTCGACAGCGAGAAGGGAATAATCGAGGAACGTTCCCAGCAGGCCGACAACTTCAAGCGCATCCTCCTGACGCTTAACGACGACGCCCGCATCGTGCTCATCAAGCTGGCCGACCGCCTGCACAACATGCGCACGATAGAATACATGCCCGCATACAAGAGGGAGAAGATCCTCAGCGAGACCATGTATATCTTCATACCTCTGGCCCACCGCCTCGGACTGAACAATATCAAGAGCGAGATGGAGAACATCTGGCTCAAGAACAAAGAAGCCAAGGCATACGAAGAAATCGAGGGGATGCTGTCCAAGGCCACCATCGAGAAGGGTCCCATCATCGACAATTTCATCGCTCCTGTCGAGAAGATCCTGAGTGAAGCAGGCTACAAGTTCCACATCATCAAGAGGATGAAGACCCCCTACTCCATCTGGAAGAAGATGACCACCAAGAACATCCCGTTCGACGAAATCTTCGACATCTATGCGGTAAGGATAATCTTCGAACCCAAGGAGGACACGAATGCGACCGAGAGAGACCAGTGCTGGAACATTTTCTCCCTTATCACGAGCCACTACAGGTACAAACCTGAAAGGACCCGCGACTGGGTCAGCTCCCCGAAACTGAACGGTTACGAAGCCCTGCATCTCACGCTGATCTCGGAAGGCACCTGGATCGAGGTTCAGATCCGTTCCGAAAGGATGAACGCTATCGCGGAGAGCGGCGTGGCAGCACATTGGACATACAAGCAGGCCCACCCCACAGACACCTACGAACAGGAACGCGACATAGACACATGGATCAAGGGCGTAAAAGACATACTCGACAATCCGGACGCCAACGCGCTGCAGTTCCTCGACAACTTCCATGAAGAACTGACCGCCGGCGAGATGTTCGCATTCACCCCCGACGGCGAGTCCATAAGTATCCCCAAAGGCTCCACAGCCCTCGATTTCGCATATTACATCCACTCCGCCATCGGCAACAAGGCAATCGCCGCGAAGGTAAACATGAAGCTCGTGTCCCTATCGACAGTGCTCAACAACGGCGACCAGGTGGAGATTATCACGTCCGAGAACGCCAAGCCCAAGAGGGAATGGCTCGACTTCCTCGTAACCTCCCGCGCCCGCAACCAGGTACTGCTCTCCATGAAGAGCATCAACAAGGACAATATCGCCACGGGCATCAGCATCCTCAAGAAGAAACTTGCAGAGCGCAATATTATCCTGCAGGCCAGGGTCATCCGCAAGCTCATCAGCTACTACAAGATGAACAACAAGGAGGAGCTGTACAACCGCATCGGCATCGGCCTGATCGACCTTGAAGACCTGGATGACGCCCTGAAGAACAACGCCCGCAAGCGCGACGTCCAGATGTGGGGCATCAAGCTGCTCTCCACCCAGACCGGCAACGGGAAAATCGACAAGAGCAAGGACTATCTCCTCGAAGAAGACATAGACAAAGGCACCATATCGTTCCATACCGCAGACTGCTGCCGTCCCATTCCGGGAGACAACGTGGTCGGAGTCATCAACAACGACGGCAGCGTCACCGTCCACAAGACAAGCTGCCCCGTATTTACAGATTTCGCAGCCACTAACGGCGACAGGATAGTGTCAGTGCGATGGAGCAAGCATTTCATGATGTCCTACCTGACCCAGATTACTATCAAGGGTATCGACCGCATAGGCATCCTTAACGAGATCACCAAGGAGATCTCGCTGGTCCTTGAGGTGAACATCCGCAAAATAGTAATCGAAGCCCATGACGAAGTGTTCGAGGGATATATAGACCTTTACGTCCACAATACAGAAGACCTGGACCGTCTGATCGAGCGTCTGAGAAACATCAGAGGCATCGACAGCGTGCTCAGGACCAATACTGAAGATGAATAGGAACGTCACCGCCATATTGCTGATAGTGCTGACAGCCGCTTGCTGCCTGTTCTCCCACTCGTGCGCGAATACCAAGGCGGCTCCTAGCGGAGGCCCGAAAGACACCATCCCGCCCGTCCTGCTGAAGATAGAGCCGGCCGACAGGACCCTCAACATGCCTACGGCAGATGTTAAGATCGCCCTGACTTACAATGAGTACACTGTGGTGAAGGAGGCTTCCGGCATCTATCTCTCCCCTCCCACCAAACATGCGCCCCAGGCCAAGGTGAAAAACAAGTCTATACTGGTTACCTTGAGAGATACTCTCGCCGAGAACACCACCTACACCATCGATTTCAACAACGCCCTTGCCGACAACAACGAAGGCAACATGGCTCCAAGGTTCACATACGTCTTCTCGACCGGCGATTCCATCGACTCCATGTATCTCACCGGAACTGTGCTCGACTGCGAGAAACTGACGCCGGTCAAAGGAATACTGGTGGCCCTCTACGACGACCTGAGCGATTCAGCCTGCATGAAGACCCTCCCGGCCGCTGCCACACGTACTGACGACTGGGGTTACTTCGTGATACGCAACGTCAAGCCCAAGGCATATCAGATCTACGCCTACAGCGACGATGACAAAGACAATCTCTACTTGCAGGGCGAGGACTTCATTGCATTCAATGACAGCTTGTTCACCCCGGATCTGATCGTCAGGGATTCCATTTATGAGCTGGGATCTTTCGACATGAAAGACACCCTCGCATGCCAGAAGAGGCAGTCGCAGCTGTCGCTCCTGCTCTTCAAGGAGACCGCTTCGAGACAGTTCATAAAGAACAAGGGACGGAGCGACCAGAAAAGAGGTTTCATCCGCTTCAACGCCCACAACACAGTGCTCAATTCTTTCCAGATATTCGGTGTCGACTCCACTGCCATCACCACCAGGTTCACCCCTGAAAGGGACAGCATGGACTTCTGGATTAACACCAGCTACAACCTGCCGGATTCGCTGCTGCTGACGGTAGAATACATGAAGACCGATTCGCTGGGCAACCTTGCCATGACCAAGGAAGACATTGCCGTCAGCCTCAACGACGAGCAGAAGAAAGCCCTGGCGGAAAAGGCCAAGACTGACACTTTGATCAACGTCACATACAACTGCAAGAACGAGAACGTAGAGCAGGACGGCATAACGCTGACGTTCCCCGACCCTATAGCCAGCATCGATACGGCTGCCATACTGTTCATCTCGACCAACCCAAAGAACCAGAACGACACGACTACTTTCATCTTCGAGAGGGACACTACCAAGTTCGAGGTCTATCACATGCAGCTGTCGCAGAAATACCAGACCGGATATAAATATCAGGTGATATTCCCCGAAGGCATCTTCAAGGATATCTACGGCCGCAAGAACAAGGAGAACAAGATCGACATCCAGCTGCCCAACACCGACAAGACCGGTTCCATCACCCTTAACGTAACGGGTGTAGGCGACACCAGATATATAATAGAGCTGGTTTCCGCCGACAAGAAGAATGTGTTCCGCAAATTCACTGTCGACAAGGATACGCAGCTGTATTTCCCCTATCTTGCAGAAGGCGAGTACACATTCCGCATTACCGAGGACCGCAACGGCAACGGCATATTCGACTCCGGCAACCTCCTTGAAAGGAAGCAGCCCGAGAAAGTGATAATGTTCAAGAAACCGGACGGAACCGAAACTATCGACCTGCCCGAGCAGACCGACATAGAACAAGACCTGGCGATATGAGAAAGACCCTTGCCATAGTACTGCTGACATTCATTTCTCTCTGTGTTTCCGCCCAGAACGGGGACGGGTTCAACCCCTTCACCGAAGAGGACCTGTCAATCCTCATGCAGGATTCCACCGTCAAGGAAGTTTCCACCTACAAACCCGTGAGCATGATCGGAATCCGCGGAAGCTACCAGCTCAACGGAGTCCGTTCGACACCGGATATCGGAGCAACAGGCCTCAATACATACAAGAACATCTCGCTCGTATACACATATTACAATTCTCTGTGGAACATGATGCCCAATTTCGGCATCCAGATAGCCGCCAAATACGGAGAATGGGGA
The DNA here is from genome assembly GCA_017617655.1 of Bacteroidales bacterium. Classification (GTDB taxonomy): domain Bacteria; phylum Bacteroidota; class Bacteroidia; order Bacteroidales; family UBA932; genus Equibacterium. The sequence continues at coordinate 9,725 of JAFZVU010000042.1, forward strand.
TTCAACAGCAAGTATCTCGAGGACGAGCATGTGTCATACGCCGAGCTTTCAATGCTCTCGCATTTCCATTTCGATTTCTCACGCTTCAGATTCATCTTCGGAATCGGGCCGTACGCCGGATACAGGCTCAAGACCCTGAAGGAGAACGACAGCTGGGACCAGTATGACAACCGTTTTGATTACGGCCTGACCGGCGGCGCCGGATTCGCCGTCATATTCGGCCGTTTCGAACTCCAGCTTGAAGGAGATTACCAGTTCTCGCTGAGCAGCATCTACCATGTGAACAAATATAGCGACGAGTACTGGCTGATTACTACTCCCAGCAACATACTGGTGAACCTGACCCTCTTCTATCATCTGTTCTGATATGGAAAAAGTCATCTGCAAGGCAGGAAAGGTTGACATAGGCGGCGGAAAGATCGTCGTCCAGTCGATGTGCAACACCGACACCCTCGACGTGCCGGCCAGCGTGGCCCAGTGCAAGGCTCTGGTTGCCGCGGGCTGCGAGATGGTCCGCCTGACCACCCAGGGACTCAGGCAGGTCCGCGCCCTAGGCGAGATCCGTGATGCACTTCGCGCCGAAGGCATCGACGTTCCGCTTGTGGCCGACGTGCATTTCAACTCTGAGGTAGCTCTGGCTGCTGCGGCCGGCATCGCAGACAAGGTTCGCATCAACCCCGGCAACTTCTCTAAGGACCACGAAGTGGCTATGGCGAAGCTGAAGGAGTTGCTGGAGGTCTGCAAGGAATACGGCACCGCGCTGCGCATAGGGCTGAACCACGGCTCTCTGGGCGAACGCATCACCTCGGTCTGGGGCGACACTCCTCTGGGCATGTGCAATGCCATAATGGAGTGGCTGCGCGTCTGCATGGAGAACGGTTTCGACAACCTCACCCTCTCCCTCAAGGCCAGCAACACAAAAGTTATGGTGGAGGCCTACGAACTGCTTTACAAGGCTATGCAGGACGAGCTGGGCATGCTCTTCCCTCTCCACCTCGGAGTGACAGAAGCAGGCAACGGCGACAGCGGCCGCATGAAATCGGCCGTGGGCATCGGCAGCCTGCTGAAGCAAGGCATCGGAGACACCATCCGCGTGTCGCTCACCGAAGACCCTGTCAATGAAGTGCCGGTGGCGAAGATGCTCATCCGCTGCATGGAAGACAGTTCGATGGACGCCGCAAGCCGCGAAGAATACATAGTCAGGACCGGCTACCGCTATGGCAGGGAGCTGCTGGAAGGCGGTAGCGACGATTTCACCCTGCAGGGCAGCATCGCCGGCAAACCGCTCAGTCCGGCAGAGGCTGAAGATATAAAGGACATCCTGCTTCAGGCAGCAAGGCGCCGCTTCACCAAGGCCGAGTATATAGCCTGCCCCAGCTGCGGGCGCACCTTATATGATATAGAGAGCGTGCTGGCCGAAGTGCGCAAGGCTACGGAACGTTTCGCAGGAGTGCGCATCGCCGTGATGGGCTGCATAGTGAACGGCCCCGGAGAGATGGCTGATGCTGATTACGGCTACGTGGGCCAGGGCGCAGGCAAGATAACTCTCTACAAGGGACGCACGCCGGTAGAGAGAGACATACCGCAGCAGGAGGCAGTGAGCCATCTGGTTGCGCTTATAGAAAATGACAAATAATTAATAAGGGCTTGTTGATAAACAGACCCTTATTTTTTTGCACAAAAAAACTGAAAGAAGTACTTTTGCCCGAATCATATTACTGGAGGCATTTCCCTTGAAAACCATCAATTTTGACAAAGTCTTGATATTGGGTTCCGGAGCCCTCAAGATCGGCGAAGCCGGCGAATTCGACTACTCCGGCAGTCAGGCCCTGAAGGCCATGCGCTCCGAGGGTATCAAAACGGTTCTGATAAACCCCAACATTGCTACCGTCCAAACTTCTGAAGGTGTTGCTGACAAGATTTATTTTCTTCCCGTAACACCTTATTTTGTGGAAAAAGTGATCGCCAAAGAGCGTCCGCAGGGCATCCTTCTCGCCTACGGCGGCCAGACCGCCCTCAACTGCGGAGTCGCCCTTTTCAACAGCGGCGTGCTCGAGAAGTACGACGTCAAGGTGCTCGGCACCCCGGTGCAGTCTATAATCGACACCGAGGACCGCGAGCTCTTCAACAAGAGGATGGAAGAGATCGACATCAAGATCATCCGCAGCGAAGCCGTGGAGAGCATCGAAGATGCCCGCAGGGCTGCTTCTGAAGTGGGTTATCCCGTAATCCTCCGTGCCGCATACGCTCTCGGAGGTCTGGGCAGCGGTTTCTGCGACAACGAAGAGGAGCTGAACATCCTTGCCGAGAAGTCCTTCTCCTACTCTCCCCAGGTCCTTGTAGAGAAATCTCTCAAAGGCTGGAAGGAAATAGAGTTCGAAGTTGTGCGCGACGCTTACGGCAATGCCACCACCATCTGTGAGATGGAGAACTTCGACCCTCTGGGCATCCACACCGGCGAGAGCATCGTAGTTTCTCCCTGCCAGAGCCTCAACGACCATGACCGCGATCTGCTTACCGGCCTGGCCCTCAAGATCGTCAAGCATATCGGCATCGTCGGAGAATGCAACATCCAGTTCGCATACGAGCCGGGCGGCGAAGATTATCGCGTCATCGAGATCAACGCCCGCCTGAGCCGTTCTTCCGCCCTCGCTTCCAAAGCTACCGGCTATCCCCTTGCCTTCGTAGCTGCCAAGATAGCTCTCGGCTACTCCCTCACCGACCTTAACAATCCTGCTTCCGACAAGATCTACCAGCCGTCAATCGACTATATAGTCTGCAAGATCCCCCGCTGGGACCTCAGCAAGTTCCACGGCGTGAGCCGCGAGATCGGCAGCAGCATGAAGTCTGTAGGCGAAGTGATGTCCATCGGCAAGAACTTCGAGGAGACTATCCAGAAAGGCCTCCGCATGATCGGCCAGGGCGCCCACGGCTTCGTGGCCAACAAGGAGATTACCGTGCCGGACATCGACGAGGCTCTCCGCAACCCCACCGACAACCGCATCTTCGTCATTTCAAAGGCCTTCCAGAAAGGTTATACCATCGACCAGATATACGACCTCACCAAGATCGACAAATGGTTCCTGCACAAGCTCTACGGCATCGTGGAGACCTCCCGCGAGATAGAGAAGTACGACCGTATGGAAGACATGCCCGACGAGCTGCTGCGCAAGGCCAAGCTCGACGGCTTCTCTGACTTCCAGATCGGCAGGCTCGTCTACAAGGACAAGATCGACATGGACGAGGCTTCCGACAAGGCCCGCGACTTCCGCAAGGCCCGCGGTCTGGTGCCGTTCGTAAAGAGAATCACCACCTTCGCTTCGGACGACCCCGACAAGGCCAATTACCTCTATGTTACATACGGTTCCGACCATAGCGACATAAAATTCGACAACGGCAGCAACTCCATCATCGTGCTCGGTTCCGGCGCATACCGCATCGGATCTTCTGTGGAATTCGACTGGTGCAGCGTGAACGCCCTGAACACCATCCGCAAGGCAGGCTACACGGGCATCATGATCAACTACAACCCCGAGACCGTCTCTACCGACTACGACATGTGCGACCGCCTCTATTTCGACGAACTTACCTTCGAGAGAGTGCTTGACATCTATGAGATGGAGAATCCTCATGGAGTGGTTGTATCTGTGGGCGGCCAGATTCCCAACAACCTGGCCCTCAGGATGAAGAACCAGGGTCATGTGAAGATCCTCGGCACTTCGGCCGAAATGATAGACAATGCCGAAGACAGGCACAAGTTCTCCGCAATGCTCGACCGCATCGGCGTCGACCAGCCCGCATGGAAGGAGTTGTCTTCGATGGACGAACTTCATCAGTTCGTGAAGACTGTGGGATACCCCGTTCTGGTTCGTCCTTCATACGTGTTGTCAGGCGCGGCCATGAACGTATGTTCGAACGACGGCGAGCTCATCGAGTTCCTCAAGCTGGCCAGCGAAGTGTCCAAGAAACACCCGGTTGTAGTAAGCTCTTTCATCCAGCATGCCAAGGAGATCGAGTTCGACGCAGTGGCTTCGAAGGGTGAAGTGCTCGCATACGCCATTTCAGAGCATATTGAATACGCCGGCGTTCACTCCGGTGACGCCACCATCCAGTTCCCGCCGCAGAAGCTCTACGTCGAGACTGCGCGCCGCATCAAGAAGATCGCCCGCAAGATTGCAGGCGCCCTGAACATCAGCGGCCCGTTCAACATCCAGTTCCTCGCCCGCGACAACGAGATCAAGGTGATCGAGTGCAACCTGCGTGCTTCACGCAGCTTCCCCTTCGCTTCAAAGGTCCTCAAGATCAATCTCATCGAGCTGGCCACCAAGGTTATGATCGGCGAGAAGGTGGAGGCTCCGCTGAAGAGCGCCTTCGACCTCGACTACGTCGGCATCAAGGCTTCCCAGTTCTCGTTCAACCGTCTGCAGAAGGCCGACCCCGTGCTCGGCGTCGACATGTCTTCTACCGGTGAAGTCGGCTGCATCGGCGACAACACCGACGAGGCTATCCTGAAGTCCATGCTGGCCGTGGGTTATACAATCCCCAAGAAGCGTATCCTCATTTCCAGCGGTACCGGCGAGCAGAAAGCCCAGCTGCTGAAGGCTTCGCGCGACCTTATCGTTCACGGCTATGAGATCTACGCCACCGGCGGTACATACAAATACTGCATCGAGAACGGTATCCCCGCCCACAGGGTGCTCTGGCCCAGCGAGACCGGCGACTGCCCGGAGGCTCTCCAGATGATCCACGACAAGCAGATCGATCTCGTGATCAACATCCCGAAGAACCTCTCACAGCACGAGCTCAGCAACGGCTACAAGATCCGCCGTGCCGCCATCGACTTCAACATTCCTCTGATTACCAACCCGAGGCTTGCTTCTGCCTTCATCACGGCGTTCTGCAACATGTCGATAGATGACATCCAGATCAAGTCCTGGGACGAATACAAATAACGTTTTATCATCATGCTGGACATTATTCTCTTCATAGCCGGAATAGCCTGCGTCGTAATGGGCGCGAACTGGCTTGTGGACGGGTCTGTGTCCATCGCGAAACGCAGCGGCATCTCCGAATACGTCATCGGCGCTACGATAGTAGGTATCGGAACGTCGATGCCGGAGCTCGCCGTCAGCTTCTTCGCCGCCCTTAAGGGCAATGCCGACATCGCCATCGGCAACGTGGCCGGCTCCAACATGGCCAATACCTTGCTGATCCTCGGAGTCACGGCCCTCATCTCTCCTATCGCCTTCACCAGACAGAATCTGCGCAGGGATATTCCCATAACTTTCGGGGTGTCGGTGCTGCTGGCTCTGTTCGCCCTCGACACTATAATCTGGAAGAGCGCCGCCAACAAGATAGTCCGCCCCGAGGCCATCGTCCTCCTGCTGCTTTTCGCCGGCTATATGTGGCTCAATTTCAAGCAGGACAAGGCTTCTGCCGGGCCGTCATGCGAGGTTCCTGAGGAAAGCAAGGAGAAGCCGATGGGGCTGTTCAAGTCGATTGCCATGATTGTAATCGGTCTGGGGCTGCTCATACTCGGCGGCAACATCTTCGTGGACTCCGGCACCAACATCGCAAAGGCTCTCGGCGTGTCGGATTCGCTAATCGCCATCTCAATGATGGCTGTGGGCACTTCGCTGCCTGAGCTGGCCACCTGCATCATCGCCGCCGCGAAGAAGAACAACCAGCTGGCGCTCGGCAATATCCTGGGCTCCAACATCTCCAACATCCTGCTGATTCTTGGCGTGAGCGGCACTGTGGTGCCTCTGAGTATAAATCAGCAGAGTTTCATCAGCCTGATGCTGCTTCCTGCCAGCATCGTAGTGCTTTGGCTTACTTCTTTCACGTTCAGGAAGAAGACTCTGGACCGCTTCGACGGCGCTATCCTGGTTCTTCTCTACGCGGCTTATATCGTGATGATTGGAAGAATGTAAAGCTTTTGCTAACTTTACTTGAAACAACCTTAAAACTCCTCTTATGAAGAAACTTACCCTCATACTTGCTGCTGTGGCAGTGCTGCTTATGGCTGGCTGCAACAACACGCAGAAGACTGCTCCCGCTCCTTTCGACCCTGCCACCAGAGGTTCCAACGACATCAAGCTCGGTGCTGCCGGCTATTCATATCTTCTCTACGACATCGAGACGACCCTGAAGTTCCTGCAGGACATGGGCGTTCACTATCTGTCCGTAAAGGACAAATGGCTGCCTCTCGACGCTTCTTACGAGGACATGCTCGCATTCAAGGAGCTCTGCGCCAAATATGACGTAGAGGGCTACACTCTCGGCCCGATCTACATGCGTTCTGAGGCCCAGGTTGACGAGGCTTTCGCTTATGCCCAGCGCTATGGCGCCAAATGGTTCATAGGCGTTCCGAACTACGAACTGCTCGACTATACCATCGCCAAGGTCAAGGAGACCGGCATCAAGGTGGCTATCCATACTCACGGCCCGGACGGCGCTGCTTTCCCTGACATCCGCACCATCGTTGAGAAGGTGGGCGACGTGAATGCCGGCATTGGCTGCTGCATGGACCTCGGCCATACTTTCCGTTCTGGCTATGACGTAGTAGCTGACATCCTCGAGTACAAGGACTGGATCATGGACGTGCACATCAAGGATGAGACTGCTCCTACCAAGGAGGGTCAGACCTGGGAGTGCGGCCGCGGCCAGATGGACCTCGTAGGCATAATCAAGGCCTTCCGCCAGATCAATTATCAGGGTGTCATCTCTATGGAATACGAGAAGAACCGCCGCAATCCCCAGCCCGGCGTCGCCGAATCCATCGGCTATCTCCGCGGCGTCCTCGACGCTACGAAATAGCATCGTTCACTTATAACGACTGCCCTCCTTACGGCTCTCGGGCAAATTGCTCGGCGAATAGACTACGATATTCGCTACGCAATTTCCCTCCGCCAGGAGGGCAGTTGGGTTTTACTGGGGTTCCACCCCAAACCCCGCCGCTCCGGCCTGCTATCAGCACACGCTGCCCTCACGGCCTCCGCTAGCGGCTGCAGCCGCCATACAAGCATAATAGTCCGCCCGGACAAAATCGGGGTACTATGTTCCCTTGCGGCATTCTGCCGACAGTCGTCTTCTGCCAGCTCAAGAATAGCAGATGCGATAGGAAAGCAAGGTCTGAAGAAACATGGCCACCCCGGCCAGGGAAGACGGGGGTGGCCTGCTGGATACGAGTTATCGCGTAGCGATGACGAAGTAGACAGTAGGGGGGTACGAACGAGCGATAGCGAGTGAGCTTTCCGAAGGCCTTGCTTTCCGACAGCAGCTGCCACAAGTGCACAAGGTCTGCAAAATGGGCGCAGACCTTGTACGCCTCAAAATTGTAATTGATTGTTAATCAGTTTTTTATAAAAAGAAAGTGTACAAGGCATGCATCATTTTTGCAGACCTTGTACACTTATACTATGAAGGCAGTCTTAGTCCAGGCTGCGGCAGGGTGTATTCTTGTACAAGCGTGGTAGCTTCTCCGCTCGTGGATTCCTAGAATCTCAACTGGAGGGCTAATCCTGCGCTCATCTGGGTGCTGCCGGATTGAGTCGGGGCGAAAGTAAGGGCTGGTGCAAAGCTCAGTTCTACCGGAATTTTGTTGCCAATAAGGTCCTGGTAATACATGTTCTTTACTTTCGCTATCCTGGCTGCATTGATGCTGGACCAGATGGCAAGCCCAAGATCAACGCCAATAGCACTGAGCATGACCGCCATATTCCTTTTGCCCTTTGCCTCGTCTGTATATCCAATCAGGAATCCGCTTTCGTTCGTGACAGCAATCTTCTTGATTTCGGATGCCGTGTCTGCTATGATGCTGGCAAGTATGGCTTCTCCTCCAATAAATGCAAGGCCGCGCCACACTTCACCAGACAAAAGCTGGCCAACGCCGGGGACGAAGAATGATGCACATTCATACCAACCGGCATTATATGGATCGCTGTCCTGTTTTACATACTCTTTCGGATTGTAGATACCCTTCAGGTCTTTATAGCTGTTATTGTTTTTGTACTGTGCATTTGCTGAAGCGAATGCGGATAAAGCTATGAGAATGGTGAGAAGTAAACGTTTCATTTGTCAATGTGTTTTAATGTCTGTAATCAATTTGTAGTGCAAATATGGACTCGCAATTTCGGTCCTCCAAATGCCAGGGACAGACAACTAAAACAACGGACGAATAACTAATCGTTAAGCTATGAAAGACTTGAGAACAGGTACGAAAGAACGGGAAACCGGAACCGATGCAAGCCCTCCTCCTAGCTGCAGGACGTAACCATTGGAGTTTCCTTTGGCGGAGGTGATATTATTCACATTGACCACAAAAGACCGATGGCATTGGAAAACATTATGATAATCCTGCAGATCGGTCAGTACGGAAGCTAGAGTGGAAAGAATCTCTTGCTTGCCCAGACGGCCGTTATCAAGAAAATACACTGCTACGTTATTCTTCTGAGCCTCTATATAGAGCAAATCGTTGAGAGGGATATGAAGGTCATTCCCTCTTACACGGTTGTCATGGATTGTTACCTGAATGCCCTCCTGTTCTTTCATATTCTTTACAAGCAGTGCATCCAGCTGCTTGCGCAAATAGCTCTGATATGAAAAAGTAGTGGACAAACAGGCATAAACCAAGCCTATTGTAATTGTCCAATAAAGCATTTCCAGACACGAATGCCACTCCAGCGGGTATTTGAATACCAGGCAGGCCAGCAGGAAATTGCATAAACCGATAACAAGAATCTCCACGAAAACCGTCAGGGCCTGGTGCCAGATTCTCCATGGCTTTGCACGTCTCTGTAAAGGAACCGCAATGAAGTAATCCATCGCCATACTGCATACGAACGTGACCAATCCGAACGCCAGACAGAACAAAAGTTTGTTCCCGTCGTACTCGCTGCTCCCGAATGGTTGAAGAATAAAAAGAATCAAAAAGACTATTACAAAAGCAAGCAACGCTTCCTTTACTGGACTGCCGCTCAGCTCAAACGGGTATTTCTTATTTAGAACAGATCCCAATTTTCTTATTCCTCTGTCGTGCCGGATGATTTGGGAAGCTGCTTGCGGGCGCTGGCGCGGGCGCCTAGTTCAACGAGGTTTTCGGCGGCTTTCACGATGCTCTGGCGGCCGGTGGAGAGTTTGTCGTAGGCCTGACGATAACTAGTTTCGGCCTTTTCGAGGGCTGAGCCAACATCGCCCATGTATTTGCTGAAATCTGCTACGCGGTCGAGCAGCATGCGGGCCGTGTCGACTATCTTCTCCTGGTTCTGGGCCTGCTGGGTCTGGGTCCATGCGATCTGGATCATGCGCAGCGCCGCAATCAGGTTCTGCTCCGAAGTGATAAACACTCCTTTGTTGAAGGCTTCCCTCCACAGAGTCGGCTCTTCTGCCATAGCAAGCTGGAACGCCGTGTCGTTAGGCATGAACATTATCACATAGGGAAGGCTCTTGTAGGGCGCCTTTATATAGCTTGCATAGTTCTTGGCTGCCAGCTCCTTCACGTGCTGGTTAACGCTCTGCAGATGCTTGCGGGCAGCATCGGTGCGGCTTGCGTCATCCTCTGCGTTGCAGTAGTCTATAAAGGCTGTGAGCGACACTTTGCTGTCGATTATGACGCATTTGTCGTCGGGATAATAAACTACCACGTCGGGGCGCATGTTCTTGCCGGTATCTTCGTTCTCCAGCGAACTGCCCTCGCTGTTACGCAGGGTGTACTGCAGGTCGTAGTGCTTGTGTTCTTCCAGCCCCTGACTGTCCAGCAGCTCCTTAAGGATGAGTTCTCCCCAATTGCCCTGGATCTTGGTCTTGGAAGTCATGGCATTCGCAAGCCTGCCGGCCTCCATGCCCAACGACTGCGACTGCTTCATCATCTCTTCGATGGCCTTCTCCAGAGCCGCCTTGTTCTGGTTGCCCTGGTCGCGGGTGGCCTCGACGCTTTCCTTCATATCCTTCAGAGCCTTGTTCAAAGGATTGATGATGGCATCCATCTTCTCCTGATTGACCTTCTGGAAAGCTTCGGACTTCTTGTCGAGCACTTCACCGGCCAGAGCGGAGAACTGCTGCTCGACCACCCTTTTCTGCTCATCCCATGACTTCTTTGTCTCAGCAATCTGTTCCTCGAGGGCTTTCTGTATCTTCTCGTGACTTTCTTTCAGCGCCGCTATCTGGGCGGCATGGCTTTTTTCCATTGAGGATGCAGTGGCCTCGAAAGCGTTCTGGCAGGCAGTCATCTCGGCATCGAAGGATTTCTGCTTCGACGCCATCTCGCTGTCGAAAGCACTCTGGCGAGCCGACATCTCGTGCTTCAGAGAGTTGTTGCGGACGGCAAGGAATATTACAGCTATGAGGGCTGCAAGGGCAATCGCGGCGGGTATGATGACAATCTCCATCGAAGTCGGTTTTCTATCCGTAAAATTAGCTATTTATTCGTATATTCGCTCAACATAATCTAAAACAAAATCCAATGCGCAATTTCCTTTTGACCCTGGCAGCAGTCTGCTGCTTTATCTTATCTGCAACTTCTTGTAAAGAGAAGGCCATTGAATATGACTGGCAGCCTGCCGGAGACAGAATAATGACAGAATGGGGCGAGAATCTCACCGTCGCTGATGTTTACGGCGAATACCCCAGGCCCCAGATGGTACGAGAGAAATGGACCAGCCTGAACGGCCTCTGGAATTACAAGACCGACAGCAAGGAAGGCATGATACTGGTGCCGTTCGCCATCGAGTCGGCCCTTTCAGGAGTCGGCGAGACCCTCGGCCAGAACGAGAAGCTCATCTACACAAGGGAGTTCAAGCTCAGCGGCAAGGACCTCAAAGGCAGGATGCTCCTGCATGCAGGCGCTATCGACCAGGATGCTACTATCTTCATTAACGACCAGGAAGTGGCGCATCATGTCGGAGGCTATACTTCTTTCTCGGCTGATATCACAGATGTGGCCGTCAAAGGCACCAACACCATCCGTGTCGAAGTAATCGACAATACCGACAGCGGATTCATGGCTACCGGCAAGCAGGTGCGTCGTCCCCGCGGTATATGGTACACCCCTGTTTCAGGCATCTGGCAGACAATCTGGCTGGAGCCCGTTCCCAAAAACTATATCAAGGACCTGACTCTCATCCCGAACATCGACGCTTCTACTCTGATAGTCGCAGCCGAACTTCAGGACAATGAAGGCGAATTGTTCATTGAACTTCTAGCAGACGGCAAGGTTGTTTCTTCAGTCACTATTCCCGCTGACGACCCCGCCATCATGATGGATGTCGAGAACCCGCATCTGTGGACTCCTGACGATCCGTTCCTCTATGACCTGAACGTCGAACTGCGCAAAGACGGCAAGACCATCGACAAGGTAGCCAGCTACACTGCGATGCGCAAGATCTCAAAGGCCGCTGACGAAAACGGCATCCTGAGGGCCCAGCTCAACAACAAGGATATCTTCATGATGGGTCCCCTCGACCAGGGCTGGTGGCCGGACGGTCTCTATACCGCTCCCACCGACGAAGCATTGCTGTTCGACATCCAGCGCACAAAGGATCTCGGCTTTAACACCATCCGCAAGCATGTGAAGGTTGAGCCCGACCGCTGGTACTATTACTGTGACAAGCTCGGTATGCTGGTATGGCAGGATATGCCCAGCGGCGACCGTCGCGGCACTGACTGGAGCGGCCAGTGGAAGTTTCTGGAGACCGACCCTCAGGTACGCAGCGAAGAATCTATGGCCAATTATTATCACGAGTGGGGCGAGATTATGGGCCAGCTCAAGAATCACCCTTGCATCGTGGTATGGGTTCCGTTCAATGAGGCATGGGGACAGTCAAGGTCTGTCGAAGTAGCTGCCTGGACTGCCGCCAACGATCCTTTCCGTCTCGTGAATACCGCTAGCGGCGGCAACCATTTCCGCGTAGGCGACATCATCGACCAGCACCACTATCCGGAGCCTAAGATGACTTTCTACGAACCAGGCTTCGTTAATGTGCTCGGCGAGTACGGCGGCATCGGCTATCCTATATCAGGTCACCTCTGGGATGAAGGTAGCAACAGTAACTGGGGCTATGTCAAGTTCGACCAGACCGAAGTCGTTACAAACACATACGTGGAATACGCCAAGATGATGCTCGACCTCGTGCCGAAGGGCTTCTCAGCCGCGATCTACACCCAGACTACTGACGTAGAATCTGAGGTCAACGGCCTGTTCACCTACGACCGCAAGATCCTGAAGATGGACGAGGCCAAGGTCCGCGAAGCCAATCAGGCACTTTGCCGCAGCCTGGACTAAGACTGCCTTCATAGTATAAGTGTACAAGGTCTGCAAAAACAATGCAGACCTTGTGCGCTTTCTTTTTATAAAAAACTGATTAGCAACCAATTACAATTTTAAGATACACAAGGTCTGCGCCCATTTTGCAGACCTTGCACACTTGTAGCAGCTGCTGTCGGAAAGCAAGGCCTTCGGAAAGCTCACTCGCTATCGCTCGTTCGTACCCCCCTACTGTCTACTTCGTCATCGCTACGCGATAACTCGTATCCAGCAGGCCACCCCCCTCTTCCCTGGCCGGGGTGGCCATGTTTCCTCAGACCTTCTTTCCTTTGCAGATGCTAATCCTAAGCTGGCAAAATGGCTATGTCGGCAGAATGCCGCAAGGCAACATAGTACCCCGTTTTTGCGAGGCTGGCCTTTTCCGAATAGTGCGCCATCAGGCGCTAGAGCAGGCCGTGAGAGTAGCTTGTGCTGATAGCAGGCCGGAGCGGCGGGGTTTGGGGCGGAGCCCCA
>JAFZVU010000005.1 GCA_017617655.1 Bacteroidales bacterium
CGCCGTAGGAAAAGCCCTCGATGCCGACTTTCTGGCTGTTCACGAAGGGGAACTGGCGGAAATAACTGATGCCGTCAATGAAATCCTGCAGTTCCAGCACGCTTAACCTGCGGTATACCTGATTCATGCCGGCCTTTCCCAGATGTCCTGCTGAACGGGTGTCGAGCACCACCTGGATTACTCCGTGGTATGCCCACCACTGGTTGTTGAAGGTCACGCCCTTCCAGCTGTCCAGCACCTGGGGGTTGTCGGGACCGCCGTAGATATTGACCTTGACGGGATATTTCACCTTGCCGGAGCGGTCCATGTCTATGGGCCAGATCACAGTCGCAGGAAGTTCTATGCCGTCGCGGGTGGTGATATACACCAGTTCGGGCACAGCTATCTCATATTTGTCGAAGTCGGGACCCTTGGAGTCGAAGAGCACGTCCATGGTCATCCTCTTCAGATTGCCGTCGCGGGGGATGTTGAACACCACCTCCTGAGTCGGAGTGGACAGGTTCGAGAGGCTTGCATATATCTTCGTACCTTTCTCTTCCTCCACCCTCACCGAAGAGTAATTGTACGGGCCGCTGCTTACTCTTTCCACCTTGTTGCTGGAAAGAGTGACGCGGTAGATGTCGTTGCGGACGCTGGTCTCGCGCTTGGCTGTGTAGTACAGGTATTTCTTATCGACCTTCAGCAGCCTTACGTTCCAGTTGGGACCGCCGTCTGAAATGCGCTTGTAGACCTTCCCGTCGAAGCTCAGGAAATAGACCTGCTGCCAGAGGTTCGTATCCCTTACGATATACATGCCGTCATCTGTGAAAAGCATCTGTTCCATCCAGTCGATCCATGTAGACTGGTGCTCCTCGTATATCATATATTTGTTGCCGTATATCGGGTCGACGCTGTACATTATCAGATTGTCCTGGCTGCGGTCCATCCAAGACACCATGAAGCGGTCACCTTTCCCGTTCCAGAACGGTATGCCGAAATACTGGTCCTTGCTGCTGTCGAAATCTGCCCATACAATCTCGCCGCCACGCACGCTCACGAAGCCTATCTTCACCTCAGGGTTGGGGTCGCCGGCCTTGGGGTAGCGGGTCTCGTTGAGACTGCCGTGCTGCCCCTCCGAGTTGTAGATGGGGAACATCGGCACCTTCGAGTTGTCGAAGCGGTAGAATGCCAGCACCTGGCTGTCAGGAGACCACCAGAATGCCTTGTACCTCGAAGCCCTGCCGAAGATTTCCTCGTAGTACACCCACGAGGCATAGCCGTTCAGGATCACGTCGGAGCCGTCGCTGGTGTGCTGCACTATCTCGCGCGTGTTAACGTCGATGGAGTACAGATTGTTGCCGAGAGTGTACGCTATCTTGCTGTGGTCCGGAGACCAGGTGGGATTGACCCAGCCGTCGACGAGGGCGGGCATCTGGTCGGGCTGCGCAGCGGCAGTGACAGAAACTGCCGGGCGGGCCCTCATTATCCCTGCCGGGATGCGTGTGGCTATCTGTTCGTCTGTCAGGCGGGTCTTCTGCTGGGCATGGGATTCGAAGCCGCAGAGGACACCTGCAAGGATGAGTATTGCAACTATGGTTTTTCTCATGACTTGATGAAATTTTGCTTGAAATTGATAAGATAGACTTTTTCCGTAGCCCTCGTGATGGCAGTGTAGAGCCACTTGAGGTCTTCCAGCTCTATGTCGTCCCTCCAGAAGGGATTGTCGATGAAGACGCACTTCCACTGGCCGCCCTGCGACTTGTGGCAGGTGACGGCGGAGGCGTATTTGATCTGCAACGCGTTGAAGTAAGGGTCCTCGCGGACGGCCTCGAAACGCTTCTTCTTGGTCTTTACGTCGGCATAGTCGGCCAGCACCCCTTCGAACAGCTCCTTCTGCTGCTCGGCCGTCAGAGCCGCGCTCTCGCTAGTCAGCGTGTCAAGGATGATCTTGGCGGTTATTTCCAGGTCGTTGTAGTCAGAGAAGCAGAGCACAGCTTCTGCGAAATGCAGGCCGTAGCGCTCCTCATGTTTCGAGATGCGCATCAGCTGCGCCACATCTCCGTTGGCTATGAAGAAAGACGGGTCGTTTATCTTTTCGAGGAACTGGTAGCAGTTCTTGACCACCATCAGCTTGTCGCCTCGGTTGAGCTGTTCCTCGCGATAGAGCACTGTAGAGCGGATGCCGGCGTTGTAGCGGTTCGCCCTCTTGTTGGAGCGGCAGAGCACCACCACTTCGTCCAGCCCGTAGCGGTCTATAGAGTCGGACAGCTTCTCGATGAGGTCGCCGCCGCCTATGCTTTCCACGTCGTCGAAGCCCTCCAGCTCCATCTGAACGGGAGCCGGGAAGCCTTGTTCGATCTGCTGCCGCATCAGGGTGGCGTTGTGCAGGATGCCAGATTCGCCGGCCTGGCGCACCACCTGCGACAGCGAAGCTTCCACGACAGGGCCGTAGGTGCTCTGAAGGAAGTCAACGTCGAGGGCCGGACTTTCGTCCATGCCTATAGGCGGAAGCTGACCCCTGTCGCCCACAAATATGATATTGTTGCCGCGGCCACCGCGGACATAAGTGACGAAGTCGTCCAGCAGGTCGCCGGAGCCAAAGATGGAGCCGGAACCGTTATCTATTGTGATGAGGGAGGCCTCGTCCACTATGTAATATGTGTCGAAAGCCTTGTTGACGTCGAGAGTAAACTTCCCGCCGGCCGAAAGGGATTGCTGGCGGTAGATATGCTTGTGCATGGTGAAGGCCTTCTCCCCAGTGAAGCCCGACAGCACCTTTGCGGCACGGCCGGTGGGCGCCAGCAGCACAAACTTGTATTCCATGGATTTCAGGGCCTTCACGAAAGCCGCCATGAGGGAGGTCTTTCCGGTGCCGGCATAACCCGCCACGACCATCATGTCGCTGTCGTCCCGCAGAGTGACAAACTCCGCCATTGCCGCAGCGGCACGGCTTTGATCCTCTGTGGGGTCGAACGGGAGATTACGTTCTATCAGCTGCCTGAAAAAATGCTCGACTCCCATTATGCACCTTTTCTGTGTATGAGGAATACTGCGAGCACTGAGAACAGGCCGAGACGGCCGATTATCATCTCAACGGTCATCACCAGCTTGGCCACGGCCGATACGGCCGCATAGTTGGATACAGAGCCGACTGAACCGAAGGCCGGGCCTATGTTGCCTATCATGGCCACCGAAGCGGTGAAGGAATCAGTCAGGTCCATTCCGAGCCCGGCGTATATCACCGAGCAAACGAAAGCGATGAATATATAGAGCACTGCGAACAGCGATACTGAAGTGATGAGTTCCTTGTCGACAATATCATTGTCACCGTATTTCACCTGGATGACGGCGTTGGGATGCAGGGTGCGGAGCAACTGGATGCGGATTGCCTTGAAAAGGATCCACACCCTGTCGACCTTCATACCGGCTGATGTTGAACCGGAGCAGCCGCACTGGACGGACAGGTACACCAGGATCAGTATGCAGAACAGCGGCCAGACCGAAGTGTCGCACACCGCGAAGCCGGTTGATGTGGCGAGGGACGCTACATTGAAGAAGCCGTCCATCAGTGCGTCACCGAGATTGGTGTAGGTATGGCTGAAGAACAGATATGCTGAGATGGCGACTCCGGAGATAATTATAGAGAGCAGGTAGAACCTCGTCACAGGATGCTTCAAGAGGGTGAAATTCCTCTTTGTGACCGATATGTAGATCATGCCGAAGTGCATCGACGACAATATCATGAAGACTATGGCGATGATTTCTATCCAGCGGCTGCCGAAGGCTGCGATGGAAGCGTTCTTGGTACTGAATCCTCCGGTGGCCACGGTGCTCATCGCATGGTTGACAGCGTCGAAGACATTCATGCCGGCCAGGATGTAGAGCAAGGTTGTTATGACGGTCAGGCCGAGGTATACCGACAGTACTATCTTCTTGAACTCGTCAGTGGCGTAGTTGAAGCCCGGCTTTGTGACGTCAGATACCTCCATACGGCTCATCTTCAGACGGACAGAGCCGATGGACGGAAGGATCATCACCATGAAGAGAACCACTCCCAAACCGCCGATGTAGTGGCTTGAAGACCTCCAGAACAGCAGACCCTTGGGCAGAGATTCTATGTCGTTGAGGATGGTAGCGCCGGAAGTGGTGATGCCTGACACGCTCTCGAACCATGCGTTGACAAGGGTGAACTCACCGCCCCAGAGTGCATAGGGTATCATGCCGGCAAAGCAGGCCAGCACCCACGACAGCAGGATGATGACGACTCCCTCACGGGTGTTTATCTCGGCATGCTTGCGGGAAACGAATACCAGCGGGAACAGTCCGCAGCAGAGCGTAAGGATACCGCTCAGCAGCAGAGGGTAGAAAGAGGAATCCCAGGAATCTAACGCGGCCACGACGGCAGACAAGAGCATGAAAGCCGCAACGAACAGCAGTGCGACACCCACATTCCTGGATATGGCTCTGATATTCATCGTTACTTGTTTTTCAGGGTCTTGTGCTCATCGATAAGATCTGTCAGAGCGTCGTTAAGGTCGGAAATCTCGTCGTTGTTGTCGAAGTTGACCGTGTAATCCTTGCCATATCTAACGAAATCCTTCACTCCTTTGCCCATCTTGGAAAGAGGCTTGAATACATAGAAGTTCAGGAAAGCGTTGAAGAGCAGGATGACGATCAGACCGGCTGCCAGCGCGGCCACCGAGGGCATCATGCTGCGGAAGAAGGTATCCTGCATGGTCTCGGAATTGGCCTGCAGGGCTTCGTTGGTGATGGAGTTCAGGTCGTTGATGTAGTCACGCAGGTATGTGAAATACTGCTGCGCGCGGCCGAAGTACCATTCATGGCGGGCAGCCTCGCCCTGTTCCCAGATTTCAGGAGCTTCCATCACGACCTGCATGTAGGCCGAATAGGCGTATCTTACAGAATCCGCATAGCGGTTCTCTTTCTCTGTGGTGAAATTGTCGGGCAGCGCTTCCAGCGTAGAGATGAAAGATTCATGGATGGATGTGCTGAAATCTGCGGGCGGAGTGTCCTTGTCAAGCATCTCGAAGAGCTCCATGTTGTACATCTCGCTGGATTCCATCAGAGAGCGCTCTGCATTGATGCTCTGGATATTGTCATTGATGACGCCGGAGCTGGCACGGTTGATGCGCACGAACTCGAAAATGGCGATTACGCTGGAAAAGAACAGAATGGTTCCCAGGATGATAAATCCGGTGCGGACTTTTCTGCGGATGGTTCTTCTGGACTTCTTACGTTTCATGACTGACAATCTGTAAACGCAAATGTAATAATTATTCCGCAAAAGATGCTTTCAGCGAGGACACCATTTCCCTGGCAGTACGCAGGCAGGCGTCTTTGCCGGCAAGCAGTTTCTCCAGCTCTTCATAGTCTTTGAGCATAGCGGAGCGGCAGGCCTCGTCAGTAAGGAGTTTCTCCAGGCTGGAGTACACCTTGCGGGGAGTGAAGTTCTCCTGCAACAGTTCGTCGAACACCGGTTTGTCCATTATGATGTTCGCAAGCGAAACGTATTTCGTCCTGAGCAGTATCCTGACCATAAAGAACGACAGGGGGTTCATGTGGTATACCACCACCTGCGGCACTTTGAGCAGGGCCGCCTCAAGGCTGGCCGTGCCGGAATCCACTACAGCGGCGGCGGCATGCCTCAGCACGGAATGGGTCTGGCCACGGACCACCTTTATGGAAGAACCAGACAGATAGGAGTCATAGACGGAATCTTCGATGGAGTCGGCTGCAGCTATGACAAACTGATACTCCGGCATGCGGGAGGACACCATCTTTGCAACCTTCACGAGCACGGGCATCGTGTGGCTGACTTCCATCCTGCGGCTGCCGGGGAGCAAGGCTATATAGGGCTTGTCCTCAAGGCCGTTGCGACCCTGGAAGTCCGCAGGACTTTCTGCCGCAGTTGTGTCAGCTGCGATCATGTCAGCCAGAGGATTCCCCCCATAGAAGGCTTCTATTCCGTGCCTGCGGAAATACTCCGGCTCAAAGGGGAAAATCACGAAGAGGCGGTCGACATACTTACGCAGTTTGCGCACGCGGCGCTCCCTGGTGGCCCACACCTTGGGGGCGATATAATAGAACACCTTGAATCCACGGTCGTGGGCAAATTCGGCGATGCGCATGTTGAAGCCCGGATAGTCGATGAGAATAACTACATCCGGTTTCCAAGACTCTATGTCGGCCTTGCAGAAGTCGAGGTTGCGGCGCACGGTGCCGGCCTTGCGGAGCACCTCCACCAGGCCCATCACGGCAGTCTGCCGGTAGTCGCGCACCAGCTCCCCGCCTGCGGCGGCCATCTTCTCGCCGCCCCATACACGAAAGAGAGCCTTACTGTCGCACTGCAGCAAGGCATTCATGAGGCAGGCGCCGTGCAGGTCGCCCGAAGCTTCGCCGGCTATGATGTAGTATTTCAAGGCTATAGTTTCCAGAGGCGGGAGAGCCTCTCCTTCTCTGTGTAGTTGGTGTTGTCCAGTTTATGGGGAACGATAGTTATGTATCCCTGCGAGAGCAGGATGTGGTCGGCCTCACCTGCGGTGGTCTTAGTCTCGTAGTCCACGAACTGCCCCACCATCCAGTAGAACTCCCTGCCGCGCCCGTTCACGCTTTTCTGGAATTCCTTCTCCCAGCGGCCGTTGCCCTGGTGGGCGAAGCGGATGCCCTTTATCTGGTCGGCAGGCAGGTTGGGAAAGTTCACGTTGAGGTAGGTCTGGAGCACGGGCGGAACTTCGAACATCTGCTCAAGGATCTTCGGGGCGTAGTGGAGCACGCCGGAAAAGTCGCAGTCCTCGGCATGAGTGTCGATCGAAAGGCCTATCGAAGGGATGCCGTAGAGGCAACCTTCCTTGTTGGCGCCGAGGGTGCCGGAGTAAAGGGCTGCGGTGGATGCATTTGAGCCGTGGTTAACGCCGGACACGAAAAGGTCCGGGACTATCTTCCGCTCGATGCACATGTTGGCCATCATCTTGGCGCAGTCGGCCGGAGTGCCGTTCATGTGCCAGCATTCCAGGCTGCCCTTGCCTTCCTCGGCTTCAAACTCGGCATATTTTGTAAGATACAGCGGCTCCTCCATAGTCAGGGCCATCGATTTAGCAGACTGGTGGTATCTCGGGGCTACTGACAGCACGTTGCCGTATTGTCTCAGAAACTGGGCGATGACCGTCAGTCCGGGCGCTGTATACGAATCGTCGTTAGTCAATAATATCTCTCTTGTCATTCTTTTTAAAACTTGCAGACGCAAAGTTACTTATTATTAATTATTTTTTTACCTTTGCACGGTTCAAAACCAAAGAGTTGCGAACCCCTTGATTTACTGAAGAAATCCTAATAATTCTATACACACAATTAATCAAACTATTATGAAAAAAATTAAAGTTGGTATCAACGGATTCGGCCGTATCGGACGTTTTGTTTTCCGTGCAGCCCAGGAGAGAAATGACATTGAAATCGTAGGAATCAACGACCTCTGCCCTGTAGATTATCTGGCATATATGCTCAAATATGACACAATGCACGGTCAGTTCGAAGGTTCTATCGATGTTGACATGGAAGGCAGCAAGCTCATCGTCAACGGTCAGGCAATCCGCGTTACTGCATGCAAGGATCCCAACGAGCTCCAGTGGGACAAAGTAGGTGCTGAGTATGTAGTTGAGTCTACCGGTCTTTTCCTCACCAAGGAGAAAGCTCAGGCCCACATCAATGCAGGTGCCAAATATGTTGTAATGTCAGCCCCCGCAAAGGACGACACTCCGATGTTCGTATGCGGCGTTAACGAGAAGACCTATGTAAAGGGTACTCAGTTCGTTTCTAACGCATCTTGCACCACCAACTGCCTCGCTCCGATCGCCAAGGTTCTCAACGACAAGTTCGGCATCAAGGAAGGTCTTATGACTACCGTTCACTCTACCACCGCTACTCAGAAGACCGTTGACGGTCCGTCACTGAAAGACTGGCGTGGTGGCCGTGCCGCTTCTGGCAACATCATCCCGTCTTCAACCGGTGCTGCAAAGGCTGTAGGTAAAGTTATCCCTGAGCTCAACGGTAAGCTTACCGGTATCTCAATGCGCGTTCCGACCCTCGACGTATCAGTTGTCGACCTCGTTGCTAACCTTGAGAAACCCGCTACCAAAGAAGATATCTGCAAGGCTATGAAAGAGGCTTCAGAAGGCGAACTCAAAGGCATCCTCGGTTACACTGAAGACGCTGTCGTTTCTTCAGACTTCCACGGCTGCAAGCTCACTTCTATCTTCGACGCCAACGCCGGTGTTTACCTGACCGACAAATTCGTGAAGGTTATCTCTTGGTACGATAACGAAATCGGTTATTCAAACAAAGTCCTCGACCTCATCGCCCACATGGCAAAGGTTAACGGTTAATCCCGTAAGGACACAGAAAAAGAAAGAGGCTCGAAATTCTCGAGCCTCTTTTCTTTATTATCTCGCACCGAAGATTGCGGTGCCGATGCGGACGATGGTGGAGCCGCATTCTATGGCGACTTCGTAGTCGGAGGTCATTCCCATCGAGATTTCGGGCTTTTCGATGCCGGCCGCGGCGGCGACCTTAGCGGCGATGGCGGCGGCATTGCTGAATTCGCGGCGGACCTGGGCCATGTCGTCGGTAAAAGTGGCCATAGCCATCACACCGCGCAGCCTCACGTTCGGGTATTCGCCTATGCGTGACGCCAGACCCACGGCCTCTTCTTCTGAGAGTCCCTGCTTGGTAGTCTCGCTTGCCACGAACACCTCCAGCAGGATATCCTGCACCTTCCCTATCCTGGCCGCATAGTCGTTCACAGCCTTCAGCAGATGCTCGCTGTCTATCGACTGGATGAGCGCGGCGTATGGCACCACGTTCTTCACCTTGTTGGTCTGAAGATGGCCAATAAAATGCCACTCGATGTCGGCGGGAAGCTTGCGGGCCTTGTCTTCGAATTCCAGCGGACGGTTCTCGGCAAAGAGCCTCTGCCCCGCTTCGTAGGCTTCCATGATGGCCTCGGCGGATTTGAACTTAGACACGGCCGCCAGTCTTACTCCGGCGGGAAGACGGTCTCGGAAATAAACTATCTTTTCAGCGATGACGCCCATTACTTACGCTGGTTCTTCTGCTGTTGCTGCTGGATCTTGTAGGCCTCCTCAAGACGCTGCTGGAAGCGAGACTTCTTGGGAGCTTCCTTGGAGTCGGCTTTCTGCTTCAGCTGAGCGTAGAGCTTGTCTTCGTCAATGAACCACTTGCGGATGGCGAAGTTCTGGCCTATGGTGATAAGGTTGCTCAGCAGGTAGTAGTAGCTAAGACCGGCTGAGAAATTGTTACACAGACAGGTCATGAAGATAGGCATGGCCCATACTGACATGAACTTCATACCGGGCATCTGCTGCGAAGTAGCGTTGTTCGAGTCGAACGACATCTTCGAATATGCCCACATTGAAATACCCATCAAAAGGGCGAAGAGCGAGATGTGGTTGCCGTAGAGCGGAATCTTGAAGCCGAAATCGAGGATTGAATCGTAGCAGCTCAGGTCTTCAGCCCAGAGGAAAGGTTGCTGGCGCAGCTCGAAAGATGAAGGGAAGAAGCGGAACATCGCGTACAACAGAGGGAACTGGAACAGCAACGGCAGACAGCCGCCCAGAGTACTTACCCCTGCCCTCTTGTACAGGTCCATAGTGGCCTGCTGGCGCTTCATGGCGTCGGCCTCCTTGGGATAGCGTTCGTTTATCTTCTCCACCTCCGGCTTGAGAACCCTCATCTTTGCCGTAGAGGCGTATGATTTATAGGTGAAAGGCGAAATCACAAGCTTCAGCATGATGGTAAGAATCAGGATGATCAGACCGTAGCTTGATATGGACTTGTGAAGCCAGTTGAATACGGGGATGAGGATGAACTTGTTGATGGAGCCCACGAGCCAGCCGCCAAGAGGCAGCAACTTGTCGAACTTCATGTCGTAGCTCTTCAGCACGGGATAGTGGTTGGGCACGAAGAAGAACTTGAAGCTCTTGACGAAGTCGGCGCTCTTGTCGCCGTATTCCACGTTCAGCACTGCTGCATCGTGCATCAGGTACTTGTCCGGATTGCCGTCGGCGTAGGTATGTCCGCCCACGTCTCCTGAAGAGAAGTTGTCTTCAGCGACAAGGATTGATGAGAAGAACTGCTGCTTGAAGGCCACCCACTGCGTCTGACCGGCGAGAGATTCGCTGCCGCCGTCCTTGCGCATGGAGATTTCCTTGATATTGTCATTGTCGGCATAACGGAAGGCTACGCTTGAGTAGTTCTTCTCGTTGTCATAGCCTTTCTCGAGGCGCGGCACGTCCCATGCCCACGAAATCTTGAAAGCATAGGCGCTGCGCGGGATGTATTCGTCCATACCCACGAAGTGCAGGTCCATGTTGACGAAGAAATCGTCTTCCGACAAGGTATAGAGGTTCTCGATGTATGAGTTCTCGTCAAAGTAGAGGCGCATCGAAACGCTGTGGGCGTTCACGCTGGCGACACGATAGTTGAAATCCATCGTGTTGATATACTGGCCGGCGTCAAGCTCGATGTCGAAGCTGCTGTTGCGGCGGGTATCTACCAGGTAGAGAGCCGTGCTGTCATATTTGTAGTAATCCTTGATGAGGACTTCGGCCACCTGGGCGCCCTTAGTGGAGATGCCCACCTTGACCTTGTCGTTCTCGAGGAATATTATGTCCTCCGTAGCGTCAGCTGCAGCGGCATTGAGGAAATCGCTCTTGTACAATGCGGGCTCGGCGCTTGCCTCTTCGTCATAGACTACCTCAGCCTGACCGCTCTCGGCCATCTCGGCGAGTATCCTCTCAATCTCGGTCGAATCAGCGTCAGGGTATGCCTGTGCAGCGGCCTTGAAAGCCTCGGCCCTCTCGATGGAGTCGCGTATGCGGCTCTCCTCGAGCTGGGCGGCCTGCTGCTTGCTGTACTGCCTGTTGTTATACCAGCTGAATGCAAAAAGGATCAGACCGATGAGGACGAATCCGATAATGCTTTTCTTATCCATTCTCCTGCTCGCTATCCTTTTCGTCCATCGATTTTATCTTCTTCTCGAGGTCTGCAAGCTCTTGCTTGGCCACTTCTATCTTGCTTGACAGATCTGCCAGGAGTTTGTCAGCGTTCTTGCTCTTGGCGAAGAAGCCCATGTTGTTCTCCCAGGTAGCGATATCCTGCTCCATCTTGAGGAACTTCTGGATGAGACGGTCCTTCTCGGTAACGACTTTGGTGTATGTCTTCTGATGCTGCTCGCCATAACGCTTCTTGAAGCGTGACACGCGGTCAGAAGTCTCTGCAACGGCGCCGAACTTTTCGCTGACGGCCTTGTTGTATGCGTTCTGCACATTGGCCTTCTCTTTCAGCGGCACGAAACCTATCTCATTCCAGCGGGCCTGGAAAGCAGCGAGGGCTTCCTTGTCGGCATCTGCGCCTGCGCTCTTATAAGCATTGATCTCGTCGATGATGGCATTCTTGGCGGCGAGGTTGTCGTCGTAGCGGCTGTCCTGGTCAGAGAAGTGCTTGTCGCGGTTCTCGAAGAAGGCGTCGCAAGCTGCGCGGAAACGCTTCCAGATCTGCTCGGACTTCTTGCGTGAAACCGGGCCGATCTCCTTCCACTGCTTCTGCAGATTGATCAGGTAGTCGGAAGTCTTCTTCCACTCGGTGCTGTTTATTACAGCCTCGGCCTGCTCGCAGAGGGCGATCTTCTTGTCCATGTTCTCCTGCATCTGATCCTTGAACCCTGAGTAGAAATCCCTCTTGGATGCATAGAACTTGTCGCAAGCAGCACGGAAGCGGTCGTATATCTTCTGGTTGTCCTTCTTTGAGGCGAAACCGATGGTGCGCCATTCTTTCTGGATGTTCTCTATCTCCTTCGACAGAGCGTTCCAGGTGTTGGAATCCTTCACCTCACGCTCGGCAATCTCCTCGACCTTCTCGCAAAGGGCGGTTTTGGCCTCGAGATTCTGCTGCTGGTTGCCTTTCTGCGACTCGAAGTAAGCCTGATGCTTCTTGTTGACCACTGCAGTGGCAGCTTTGAAGCGCTCCCAGATGGTCTCGCGGTGAGCCTTGTCGACGGGACCGTACTCCTTCCACTCGTCATGGAGCTTCTGGATCTCGCGGAAAGCTGTTACGGCGTTATCGCTGTCTGCCAGAGCCTCGGCCCTTTCGCAGAGCTTCTCCTTGGCCTCGAGATTCTTCTTGAAATCGAGGTCGCGGAGTTCGCGGTTGATCTTCACATAATCATAGAAAGACTCCACATAGTGGCTGTAAGTCTCGTAGAGGTCCTTAGCCTTGGTAGGAGGCACTGCGCCGGCAGCACGCCAGCGGTTCTGCAGCTCCCTGAAGGCAGGATATGCGGTGCCAAGGTCGCCGGGATTGTCGACGAGGACCTTGAGCTCATCGATAATCTTGCTCTTAACTTCGTAGTTCTCTTCCTTGCGGGCGTTGAGCTCCTGGACATATTTCACACGCACGGTCTTGTACTGGCCGTAGAGATCTTTGAAACCCCTTTCCAATTCGGTAAAAGGATTGGCAGACACTTCTTCGTTCTCCAGCGGTGCAACTTCAGCCTCAGCTGCGGCCTCGGCCTCTGCGACAACGGCATCAACTGCGTCGGCTGCTGCTTCTACTGCAGTCTCAACAGCGTCCGCTGCGATTACTACAGCTTCTGCCGTAGCCTGTCCGGCCTGCTCGGCCTGCTGGGCGACAGCTGTCACCACGGGCTGGAATCCGGCGGCGATCTTCTCTTTCTTGAGAGTCTTGTAGAACGCGGCCTTGATGCCCTCGGCATACTTGTAGAGCTGCTGCACATCGCCCTTGTCGAGGAGTTCCTGGAAAAGGTCGACGAGTTCCTTCAGTCCTTTGTTGGAATAATCAATAACTTCTTCAACGGGAGCTGCTTCGGCTGCAACCGCATCAACGGGTGCTTCCTCAACTTCCGGAGTCATAACGACAGGTTGCTCGAGGCTGTTTTCAGCTTCAGGAGCAATCGGTTTCAAATCTTCACTCATGGGGTTCAATTAAATATTAAGCTTGCAAATATAATACTTTTCTGATTTAATCAGTACTTTTGCAGTCATGAGAATAGATATTCTATCTGCCGTTCCGGAATTGCTGGAAAGCCCGCTGAATTATTCTATAGTGCAGCGCGCGAAAGACAAGGGTCTTGTCGACATACATATCCATAATATCCGCGACTACGGCCTTGGCAATTACCGCCAGATCGACGACTATGCCTACGGCGGGGACGCCGGTATGGTGATGATGGTCGAACCCATCTTCAATATAATAGAGAAGCTGAAGAAGGAGCGTGACTACGACGAAGTGATCTACACCTCTCCCGACGGCCAGATCCTCGACCAGGCCTGCGCCAACCACCTCAGCTGCCTGCAGAACATCATCATCCTCTGCGGCCACTACAAGGGCATCGACCAGCGCATCCGCGACCACCTCATCACCATGGAAATCTCTGCGGGCGACTACGTCCTCAGCGGCGGCGAGCTGCCGGCAGCCATAATCACCGACGCGGTGGTGCGCCTGATACCCGGCGCTCTCGGCGACGAGACCTCAGCCCTCTCCGATTCATTCCAGGACGAACTCCTCTCCCCTCCCATCTACACCCGCCCGGCCGATTTCAACGGCTGGAAGGTGCCGGACGTGCTGCTGAGCGGCAACCCGAAGCTCATCAAGGCCTGGCAGGACGAACAGGCCCTCGAGCGCACCAAGAGGCTCCGCCCGGGACTGCTGAAAAACAAGGATTAACGATTTCTGAAACTATCTGCCCTTGGTGGCCTTCTGACTTTCCAGCCATTCCATGGGGGTCATGCCGGTCTGCGCCTTGAAGTTGCGGAAGAACGCCGAGCGGGACGAGAATCCGGATGCGTCCGCCACGTCAGCCAGCAGCATATCAGGATGCTCAAGCATCAGCTGCTGGGCATGGCTGATGCGAAGGCCGTTCACCAGGTCGGTGAATTTTGTGCCGGACATGTTGTTCACCAACAGGCTGATATAGGTTTTGTTGGTCGCCAGTTCCTGGGCTATGTCTTCAAGGTGGAGGTCTTTGCGCAGGAAGAGCTTCTTCTCTCCTATCAGTTCGAGCATCTGCTCCATCATATCGGCGCGCAGCGTGTTGTCATCCTCAGGCTGAGCTTCTGCGGCAGTTTTGCGCTTTCTTTTCAGGATTAAGCATGCGGCTGCTATCAGCCCTGCCAGCAGAATGCCTCCGGCAAGCCACCAGCCCCAACTTTGCCTTGCAGCAGCGGTGGAAGGATCTGTATAGAGCATCCAAGACTCTGAACCGCAATGGAAATATGCTCCCTTGCCCTGGTCAAGTCCCGGATCTATGCCGGTTCCGCCGGCCAGTAGCAGCCTCCCGCCGGATAGCAGAAGCGGCTGTCCGAAAAAGGGCTGAGAGTCCGGAGTGTCGACCTTGTATACACGCAAGGATGCCTTACCGCCGTCCAGCGTGGCATCGTAGTCTATACATCCCAGATAGTAGCCGCCGTCCGCTCCGAATCCCATGACCCATGCTATCCTGTCGGCCCGGTCTGCCTGCAGATAGGCGCACCAGGTGAGGGATTCACCGTCGGGAGCTGCATTCGGGAAAGGATGGTCCATCTCCAGCAGGGAGAATTGCTCGCCGCTCAACTTAATGATGGCGAGATGCATGTCTGAGCGGGACAGGGCTGGAATCAGATAGGTATAATCACCTATGCGGAGTTCGTCACCGGAACAAGGAGACAGCGGGTATGGATGCATATCCCATTCCTCCATCAGCGGCTCGCTGAACGGCTCGCCATGCAGGCGGTCCACCATGGGCTCCGCCGGTCCGCCATACGCACTACTTCCACTGAAGATCAGAACATTGTCGGGCGCAGATTGAAGGATATAAGGGTAGGCGCGCGGTGTGGCCGCCTCTTTAATATGAGAGAAGCCCTTGCCGGGCACATAATGTTCTATGGCATCGGCGGCCAGCCAGTTGCCGGAGATTATCACCTCTCCGTCTGCAATGGCCAGAGCCGATACACCGGCGCGTTTGCGGTCCATGATGCCCAACGCAGTGGTGCTGTGGGTAGCAGGGTCGTACACTTCCACACCCCAGCTCTGGCCGATACCGAAATTCTCGGCACAGCCGCCTCCCAGCATCACCTTACCGTCCGGCAGCAATGTGGTGAAGCCGTAATAGTGCGGGTATTTCATCGGCACCTTGTTCCACTTGCCATCGCTGTAGTACTCGATGCTGGGTTCCAGGACGAATGCATCCGTAATGCCTCCAAGCAGCGTCGGCTCGCCATTCAACAACATGAAATGCGCCCCGCCGCGCGGCGCTGTGAGGTCCGGCTGCCGCTCCGCCCTCAGCTCATAGAACTGCACCCCGTCCACCTCGCCCAGCTCCCGCACGCCCTCCTGCACCGGACCACACGCCGCCAGAGCGGCCAGTGCCGATGTAATGATAGCGATATGAATAAACGTCCGGCGCATTACTCTACAAAGATAATTCAATCGCCCGGCGGGAGCAAATGTTGCAAGGTTTGCAATGGAAGAGTATAACTAGTTGTTATTAGGCGTAAATGTCCAGGTATTGCCACTATTGCTGACGACAAGGTTCAAGTTAGGGAAGACACTTTCGGCCGTAGGGTTCTCTACTCCGTCGATGGTGATACTGCCGACACTTGAGCTGGCGTTGCCTTTGCCGATGGGAGCCTGCGCAGATGCGTTTCCTTTGCTCGCGGCCAGGCGCACAATGCCGCTGGTGACAGTAATACTGCCACATGTGCCTCCAGCAGAGCTTGTCCCTATGCCCGCAGATCCGCGGCCATTATAATCTACGGTTCCAACTGCAGTAATATCACCGCCCGTAATAACGATGTCGCCACAAGTTCCGGTAGAGCCTATCCCGGGACCGGTGACCGCGCCGCCTCTGCCGGTTGCCGTCACCGTACCTCCACTGATGGTGAGCGTACCCAATGCAGTCAGTCCGGATGCGCCATAGTAATGACGGGAATTACCATCTGCGTTCACTGTGCCTCCGCTAATAGTCATATTTCTCTTTGCGAAAATAGCGACGGAACCAGTTGATGTTATTGAACCGCCAGAAATATTGACGTCATTATAAGCATACAAGCCCTCTGGATAATTGTCCCTGTCACTATTATTCGCGCTGACATCAATGGTGACATTGCCACCGGTTTGTGTGTAGTTATTGACGACAACAGCCGAAGGGCTCCTATAATAGGATGAATTGAGTGTCAATAATCCTCCTTCGATAACCAGATTGACCGTGGAGTTGTTAATACAATAATTCATTGTCCCCGAAGTCCAGCGAGAACAGTTCAAAGATCCCTCCCCGCCAATGGTTAGGGTGCTGTTGTTCGCCGGGATGATAGCGTTAAACCGGTCAGTGGTAATGGGCGCAATCACATTGTCACCGACAAGTGTCAACGTAGCATCGCCTTCGGTGATAATCTGCCTGCTTGTTGTATTTTGAAGGGTTACACTGGCTCCCGCGCCTATTGTGAGCGTATGGGCATCACTGCTACCTGTCACTATTGCTATCTCACCCGCCGGAACGGTAACATTGCCCGCCGACAGGTCATATTCCAAATGGATATTGTTTGCCGGCAGGTTAATGGTCGTGATCTGGCTACGGCCGACCACGACGGTCTTGTCGCTCTTCAGCGTAAAGGTCTGAGAAGCGCCGGTTGTTGTAGTGACGGTAATACTCAGACCCGTATAATTACCAGCCGGGACGGCGATATTGAAACGAACTGCGTCCGTTCCAATGGCAACGCCTTCCGTGCCGCAGTTCAGGGTTACGCCTGCAGTGCCGCTGCTGACAACGGCAGCGTCACTGGAGACGGTGAACGGGCCGCTCATGGCCTGATTTGCGCTGAGGGCGATGCTGCTGACTTTTTGGCCGGCCTGATTTGTCGTCAGACTGAGTTTGATGATGCCTCCGAGGTTTTTGAAACCAAGGCTGGTAGTGCTGCTGACAGCCATCATCGGAGCGCCGGAAATGTTTTCGGCCACATAGGTCTGCTCTGCCGGAAGTGTCAGAGT
Organism: Bacteroidales bacterium; assembly: GCA_017617655.1. Lineage (GTDB taxonomy): Bacteria > Bacteroidota > Bacteroidia > Bacteroidales > UBA932 > Equibacterium. The sequence goes on from JAFZVU010000005.1 coordinate 17,053, forward strand.
ACCTCCATTGTACATTGTGGAAGGATAGTACGCGGTATATGATGGTGTATTCGCTACTTCGCCAGATGAATGAGTAAAGTCACCTTGCGAAGTGGTACTAGTTGTCTCATATACTCCTGCATGGCTGGCACCATCAACGATAGTAATCAAGTCCCCATTCTGCCAGAGAACGTTATAGTTATCATCGAGCGTTGTCTTGGTCGCTGCGCTCTCGGTAGTAGCGGTAAAGACTGCTGCCGACGAAACTGGTTTTTCAGACACATCTCCGGGGAGATCGATTTTTGACTCGCATGAAGCCAGGGCCATTATGCCGAGAACTGCAATAATCCAGATCTTTTTCATTCTACATACCTCCTTCTATTCAAAATCACCATCTCCGTACGAATTGGAGTTAATAGTGTATGTTTCTGTCATTCCTCTTTGGCTTCCGCAGATTACACATTGAGCCTTGACAGCGAGAACCTCGGTCGCCGGCGTTTCATAAACCTTTCGTTCCATTCTTATATCAATTAATATTATTTTGCTTGAATGTAGAGCTACGCCGAAAAAGAGCGAGTCCCACCATCAATATTTCAGAGTCCTCATTCTTAAAATGATTTGACACTCATTTGTAAGCCACTCCCGTATAGGCAGTTATCGACAAAGTCATTTTGCACTCTAAGACGATTGGGCATTTCGGAAATTTGATGGCGGTTTATCAATGATTTTTTTGTATTTTTGTTTCTAAATACGAAAACAGCTAAACAAATTCAGAAATGAAAAAAGCACTATTTGCAATTTTGCTTCTCGCTTGTATCGCAGGATTGAGCAGTTGTTCCAAACAATGCTATTGCAAAGCTTCAGTCAACGGCAAAGAGGTAAAAGGAAACACCTATTTCCTCGAAAATGGAAAGAAGTGCAGCGATTACAGCTATTCAGGTTACTGGGGAAACGCAACTGTCGAATACAGCTGCTCTGACACGATGTAACAATTGATCTTATAAATAACAAAACCACTTAATTCTATCTTTATGAAAAAAGTACTTTTTGCAATATTGGTTCTGGCTTGCATAGCCGGCATGAGCAGCTGCTCAAAGAAATGCTATTGCAAGGCTACCCTGAACGGCGAAGAACTCGCCGGCAAAACTGTAGAGAATGACAGCGGCAAGGCTTGCAGCTCATACAACTACAGAGCCAACGTCCTTGGACAGACTGTTGAATACAAATGCAGCCCGTCTCTCTAAAGATTATTCTCCGGGAGTTACTCGGACTAGTTTTCATATTATCGGCGGTCGCCAAGCTGGCGGGCGCCGATAATTTTGAATTGTACATATTCAGCCTCGGGGCATTCTCCCTTGGGGCATCATTCATCATTGCCAGGCTGGTCATCGCGCTGGAGCTCTTCCTCGGCGTATGGCTCATGCTGAACACCCATCCGAAACTTTCCATCAAGCTGGCAGCGGCTGTGCTGGCCGGCTTCTCGGCATTCCTGGTGGTGATGATAATAAAGGGCAGCCGCGAGAACTGCCATTGCTTCGGTGACCTGGTGGATTTCTCTCCGATGCAGTCGCTCATCAAGAATGTCGTTCTGACCTGCATCGCGGTCCTGTCGCTGAAGGTGAAACCCTTCGATATCCCTTACAAAAATCTCATCGCTTGCCTGGCCGCCGTCGCCAGTCTGGCAGCGGTCTTCATCATCTCCCCTCCCGATAATTTCCGGTATTCCGAATATGCCATCGACGGTTTCAACCAGGAGATCTTCGACAAAGCAATAGCCGACGGCCAGATAGACCCCGCCCTCGCCGAAGGCGACGACATCACATGTTTCTTCAGCTTCGGCTGCGAATTCTGCCACATGACCGCCAAGAAGCTGAGTGTCATGCTCAGCCGCGGCTCATTCGAGGGCGCTGACGTAAATGTTCTGATTGCCGGAAAGCACGATGATTTCGCCTCGGACGCGGCCGCCTTCTTCGCTGATTCCCAGCTTCCCTACAACACTATCGATTCCCTGCCGGCCAACACCTTCCTGCGTATAACAAACGGCCACTACCCCGTCATCGTCCACACCCGCGACGGCCAGCTCCTCCAGCAGTGGAGCTACCGGGATCTGCACTGACCCACCATTGTTGAAAAATTGTGCATAATACGCTGAGTTCTCCTGTCGGCTGACTGTGAGATTCGATGTACCTTTATGTGGGTTATAGCGATTATGGACAAACAACTTCTTATCGACAACATCCGCAAGGTGCCGGATTACCCTATGAAAGGGATAATGTTTTTTGACGTCACTACTCTCTTTAAAGACCGCAGATGTCTGGAGGAGATCGTCAATGAAGTCTTCGAAATCTACAAAGACAAAGGCATCACCAAAGTGGCGGGGGTGGAATCCCGTGGATTCGTGATTGGAGCGGCTGTGGCCGCGAAACTCGGCGCCGGCTTCGTGCCGGTCCGCAAACCCGGCAAACTGCCGGCTGAGACAGTCCGCGAGTCTTTTGCAAAAGAGTACGGCCGCGATGTCATCGAGATGCATACCGACGCCATAGAGCCCGGCGACGTAGTCCTCGTCCATGACGACATCCTGGCAACGGGCGGCACCGCCTCTGCCGCAGTCCGTCTGGTGCAGAAGTTCCAGCCCAAGGCCGTCTACGCCAACTTCATCATCGACATCATAGACATACCGCGCCTCAGTCCCATCTCTGCGGACGTAGAGGTTTCCAGCCTGCTCCAGCTGAGTGAGAAATAATAACAAACCTAATATACAAACTATGAAAAAACTATTCATCGCTCTGACAACGCTTCTGGCAATCAGCCAGCTGGCAACTGCCCAGACCAACTTCCAGACCTTCTACGACCTTGGAAGGAAACACTTCACCACCACTCTGGAAGGCTTCCACCAGGACAACTGGGGAAACACCTTCTTCTTCATCGATTATGACTACAACAACAGGGACGGCAAGACAGTCGTATCTCCCAACAACACCTATTTCGAGATTGCACGCTGCCTGAACTTCTGGTCTGAAAGCGCTCTTGCTCCGCTCTCACTGCAAGTCGAGTACAACGGCGGCTTCGGCACATGGGGCAAATTGTCCGGCACTCCCGGCGTTGATTACGGCGCATTCGCGGTAAACAGCGCATTCCTGTTCGGCTTTGACTGGTTCCTGCACTCAGAAAACTTCAACAACACCCTCAACCTGAAGGTTCTCTACAAGCATTTCGTTAAGATGGACTCAAAGGTTCCTCTGCAGTTCACCGCAGTTTGGGGCTTCCAGGATCTCTTCGGACTTAAGAACCTCCGTTTCTCTGGTTTCGCTGATTTCTGGTGCGAGGGCAGCAACCTCGTTTTCCTCTCTGAGCCTCAGCTCTGGTTCCAGGTATTCGACCACTTCAACATCGGCGGCGAGGTAGAGCTCAGCTACAACTTCGCAGGCCTCGAGGCTTCTACCGGCAAGAAGTTCAACGTACTTCCTTGCATCGGTACAAAATGGGTATTCTGATCTAAATCATAACTGTCATGAGTTTCTTAAGCAAAGCTTTCGGCTTTGACGCTACCAAGCACAAAGTCCGTACAGAGATTGTGGCCGGTATCACCACCTTCCTCACGATGGCGTATATCCTGGCTGTCAATCCGAGCATCTTCAGCGCCCTTGACGGCATGCCCGGCGGAGCAGTGTTCACTGCTACCGCTCTCGCAGCAATCATAGGTACTCTGGTAATGGCATTATATGCCAAGAAACCCTTCGGTCTGGCCCCCGGTATGGGCCTCAACGCCTTCTTCGTATACACGGTCTGCCTCACCATGGGCTACAGCTGGCAGTTCGCTCTCACCGCCGTGCTGATTGAAGGTATCCTGTTCATCATCCTCACCATCACCAAAGTCCGCACCTGGCTGCTCGATGCCATCCCCGGCACCCTCAAGAAAGCCATCGGTGCTGGTATCGGCCTGTTCATCGCCTTCATCGGCATGCAGAACTCCGGCATCATCGTCAATTCAGACTCAACTCTGGTGACCCTCGGTGAAATTACCAAAGGCACTGCTCTTCTGGCCATGATCGGACTGTTCATCACTGCTGGCCTTGTAATGCTGAAGGTTCGCGGAGGTATCCTTATCGGTATCCTTGTCACAACCGTAATCGGCCTTTTCATCAAGGATCCTGCAACAGGAATGGCCATCACACAGTTCAGCCACGGTGCTTCCGGCGGAGTGCAGCTGGTATCTCTGCCCGACAGTGTTGCTCCCATCTTCTGCAAGTTCGACTTTTCTCAGGTGTTCTCATGGGATATGCTGGTTGTAGTCTTCACCTTCCTGTTCATCGATATGTTCGATACGATGGGAACCATCATCGGTGTGCACCAGGCCACCGGTACAGGTGAAAACGACAAGATCGAAGGCATGGAGAAAATGTTCATGGCTGACTCTGTAGCAACTGTCTGCGGCGCCTGCCTCGGAACTTCTACCACTACCACTTATGTTGAAAGCGCAGCCGGCGTCGGCGAAGGCGGCCGCACTGGCCTCACAGCCTTCTCTACTGCAGTCTGCTTCGCACTTGCCCTGCTGCTTTCTCCTCTCTTCCTTGCAATCCCGAGCGCCGCTACCGCTCCCGCACTTATTATCGTCGGCGTCATGATGATGCCTGCCATCAAGCGCATCCACTGGGAAGACTACTGCAAGAGCATCCCCGCATTCATCACCATCATCTTCATGCCTCTGGCATACAGCATCTCAGACGGTATCCTCATCGGAGTTATCGCCTATGTAGCCACCCACGCTGTCGCCGGCCGCTTCAAAGAGATCTCAATCCCCATGTGGGTTCTCGCAGTACTATTCGTCCTACGATATATATTCATATAAAAAAAAGCCGGCTCAGCCGGCTTTTTTTTTTGTCTTATAGAGTTCTATTACTTTACAGAGAACTGATACTTCGCAAAGTGGGTGTACTTCTCGCCGGGGCGGAGCACGATGCTCGGGAAATTGTCGTGGTGAGGAGCATCAGGATAGAACTGAGTCTCCAGAGCCACGCCGCTGAACTTGTGGAAAACGCCGCCGCGCTTTCCGACCTCATAACCGTTCATGTTGCCGCCTGAGTAGAACTGCAGGCCCGGACGGTCAGTGTAGAGAGTGAGGCAGATGCCGGTTTCAGGCTCATAAAGAGTTGCGCAGGGCTTTGTCTTGTCACCTTTGGTATTCAGTATGAAATTGAGGTCGTAGCCCGCATCAGTCTTGGAATCAACCCTTGCAGCCTCCCTGAAGTCGTAGATAGTTCCCTCCACGGGCAGAATCTCGCCAGTAGGATTGGTATTCTCGTCTACAGGAGTGTAATAGTCAGCATCCATGCTGTAGATGTGGCTGTTGCTGCTCTTCTCAGTCGTCCCGTGCAGATTGAAGAACGGATGGAAGGTAGGATTGCAGAGAGTCGGAGCGTCGGTAGAAGCCTCATATTCGAGCGTCAACGCATTGTCGTCGTCGAGAGTGTAAGTCACGCTGATATTGAAATTGCCGGGATATCCCTCCTCCCCGTCAGGAGAGAAATAAGTCATCTTCACCTTGTTGGGAGCAAGCTGCTCGGCATCCCAGACATGCTTGTACATAGCGTTCGGACCGCCGTGGATATGGTTGACGCCGCTATTTATCGGCAGCTCATAATCCTTTCCGTCGAGGCTGAACTTGCCGTAGGCGATGCGGTTCACCACGCGGCCTACGATAGAAGCCGAAGACACGCTGGCAGTGTTAAGATAGCTCTGGATGTTGTCATGGCCGACAATTACGTCCACCGGATTGTTGTCCTTGTCGGGAACGATAATAGAAGCCACCCTCGAACCGTAGTTGGTAATCTGCACCACCATACCGTTCTTGTTGGTAAGAGTATATAGAGCCACAGGTTTACCTTCGTACTCAGCCACGAAGTCCGCCGGGTCGAGCATCAGAGCTTCTGCGGAGAACTTTTCGCCGCTGCAGCCGCAAAGTGCGATAATTGCCATACAGATAGTTGCAATATAGTTTTTCATATTGTAGTTGATTGATTATGCGAGGTTGTGCTTTGCCTTGTAGGCCTTGAGGGTGTTGCGCATAAGCGAAACTATGGTCATGGGACCTACGCCGCCCGGAACAGGAGTAATGTAGGAGCATTTCGGAGCCACGGCGTCGAAATCCACGTCACCCATGATGCGATAGCCCTTCTCGGTCTCGGCCGGAACCCTGGTGATGCCCACATCGATTACCACGGCGCCTTCCTTTACCATGTCAGCCTTGACGAAGCCCGGCACTCCGAGAGCAGCGATAATTATGTCGGCGCTGCGGGTATATTCTTCGATGTTCTGTGTGCGGCTGTGGCAGATAGTCACTGTGCAGTCGCCCGGCCGTGCCTTTGCAGACAGCAGATTAGCGATCGGACGACCCACTATGTTGCTGCGGCCGAGCACAACGCAGTGCTTGCCGCGGGTCTCAATGCCATATTCTTCCAGAAGAGTGATGATGCCGTAGGGAGTGGCGCTGATGAAGGTGTCGAGTCCGAGGCAGAGGCGGCCTACGTTCTCGGGATGGAAACCGTCAACATCCTTGGAAGGGCTTACAGCCTCGATGACCTTCTGCTCATCTATATGCTTGGGAAGTGGGAGCTGGATTATGAAACCGTCCACGCTGTCGTCCCTGTTGAGCCTTTTCACCTCATTGAGGAGCTCTTCCTCGGTGGTGGAGGCAGGCAGACGGAGCACAGTGCTGTCGAAGCCGACTTTCTTGCAGGAACGCTCCTTGTTTGCTACGTAAGTCTGGCTGGCTCCGTCGTCTCCGACGAGGATCGCGGTCAGATGAGGTCTGCGCCAGCCTTTGTCGAGAAAGAAATCTACCTCGGCGGCAATCTGCGCCTGGAGGCTTGCCGATGTGGCTTTTCCGTCAAGTAAAATCATATTTATCTGCGTTTTTTCTTCATCAGTTTGGCGGCCGGGCCTCCGGCTACGGTCTTCATCATCTTGCGGGTCTGCTCGAACTGCTTGAGCAGCCTGTTGACTTCCTCGATGGAAGTACCGCTGCCGGCAGCAATCCTCTTGCGGCGGCTGCCGTTGATGATGGTGGGATTATCACGCTCCTGCACTGTCATAGACTGGATGATAGCCTCGATGCTCTTGAAAGAAGAGTTGTCGATATCCACGTCCTTCAGCATCTTGCCCATGCCCGGAATCATCGAAGCCAGGTCCTTTATGTTGCCCATCTTCTTGATCTGCTGGATCTGCTGGTAGAAGTCAGTGATGGTGAACTGGTCGTGGGCCAGTTTCTTGTGGAGTTTGCGGGCCTCTTCCTCGTCGAACTGTTCCTGGGCCTTCTCGACGAATGAAACCACGTCACCCATGCCGAGGATACGGTCGGCGATACGGGCGGGGTAGAAAATGTCGAGGGCCTCGAGCTTCTCGCCGGAGCTTATGAACTTGATGGGCTTGCCGACGACAGCCTTGATGCTGAGGGCGGCACCGCCGCGGGTATCACCGTCCATCTTGGTGAGCACGACGCCGTCGAAGTCGAGACGGTCGTTGAATGCCTTGGCGGTCTCGACTGCGTCCTGACCGGTCATAGCATCGACTACGAACAGTGTCTCAGTAGGATTGACAGCCTTCTTGATGGCTGCGATCTCGTCCATCATCTGCTCGTCTACAGCGAGGCGGCCGGCGGTATCTATGATAACCAGAGAATATCCTTCCTTCTTGGCGAAGTCAATACCCCTGCGGGCGATTGCGACAGGATCCTTTACACCTTCTTCAGTGTAGACCGGGACCTCGATCTGGTCTGCCAGCACCTTCAACTGGTCGATGGCGGCCGGACGGTAGACGTCGCCTGCCACCAGCAGCACCCTCTGGCTTCTCTTGCTCTTGCAGTTGAGGGCCAGCTTGCCGCAGAACGTGGTCTTACCGGAACCCTGAAGGCCGGATACCAGCACTATGCCTGGGTGGCCCTTGATGTTTATCTCGCTGTGCTCGCTTCCCATGAGGGCTGCCAGCTCGTCATGCACGATCTTGACGATCATCTGCTCGGGGCGGACTGCCTTGAGAACGTCCTGTCCGAGGGCTTTCTGTTTTACTTCGTCGCAGAAGCTTTTGGCTATCTTGTAGCTGACATCGGCGTCGAGAAGGGCTTTGCGCACATCCTTCATCGTTTCGGAGATGTTTATCTCCGTAATCTTGCCTTGTCCCTTTATGAGTTTAAAGGACTTCTCTAGTCTGTCAGTTAGGTTTTCAAACATGGTATATTCCTTTTACTTTATATCATCTGAATAAACGGCGGGGGCCAGATCTCTTTGGAGATACTTCATATTCATGACCTGGCCGTAGGCGCCGGCGCTATGGATGGCGAAGAAATCGCCGCGGTGCGGAGCTCCTCCCTCGAAGCCTTGTGCGAAAGTGTCGCTTGATTCGCATACGCAGCCCACTACGTCGTATTTCTCTATCGGAGCCTTGCAGGAGAGATTCTCCACCTCATGGTGAGCCTGATAGAGCGCGGGGCGGATCAAGGTGTGCATGCCGCAGTCGAGGATGGCGAATTTCTTCTTGAGACCTTCTTTGACATATACCACACGGCTGATTATATGGCCGCACTGCGCAACCATGGCCCTGCCGGGCTCGATATGGACGCTCTGTCCGGGTTTGACAGGCAGATTATTGGCGATGGCACGAGCGAGGCCTTCAACGTCGGGCATCCAGTTGCCCAGCGGGTTGTTGTAATCCACTCCGAGGCCACCTCCGAGGTTGAGCAACTTCACTTTCAGGCCATGCTCTTCAAATATCTTTTCGAACTCTGCGGCTTTCTTGCCGATATTGGCGAAGACGCTCATGTCCGTAATCTGGGAACCCGCGTGCATGTGGATGCCCTGGAAATCCAGGTTGCGGCAGCGGTCCAGAGTGGCGAACAACTGGTCGAAAGCTCCGGCGCTGATGCCGAACTTGTCTTCTTCGGTGCCGGTGGTGATGTATTTATGGGTATGCGCATCGACGTCGGGATTGACCCTGACGGCTATGGAGGCCTTGAGGCCCATGCCGCCAGCTATGGCGTCGATTACTTCAATCTCCTGGATGCTCTCGCAGTTGAATATCTCGATGCCGGCCTTGAGGGCGGTGATTATCTCTTTATCAGTCTTGGCGACTCCGTCGAAGAATATTCCGGCGGCCGGGAAGCCGTTCGCAAGTGCGAGGGTGATCTCGTTGCCAGTAGCACACTCAGCCTGGATTCCAGCTCCGCTGATGGTTCTCAGGATTCGGTCGTTGGAATTGGCCTTGACTGCGTAATGAGCCGTGATTCCGTACTTGCTGAGGGTGGATGCGAAATTGTCAACGGTGTGTCGGAGGATGTCCATGTCATAGTAGAAGAACGGGGTCTCCATTCTCTCGAATGACTTAAGTGCGCTTTCAGTAATCATTCTCTGGCAATTTTGTGGGCAAAAATAGTCATTTTACATCTATTAATAGAGAAAATAACGTAACTTTATGGAATCGCACACGAAATTATCAGCATAATTATGGAAGAAAAAGATCTGCTTCAACTGGAACGCCTCGGCATTTCACAGGAAAAACTCAATTCACAACTGGAAGCCTTTGCTACAGGTTTCCCTTTTCTGGATGTGATAAACGCTGCTACCGAAGAGAAAGGCATCACTGTGCTATGTGATGAGGACAGGGCCGCAGCTCTCAAGACTCTTGAGGAGTCGGGAGCCAGAGTGACCAAGTTCGTGCCTGCCAGCGGAGCGGCATCGAGGATGTTCAAGGACCTTTTCAACGGCCTGGACACTCTTGAGAAGGGCGGAGAACTGGCTGCCGATGCTCCTGCAGAGCGCTTCTGCCAGCATATCAAAGAGTTCGCATTCTATGAAGATGAGTTGTTCGCCGGAAAGGACGACAAGGGCATCCTGGCGGAGACTCTGAAGGAGGAAGGCCTCGGCTACGGCAGCAAGTCAAAGGGGCAGGTCAAGTTCCACAGATACCCCGAAGGCAGCCGCACTGCTTTCGAGGAGCACCTCGTGGAGGGTGCGCTTTATGCTAAGGATGCAGAGGGCAAGGTCAATCTCATATATTCTGTTTCGCCGGAGCATCTGGATGCCTACAAGGCTCTGTATGAGAGCGTGAAGGCAAAGTATGAGGCTCTGTTCGGAGTAAAATATGACGTTCAGTTCACTCTCCAGCGCAAGTCAACCGACACTGTCGCCGTCAATCTCGACAATACTCCGTTCCGCAAGGCTGACGGCAGCCTGCTGTTCCGTCCGGGCGGCCACGGTGCGCTGATAGAGAATGTCAACGAGATTGCTTCTGACGTAATAGTCATCAAGAATATCGATAATGTAATCCACCAAAGCGGCATCGAGCAGACCGTGCTCTGGAAGAAACTGCTGGCTGGCCGCCTGCTGCAGCTCCGCGGCCGCGTCTTCGACTATCTGCGCCGTATCGACGAAGGTTGCGACGACAGCGAGTTCATCTGGGAGATGGTGGATTTCCTCGACAAGGAGTTCTGCGTCACCTTCCCGGAGAAAGATTTCGACTCGTCGAAACGCAGGATGCTGGCCCGCATACATGCCAAGCTGAACAGGCCCATCAGGGTGTGCGGCATGGTCCGCAATCTGGGTGAGCCGGGCGGCGGTCCTTTCATCGTTCGCGACCGCGACGGCGCTACTTCCCTGCAGATCCTGGAGAGCGTACAGCTGAATCCTGAGGATCCGGCCACTGCCGGGCTCTTCGCCGCCGGCACTCACTTCAATCCGGTGGACCTCGTCTGCAGTCCCATGAACTACAAGGGCGGCAAGTTCGACCTTACCCGCTTCGTCGATCCGCAGGCGGGCTTCATCTCTTCTAAGAGCTACGAGGGCCGCAGCCTGAAGGCGCTGGAGCTCCCCGGACTCTGGAACGGCGCCATGTCCGACTGGAACACACAGTTCGTCGACGTTCCGCTCATCACCTTCAATCCTGTCAAGACTGTCCTGGACCTCCTCCGCAAGGAGCATCAGGGCTAAGCGTACAAGGCGTGCTGAAATGGCGCAGACCTTGTACGTTGCCGATTCGCAACAAGCTAATATTCAGTTATTTATAAGATATGGATGTACAAGGCCTGCAGCAAAAAAGCAGACCTTGTACACTATCAGTGCTAATCCCGGTAGCTCCACTGCTCGAGGAGCTGGCAAAAAGGCGATGTCGGCAGCAATGCCTAGGGCAACCGACGGGCTTACGCCCGCGCCCCTCCAGACCCCCTTCTTTGCTCGGCAAAAAGGCCGGCCTCGCAAAGTGGGGCACAATGTTGCCTTGCGGCATTCTGCCGACATCAACACTTGCCAGTGTCCGTATACTAATACATAAAACAAATACCCCGGAAGCGTTTAGCCTCCGGGGTATTATGTCTTAGGTATGCGAGACTACTAGGCGAGGAAGCCGAGGAGCATACCGGCGGCGACTGCCGAGCCGATAACACCGGCCACGTTCGGACCCATGGCGTGCATCAGCAGGTAGTTCTTGTCGTCATATTCGCGTCCCACGTTATTGGATACACGAGCGGCATCCGGCACAGCCGACACACCCGCATTACCGATAAGCGGATTGATCTTGTTACCTTCCTTTAGGAAGAGATTGAAGAACTTCACGAACATCACACCGGTGAAGGTAGCAATCACGAATGACAGCGCACCAAGACCGAAGATCAGGACAGATTTCAGCTGCAGGAACTGGTCAGCCTGGGTAGAAGCACCCACGGTAACACCGATGAGGATAGTGACGATATCGACCAGCGGACCGCTTGCGGTATTAGCAAGACGACGGGTCACACCACTTTCCTTCAGAAGGTTACCGAAGAACAGCATACCGAGCAGCGGAAGACCTGAAGGCACGATGAACGCAGTGAGCAGGAAGCCGATGATCGGGAAAATCTTCTTCTCGGTCGGAGAGACGGCTCTCGGGGGCCTCATGCGGATAAGACGCTCTTTCTTGGTAGTGAGAAGGCGCATGATCGGCGGCTGGATAACCGGAACCAGGGCCATGTATGAATATGCAGACACTGCGATGGCACCCATCAAGTCAGGAGCAAGACGACCTGAGATGAAGATGGCGGTCGGACCGTCAGCACCACCGATGATACCGATAGCACCGGCCTCGCTGGGGCTGAAGCCGAGCAGCAGGGCGAGAGCATAAGCACCGAAGATACCGAACTGGGCGGCAGCACCGATAAGCAGCAGCTTAGGATTTGAAATCAGGGCGCTGAAGTCTGTCATAGCGCCGATACCGAGGAAGATCAAAGGCGGGTAGAAACCTCTCTGCACACCCTGGTACAGAATGTTGAACACCGAGCCCTCCTCGTAGACACCTACATTCAAACCGGCGAACAATGGAATGTTACCGATAAGAATACCGAATCCGATAGGGATAAGCAACATGGGCTCCCAGTCAAACCTGATAGCCAGGAAGATGAACAGGATACCCACAGCTATCATTATCAGATACTGTAGATTGCAGTTGGCAAAACCTGTGTATTGCCAGAACTGGATCAAGTTGTTGATAATATTTTCCATTGACTATCCGATAACGAAAAGAGGAGCACCTTCAAGGACTGAATCGCCTTTCTGTGCAAGGAATTTGACAATTTTACCGCTGGCAGTAGCCTCGATATTGTTTTCCATCTTCATGGCCTCGAGAATCATGACGGTGTCACCCTTATTGACGGTGTCGCCGACATTCTTGTTGATGCTGAGGACTACGCCCGGCAGAGGAGAATTGACCATAGTCTCACCTGCAGCAGCTGCAGGAGCAGAAACCTTCTGTGCAGGAGCAACCGGAGCTGCAGGAGCAGCCTTGGCCTTGTTGACCACAGTGACGATCTTGCGAGGTTTAGCCTCAGACCTCTCGAATTCTACTGCATAAGGAGTACCATTGACTTCGACCTTGGCGGAAGTCTCTTCTACCTCGTCGATAACGACATTATAATCGTTGCCGTTGATTTTGATTTTATATTCTTTCATGTTGCTTATTTTCTGTTGATTTGGGGAAGTTGACGGAGAGAGTAAATCTTACTGCTCCAAGGTGAATAAGTCCTGTCGGTGTGGTTCAGGGTAACGACGAAGCTCTCTTCATCGTGAGTATCGTTCTCCTCCCTGAAGAGATGCAGGGCCATGGCGATGGCAGCGTAAGTCTCGCCGCCTGTAGCCTCTTCAGATGCTGCAACGGCTGCTTTGACAGCTTCAGGAGCATTGGATGAAGCGGTTTTCTTCCTGCTGCGTTTGATAGACGCCTTACCGATCTGTTTGAATATCAGATACAGGATAACCAGGGCAGAGAACACGACTGACATGGCAGTGAGCGCCATGATCCATCCGTAAGGGTCGATGCGGGCCATCTTCTGGCTCTTTGTCTCTTCGGTATGGGTTACGTTGGCAGCCCTCGGAGTAGTGGCCACGGCAACATGCCATTCGCCGTTTCCGTCGGTCTTCCTTGCGTAAGACTGGTTCTCCTCGAGATTTCCCGGAACAGTTACGCGGTCGATGATGGTCTTGCCGTCACCGCCCACGAAGAGCAGTTCCTCGCCCGGAGTCAAGGTGAAGTTGGTATACAGGGTTCCCTTGTGCTGGTTGTCGTCAGCCCAGATTATCACGAACTGGCGGGGTTTGATCTTGGTGATCAGGTCGCCCTTCGGGAACATGTATTTCTTGAGGTTGTTCGGATCGTTGGTCAGGTAGCAGCCCGAGATGTCAACAGTTCCATAGGAAGAGTTGAACAGCTCGACCCACTGGCCGTGCTCTCCGAATTCATCCTGCAGGTCTTCCGTGTTTGTAACTATGAGCTCATTGATGCGCATGGCACTCTGTTGCTGTGCTGCGGCGCCCAATGACACAAGAAGCAAACCCAGAACGACTAGTGATTTTATACTTTTCATCATTTCAAAATGCTTCTTGATTATTACAAAGGAAGGTTGTCGTGCTTCTTGGCAGGGTTGGTGAGCTTCTTGGTAGAAAGCATCTCAAATGCGCGGATAACACGGAAACGAGTGTTGCGAGGCTCGATCACATCGTCGATGTAGCCGTATGATGCAGCCTTGTAAGGATTGCAGAAGAGGTCGTCATACTCTTTCTTCTTAGCTTCCTTGAGCTCGGCAGCTTCTTCAGGACTTGCACAAGCCTTCAGCTCTTTAGCGTAGAGGACGGCAACTGCACCGTCTGAACCCATAACTGCGATGTTGGCAGTAGGCCATGCGTAGTTGATGTCGCCGCGGAGCTGCTTGCAGCTCATCACGATGTGGCTTCCGCCGTATGACTTGCGAAGGGTGACGGTAACTTTCGGAATGGTAGCTTCACCGTAAGCATAGAGCAGCTTGGCTCCGTGCAGGATGACGCCGTTGTACTCCTGCTGGGTGCCGGGAAGGAAGCCGGGCACGTCGACGAGAGTCAGGATAGGAATGTTGAAAGCGTCGCAGAAACGAACGAAGCGGGCACCCTTGCGGCTTGAATTGCAGTCGAGCACGCCGGCCAGCACCTTGGGCTGGTTGGCAACGATACCGACGGTAGATCCGCCCATGCGGGCGAAACCGACGATGATGTTCTTGGCATACTCGGCGTGGATCTCGAAGAACTTGCCGTCATCCACGATGCTGCCGATAACTTCGTACATGTCGTAAGGAGCGTTCGGGCTGTCGGGGATGATCTCGTTGAGAGAATCTTCGGTACGGTCGGCAGGATCCTCAGTCGGCAGATAAGGAGGTTCCTCCATGTTATTCTGGGGGATATAGCTGAGAAGCTCGCGGATGGTGGCGATAACTTCCTCTTCGTTTTCGCAAGCGAAATGAGCCACACCACTCTTGCTGGCATGAACGCTGGCGCCGCCGAGCTGCTCCTGGGTAACTTTTTCGCCAAGGACTTGCTCAACTACTGCAGGGCCGGTAAGGAACATGTAGCTGGTGTTCTTGCACATGATGGTGAAGTCGGTGAGGGCCGGAGAATAAACGGCACCGCCGGCGCAGGGGCCGAGGATGGCGCTGATCTGGGGAACCACACCTGATGCAAGGATATTGCGCTCGAAAATCTCAGAGTAACCTGCGAGGGCGTTCACACCTTCCTGGATGCGCGCTCCGCCTGAGTCGTTGAGGCCGATTACCGGTGCGCCGACTTTCATAGCCTGGTCCATGATCTTGCAGATCTTGAGGGCGAGGGTCTCTGAAAGGGAACCTGCGTTAACAGTGAAATCTTGTGCGAAGACATAGACAAGGCGGCCGTTTACGGTACCGTAACCGGTTACCACGCCGTCGCCGAGGAATTGTTTCTTGTCCATTCCGAAGTTCGTGCAGCGGTGCAGCATGAACATGTCGAATTCTTCGAAGCTGCCTTCGTCGAGGAGCATTGCGATCCTTTCACGAGCGGTATACTTACCTTTTTCGTGCTGTGCATCGATACGGGCCTGTCCTCCGCCAATGCGGGCTTTCTCTCTGAGAGAAATGAGGCCTTTTACTTTTTCGAGTTGTTGACTCATATCAGTTAGGTTTGTTATTATGAAAATTGATTATTTCTCGTTGGGATTCTCGCAGATCTCGGTCAGCACGCTCTGAGTTGACTTCGGATGGAGGAATGCGATGTTGAGACCTTCTGCGCCGCCGCGCGGAGCCTTGTCGATGAGGACGACACCCTTGCTTTCTGCATCTGCCAGGGCTGCTGCAACATCTTTAGTCTTGAATGCGATATGATGGATACCACCGCGGCCGCCGTTCTTTTCGATGAATTTGGCGATTGTGCTTTCAGGGCAGGTAGGTTCGAGAAGCTCGAGCTTCACTTCGCCGATCTTGAAAAATGCGGTTTTAACTTTCTGGTCTGCAACTTCTTCAATAGCGTAGCATTTCAGACCAAGTACATTTTCGTAATAAGGAATAGCAGCTTCCAGTGAAGGAGTGGCGATTCCGAGGTGCTCAATTTGAGACAGTTCCATAGCGTTGTTTATTTAAGTTTAAAAATTTTGCTCTAATTCCGCAAAAGTAATTATTAATTACAACTTTAAAAATAAAATAAGGTTGCATTTATGAACAAAAAAGCATCTGCAGGTGTTGACTGCAGATGCTTCTCTATCGTTGTCAAAACGGAACGTTTCCGTTATGCGATTTCCATGTTGTGATAAACGTTCTGGACGTCCTCGTCCTCCTCGATCATGTCGATGAGTTTCTCAACAGAAGCCTGGTCTTCAGGAGAGAGTTTCTTCAGCTCGCCGTTGGGGAAACGCTCGAAGGTAGCAGACATGATCTCGTAGTTGTTGGTCTCGAGATACTGCTGGATCTTGTTCATGGCGGTGAACTCGCCGTAGATCATGATTACCTTCGGATCGTCGTCCTCGTCGGGGTCGCCGCCCTCGCGGAAAACTTCCTCAGCGCCGTAGTCGATCAGTTCGAGCTCCAGCTCGTCAAGGTCGATGTCGTCGCGGTCCTTGATCTTGAAGACGCACTTGCGGTCGAACATGAATTCTACGCTGCCTGAAGTACCAAGGGCGCCGCCGAACTTGTTGAAGTAGCTGCGCACGTTGGCGACGGTGCGGTTGGTATTGTCGGTAGCTGTCTCCACCAGGATTGCGATGCCGTGAGGACCGAAGCCTTCATACAGCATTTCCTTGTAATCGCTCTGGTCCTTGTCGGTAGCTTTCTTGATGGCGCGCTCGATGTTTTCCTTCGGCATGTTCTCAGAACGGGCAGTCTGCAGCAATGCGCGCAGACGGGGGTTGCCGGTAACATCAGGACCGCCCTGCTTTACGGCGATGGTGATTTCCTTGCCGATCTTGGTAAACGTCTTGGCCATGTGGCCCCAACGTTTGAACTTTCTCTCCTTGCGGAATTCAAATGCTCTTCCCATGATTACTGGATATTGATGCGTGCGATATACTTGTCGATGTCGTATGCCTCGAGGCTCTGGGGATATTTGTCCTTGATGGCCTCGTAGTACTCTACAGCCTTGGCTGTGTTGCCGAGCTCCTCACAGGTGATGCCGGCCTTCAGCATGTAAGCTGCAGCGAACTGGTTGTCAGCCTTCTTGATAGCCTTGTTGTATGCAGCGAGAGCGGCGTTGTAGTCGCCGGTACCGCAATATGCGTCACCCAGGCAGCTGAGAGCCCTGGCGGCGAGGATATCGTCTTTGCCTTTGTATTTCTTGAGGTACTTGATGGCATCTTCGAAATTCTTGAGCTGGAGCTCGCTGACACCGGCGTACATGAAGACAGCCTTGCCGGCCTTTGCGCCATACTGTGCGATAATGTCACGGAATCCGAGAGAAGAACCGTCACCTTCCAGAGCGGTCTGATAATCTCCGGCGGCGAAGTAGTTCTCTGCCGCATAGCTGTCGTCAAGGGCTGCCGCCTTCGCGGGTTTGATGACCCATGTGCTTATTGCAAGGCAGATCGCAACAACTGCGAGGATGCCGATTGCTATCCAGCCCAACAACTTACCGTTCTTTTTCAAAAATTCTTCAGTCCCGCTGACTGCCTGCCCTACTGCCTGTTGATTTTCTGTAGGTTTCTGTTTGTTACTAGCCATTATAGTTTGAATATTGATTAATCCATAAAATTGCGAATCGCAAAATTACAATAAAAATACAAATCGCAAAGTTTTATTTAGTAGAGTTTTTTTGCTTCAATCTTGCTACCTTGCCACGTATTTTGGATTACTAGTATTCTATCAGTTTATGAGACATCTTTCCACATTGATCCTTTCCCTGCTCATGTGCACCGGACTTCTGTCCTGCAAGCAAAAGCAACAGGTTGAACCTGAGTACCCTTTCAACGATCCTTCCCTGTCTGTGGAGGAGCGAGTCAACGACCTTCTGAGCCGTCTTACCGCTGAAGAAAAAGTCGGCATGATGATGAACGCTTCAGTCGCAGTCGAGCGTCTCGGCATCCCTGCATACAACTGGTGGAACGAAGCTCTCCACGGAGTGGCACGCGCCGGAGCTGCCACAGTCTTCCCGCAGGTGATCGGCATCGCCGCCACTTTCGATGAAGACCTGAATCTGGAGACCTACACCATCGCTTCCGACGAGGCGAGGGCCAAATACAACGACGCCATGGCTAACGGCTACTACAGGCAGTATTACGGCCTTACGTTCTGGACGCCCAACGTCAACATCTTCCGCGACCCGCGCTGGGGACGCGGCCACGAGACCTATGGCGAAGACCCCTACCTCACTTCAAGGATGGGTCTGGCTGCCGTCAGGGGCCTCCAGGGCGATGACAAGAATTTCTTCAAGGCCAATGCGTGCGCCAAGCACTACGCAGTCCATAGCGGGCCGGAGCCGGACCGCCACTCTTTCGACGTCACCGTCTCCCCCACCGACCTCTGGGAAACCTACCTCCCCGCTTTCAAGACTCTGGTCACCGAAGGCAACGTACAGGAGGTAATGTGTGCCTACAACCGCTACGAAGGCGCTCCCTGCTGCGGCAGCACCAAGCTCCTGGTAGACATCCTGCGCAGCCGCTGGGGCTACAAGGGCATTGTAGTCTCTGACTGCGGCGCCATCGACGACTTCTATGTAAAGGGCCGCCACGAAACCCATCCGGACGCCCTTACCGCTTCGAAAGATGCAATATTGAACGGCACTGACCTCGAGTGCGGCAGCTCGTACAGATCGATGATAGAGGGCATACAAAAAGGCGTCATCACAGATGCCGACCTCGACCCGCATGTAGGCCGTCTGATCGCCGACCGCATCGAGCTGGGCATGCTGGATCCCGAGGACCGCACCCCATGGAAAGACTATAATCTCGACATGGTCTGCACTCCGGAACACATAGCCCATTCCCTCAAAGTTTCAAGGGAGAGCATGGTGCTCCTGAAAAATGAAGGCAACGTGCTCCCTCTCAGCAAGGACCTCAAGAAGATCGCGGTGGTCGGAGTGAATGCCGACGACTCGCTGATGCTGCTTGGCAACTACAACGGCGCTCCCCTCAAAGTGGTGACCATCCTCGACGGCATCAAGGCCAAGTTCCCGGCCGCCGAAGTCAATTATGTGGAAGGCTGCAAGCTGGTAGACGGATATGTGGCCCGCCTGCGCCAGTCGGCCGATTCACGCCAGGTCAACGGCGGACAGCCTGTCCCCCAGCCTGCCAACCTCGAGCCCTGGAAGGCTCCTGAGAACTTCGACGAGGTAGTGGCCCAGGTGAAGGATGCAGAAGTAATAATATATGTAGGAGGCCTGTCCCCCAACCTTGAGGGCGAAGAGATGCGCGGCGTCGTATACGAAGGCTTCAAGGGTGGCGACCGCACCACCATCGAACTGCCCGCAGTACAGAGCAGGCTCCTTGCAGCCCTCCGCACCACCGGCAAGCCTGTCGTGTTCGTGCTGACCACCGGCAGCACCATCGGCCTTGAGAAAGACGAGCCCAACTACGATGCTCTGCTGGTAGCATGGTATCCCGGCGAACAGGGCGGTAACGCAGTCGCCGACGTTCTGGCCGGCGACTACAACCCTGCAGGCCGCCTGCCCCTTACATTCTATAAATCTACAGCCCAGCTCCCCGACTTCGAAGATTACGACATGGCCGGCAGAACCTACCGCTACTTCGACGGCGAGCCGCTCTATCCCTTCGGATACGGCATCGGCTACACCTCGTTCTCATACGGCAAGGGCAAGCTTTCCAAGTCAAGCATCAAGAAAGGCGCCAGCGTCAAGCTGAGCTTCGAAGTCCGCAATGACGGCAGCAAGGACGGCGAAGAAGTTGCCCAGGTATACGTAAGGCGTCTGAACGACCCTGCCGCTCCGCTCAAGTCGCTGCGAGGCTTCAAACGTGCCGCCATCAAGGCCGGAGCCAGCCGCAAATACGAGTTCACCCTCGGCCCCGACGCCTTCTCGTTCTACGACAGCAGCGTTGACGACCTGGCTGAAAAAGCCGGAGATTACGAGATCCTCTTCGGCAGCTCATCTTCCGACAAGGACCTGCAGAAGCTGACACTCACAGTGAAATAATTATTTAGTTACCATAAAGTATCATGAAAACAATCAGTGGCATTTTTAGAAAAAAAGCCCTCCACATACTGTCTGCTCTGACAGTTATGGCTGGACTTGCAGCGCTGACAGGCAGCTGCTATGACGACAGCTATATCCTGGACCAACTGAACAAACATGACCTCCAGATCCAGAATCTGGAGAAGCTATGTTCAGAGATGAACACCAACATCTCTTCATTGCAGACCATCGTGACAGCCATCTCCAACAACGACTTCGTGACCGACATCACTCCGCTGGTGGAGAACGGCGTGGAAGTCGGCTACACCATCACCTTCTCGAAGAGCGGTTCCGTGAACATCTACCACGGCAAGAACGGCAAGGACGGTGCTGACGGCAAGGATGGCAAGGACGGAAAGGACGGTGTCGACGGCAAGGACGGTGCCGACGGAAGCACGCCCGTGATTGGAGTGAAACAAGATGAGGACGGCCTCTGGTACTGGACTCTCGACGGAAAGTGGCTGCTCGATGACAATGGCGACAAGGTTCGCGCATCTGCGATCGACGGCGCTGACGGACAGGACGGAGCCGACGGCAGCAACGGGGCCAACGGCGCCAACGGCGTCACTCCCCAGCTGAAGATTCAGAATGACTACTGGTATATCAGCTACGACAACGGTTCGACATGGAACCGCCTCGGCAAGGCCACCGGCCAGGACGGAAAGGACGGTAAAGACGGCAAGGACGGCAAAAACGGCAAGGACGGTATTGACGGACATGACGGCCGGGACGGCACTGACGGCACTGACGGTAAAGACGGCACCTCATTCTTCAAGAGCGTGGAAGTCAAGGATACCACCATCGAGCTCACCCTTAACGACGCCAACGGCACCAAGATCATCCTCAACAGGGTATTGCCCCTCTCCATTAGTTTCTACGACAGCGACCTGGAAGACAAGAATCTGATAGACATAAACAAACCAGTCGTAGTTAATACCAATTCTAACATATCATTTTACTTCGAAGTAACGGCAGATGCGGCTGCCGAAATAAGCATTGACGCCGTGGGTTCTTCAGAAGCCAGAGCCAAAGTGATCACCCAGGCTGTCGACAAGAACCGCAAAGGCCGTATCGACGTCGAGATCGGCTCGACTGTGAATGATTATTACTGCAAGGTCAGCGTCTTCGTAGGCGACGGAACGACATTGCTGGTCAAGACCATCGAATTTAAAGAAAACGACTAGCGATGAAACGGAAGATAACATGCCTCAGGTTCCTGCTCTGGACTGCGGTCATATCTGCCGGCGTTTCGATTGCCGGCTGCTATGACGACACGGCAGTGCTGAGCAGGCTCGAACAGCAGGCTGCCCGCCTTGCCGCCCTCGACAAGACATGTTCAGACCTGAATACGAACATCGCATCTCTGCAGAAGATTATCGAGGCACTGCAGAAGAACGATTATGTGACTTCTGTCACCCCTGTGAAGGAAGACGGCAAAGTGGTAGGCTATACCCTTGCCTTCGCCAGCTCAGGGCCTGTTACTATCTACCACGGCAGAAACGGCGCCGACGGCGCTGACGGTACGGACGGCGCCAACGGCACCGACGGTAAAAACGGCACTGACGGCCGCGACGGAATCGACGGCTCAGTGCCCGTAATCGGCGTGATGCAGGATGAGGACGGCTTGTGGTACTGGACTCTGAACGGAGAATGGCTGCTCGATGACAATGGCGACAAAGTCAAGGCTGTCGGCAAAGACGGTGCTGACGGCAGCGACGGCAGCAACGGCCGTGGCGGTACTGACGGCATCACTCCGCAGCTTAAAGTCGAGGAGGGTTACTGGTATCTCAGCCTCGACGGCGGCCAGACATGGGAGAACATCGGCCGTGCCACAGGCGATCCGGGACGGGACGGTTTCAACGGCCTGGACGGCTTTGACGGAAACGACGGACGTAACGGATACAACGGGCGCAACGGACATATCGGCCATATAGGCACCAACGGCGTCGACGGAGACACTATGTTCACGTCTATCGTCCAGACGGGCAATTCGGTGACCATCACACTCTCCAACGGACAGACAATTGTCGTTCCTATGGAGAACCCCCTCTCCATTACCTTCACGGCGGATGGCAAGACCGTAGGGCCAGAGAACCCCATCATTATGCCGTTGAATTATACTGCGCTTACTGTCAAGTATGTCGTAACTTCCAACAATAAAAACATCACTGTTGCGACTGCTTGTTCGGAAGACATGGACGCCATGGTCATCCCGGATGCAACGAACCCGCTGCAGGGTATAATCAATATCAAATCAGGCTTGGAATTCGAGGATCTCGTGTCCAAGGTTATCGTCTTTGTTTCCGACGGCACCCACACTATCATGCGTTCTCTCTCCTTCGATGCGATGAAGCTTTATGCCGACCCCAGCCAGGCGAGCAGCGTGAATTTGAATTACAAGCAGCAGACACTCATCTACAAGCTCCACACAAACTATCCTTTCAGTGTCGTCGTTCCTGATGATGCCAAGTCGTGGATCCATATAATCTCGACCAAGACGACGGAAGAGTATAACATCAAGATGACTATTGACAAGAATGAATCACTGACTGACGACCGCGAAGCGACTGTCACCATAAAGAATTCTTTCAATGCTCTGGACCTTAGATTCACTATTTCCCAGAAACGCATGCCGACTGAGATTACATTCAGCGACAGCAAGCTGAAGGCTCTGCTGATTGCCAACGGCATCGACACCGACGGAGACGGCATCATTTCTACTGACGAAGCAGCCGCCGTCAAGTCTCTCGAGACCTTGATTGGCGCCGACACTCTGTTTGTCAAGTCAAGTATCTCATCATTCGACGAATTCAAATATTTTACCGGCATCGATACTATTCCGGCCGGCAGCTTCAGAAACTGGACCCAGCTGACTTCGATCACTCTTCCGGAAAGTATCAAGGTGATAGACATGGATTTCGACGCTACGGATGACAATTCTATCTTCCGCAATTGCCCGAATTTGACAAAGTTCAAGGGCAAGTTCTCTACCATGAACGAGGATGCTCTGCTTTACAAAGGCAAACTTATCAAGGTTGCAGAGAGCGTGACCAATTTTACTATTCCGGCCGGCACAGATACTATAGTCCGCTTTGCCTTCTACAATTCAAATGTTCAGGATCTGACGATTCCCGAATCTGTCAAGGTTATCGGTGAAAGTGCGTTCGAATTCTCCAAGGTTGATACTGTGATAATATCGGTAAACTCCAATAAGGAACCTTACGTCAAAAAGATTGGTGAGAAATCTTTAACACCTCGACTGTGACGGATATGTACTGCATGTTCTATATGTGCCAGTCGTTGACTTCGCTCGACCTCAGATCGTTCAACACCAAGAA
>JAFZVU010000043.1 GCA_017617655.1 Bacteroidales bacterium
CTGCGACAAATTTGCAGACCTTGTGCGCTCTTAGAGAAAAATCATTTACCTTTAAGTATGAAAAAGTATTTGGTATTTCTGGCGTTAGCCGTGGCGGGGATTTTCGCATGCTCCTGCTCTACAAACAATGCGAATTATACAATCAAGGGGAGCAATGCTCCGAAGGATGGAATTACCGTTTATCTGACCGATCAGATCAGTAAGGTTCCAATCGACAGCGCTGTCGTTTCCGGAGGGTCCTTTACGATGAAAGGTAAAGCAGAGAAAGACGCGCTGCTGATGCTCACCGTTGCAGACGCTAAGTTCCCTCTCTTCAATGACGGCAAGCCCGTACGAGTGGATGTTGCAAAAGGCTCACTGTCAGGCTCTGAACTCAATACGAAATTGTCGGAATGCGACAGACTCAACAATGAGGCCTATGCAGAATACAACCTGATTATTGAGGAAATGGAATCCTTCCCGCCGGATGCGACGCAGGAGCAACAAGCCGAGATGATGGCGAAGTATTTCAACGGCATCAAGAAATATGCAGATTTCTTTGTAGGCATGATTGAAGAAAACAATAACAGCCTGCTGCCCGTCGCCTTTATCGAACACCTTCCTTCACTAGTCTCAGCTGCAGACAACTGGAACAAAGCAGCCGGAGAGGATAAACTGGAGGAGATCCTGGCTGCAAACCCCAAGATTGCAAATCATCCCTATGTGCTGGACCTGAAACAGCGGATGGCGGCTACTGACGCCAGGCGGGAACAATACGCCCAGCGCCAGAAAGCAACTGTCGGGGAGAAGTATCTGGACCTTGAGCTATACGCCCCTGACGGCAAAGCTCACAAGCTTAGTGAGTATGTGGGCCGGGGAAAATGGATCCTGGTCGATTTCTGGGCCTCCTGGTGTGGCCCCTGCAAGGCCCAGATTCCGGATCTGATTGATATTTACAAGAAGTATAATGCCAAAGGCTTCGATATTGTCGGCTATTCTTTAGACAGCGATAAAGAAGCATGGGTGAATGCTGTCAATGACTTGGAAATGCCATGGGTTCAGCTTTCCGACAAGGACAAGAAAGGAAGCCAGGCGACTGAAGTTTATTCAGTCAGCACCATACCCGACAACCTGCTGATCGATCCCAATGGCATGATCGTCGCCCGCAGACTCGATCCCAAAGATCTGGAGGCCAAGCTGGCCGATATTTTCAATTAATATGAAACTGCAACGCTTACTCCTTGTCATCCTGTTGGCATGCTCCGCAGTCTCAGTGGCGGCTCAGGATTTCGTATACCTGTTCCCCAGCAAGGAGATAGCAGAAACCGGTGAAGACCTCTTCTTCAAAACCTATCTGATGGACAAGCAGACCATGGCGCTGTCAGGCAACAGCCAGACACTGTACCTTGAAATCAGAAGCGAGACCGACAGCCTTGTCTGGAGCGAGAAATATCCTATTGTTGACGGAAGAGGCAACGGCCATATCTATATCGGCGAAGACTGGCCGCAAGGCGAATACTTTCTGGAGAGCTACACCAAGTCTTCTTTCACTTCTGACACGACCGAAACTCTCCGTCCGCGCCGCATAAGGGTGGTGGATCGTGTGAATCAGATGGAAGCAATAACGCAGGCAGCCATTGCGAATGACACTCTGCTCAGACGCACTTCCCAGCACCGTTTCGACCTGTTCCCGGAAGGCGGCGACCTGATTGACGGCGTCACATCTGTCGTAGCATTCAAGGCCACCTACGGAAACGGATATCCGGAAGAAGTATCCGGAATGGTTCTGGAGGACGGAAAAGAGATTGCCGGCATTTATTGCATCCACGATGGAATGGGCCGCTTCACAGTGACACCCAGAAAAGGAAAAACATATCAGGTTGTGCTCGAAGATGGAAGAATCTGCTCGTTCCCGGAAATCAAGAGTGGCGGCATGTCGCTTCGCCTGGTGCGGAACAATGCTGCCGGTATCGACATCCAGATAACAGCCGCGGACAATGAGCCGCACGATTTCTCCATTCTTGCCAAGCTGCACGGTATCCCTTGCAGCGGTGCTGAGGGAACGGTGAGGGGACGGCAGACAGTCAGGCTGCCGAAAGATTTGTTCACCACGCAGGGCATCGTAGAGCTGACACTGGCTGACGGAGAAGGCCGTCCTGTCGCCGAGCGGCTGGTTTATGTCAACCCGGAGCAGAAACTGAACGTTACGGCTACGACCGACAAAGAACGTTACAAACTGCGCGATACGGGAAAGGTCCGCGTGCAGGTGACTGATGCTGAAGGCAATCCCGTCCGGGCAGAACTGGCCGTTAGCATCTTCGACAAGGCCTACCTGTATCAGCCCGGCCATGAGAACATCCTGTCCCACGCATATCTGTCAGAGCAGATACGCGGGGACATCTTCAATCCGACCTATTACTTTGACGAGAAGAATGCCGACCGCCTGCAGGCCCTCGACCTGCTGCTGTTGACGCAAGGCTGGCGGCGCTATGTCTGGGACAACGAGCAATGAACGCGCGGAAAACCATACTGCTCATATTGACTGCCCTCGCTGTAATCCCGGCGATGGGGCAGGGGCGGCAAGTGCTGACCGACGGGATTGTCGGGCAGGACCGTGTTGAAAGATATATGTTCATCCAGGCTATCTCTCCATTGGGAGACTCGTGTACGGTGCTGACTGATTCCATCGGCCGCTTCGAAATCGAACCTGGACTTATGGACATAATGCCTGGCAATGTATACATCAAACCGGTAGCTACAAGACCCAAGGCAAAACTTACAATTGTCAATCCGTTTGACAGTATCGAAGTCTATCGTAAAGGCAGGGATCGGTATCTGTCTCAGAATCAAATCTTCGATACGGAAAAAGAGGAAGAGGTCTTCTATTTCGATCCGGATGTTATAGTCTTGACAGAAGCTACCGTCAAAGCCAGAGGAAATACTGTTGCAAGGGATAAAGTGACGGGATATCTCGACAGTCTGGCAATTCTGGCCAGTACGGAATGGGTCTGCGATCACGGCACAGAAAAATATCTGAATGACTGGCATGGCTATTCACATCATTCACATCCGCGCTGGCCTGCGAATGAAGTGGAGCACTTCAAACCGAAACGTGGCGAGACGTACAGGGTAATCAAGTATATTCCCTTGCCAGATGATTCTCAAGGGCGCTGGATAGTTGATATGAGCGACTTTCCTCACGATGTTATTTACCCGGGTCCCCAGTATACTGAGGAGGAACTGCTGGAGATTTACGGGATGTGGAAGGCACAGGGCTACTACCCGAAGCGTGAATTCTATGAACCGGACGATGTCGATCTGGCTTCGTCGGCGCCCGATTACAGGACCCTGCTGCAGTGGCAGCCCGCTGTCATTACCGATGAGAACGGCGTCGCAGAAATTCCCTTAGCCGCCTCCGACGTCAACACCGAGTTCATCGGCATCATCGAAGCCATAGACGGCTCCGGCCTTCTCGGCGCCCAGACCTTCACTTTCCGCATCATCAAATACTAAACACCGGTCTTTCTTAAGAGCGATGCAAGCCCGTATTGTGTCGAAATTCGTGAATTATTGCTACTTTTGCAGGTTATAATGATTAATTCTCAGCGCTATTTATGATAGAGCTCAAGAACATATATAAGACATACCACACGGCATCTCCGGTGCAGGTTCTGAAGGGCATCAACTTCAAGGTTGAAGAGGGTGAGCTGGTGAGCATCATGGGCGCTTCCGGTTCGGGCAAGAGTACGCTCCTGAACATAATCGGAATCCTCGACAGCTATGACGAAGGCGAGTATCGCCTGGCGGGAAGGCTCATCAAAGACCTTTCAGAAGACGACGCCTGCATGATGCGCAACGAACTCATCGGCTTCATCTTCCAGTCGTTCAACCTCATCGGCTTCAAGAATGCCATGGAAAACGTGGCGCTGCCGCTCTATTACCGTGGAGTCAAACGCGCAGAGCGCAACGAGATGGCGATGCAGTACCTTGAGAAAGTAGGCCTGCAGGACCACTGGAACCATCTTCCCAACCAGATGTCCGGAGGCCAGTGCCAGCGTGTCGCAATCGCCCGAGCCCTCATCTCGCAGCCCAAGATAATCCTCGCAGACGAACCCACCGGCGCCCTCGATTCCAAGACCACACAGGAAGTGATGAACATCCTGCTGCAGCTGAACCGCGAGCAAGGCCAGACCATAGTCATAGTCACCCACGAACAGGACATAGCCAATCAGACCGACAGGCGGATATTCATAAAAGACGGAGTAATATATAAAGACGAAAGGTAACACGATGCGCGACCTCTTCTCAGAAATATTCTCATCCATGAGCCACAGCAAGACCAGGCTCCTGCTCACAGGCCTCTCTACGGCCTGGGGAATATTCCTGCTCATAGTCCTGCTCGGCACCGGCAACGGCATCCTGAACGGCATCTCCAACGCATGGCTCAACGAAGACGACAACGTAGTCACCATCGAGCCCTCAACGACGATGCTGCCCTTCGAAGGCCTGCCCGTCGGCAGAAGCATCAACGTCACTCAGGAAGACGGCACATCTCTCATGGAAGCCTTCCCGGACAACGTGTTGGGCTTCGTTCCCGAGCTCGACCGCAACGTCACCGTCAGCTACCGCAACAAATACTCCGAGACCGACATAGCCGGCTTCTACCCGGGTTATGAATCGATCCGCAACAACGTGCTGATAGCCGGAAGGAACATAAACGAAATTGACATTGCGCAAAGGCGCAAGGTCTGCCTCGTGTCGACAAACCTCTGCAAAAGGATATTCCCGTCCGATGAGCCCCAGGACATAGTAGGCCGCACAGTGGCTGTGAACGACGTAGCCTTCACGGTGGCAGGAGTCTACAGGCCCGCCAAGTCATATAATGTGTCGAGGACGCTGATAGCTCCCTTCTCGACAGTTAAAGCCCTCTATTTCGACAACGACGACATCTCGAAGCTGTCTATTACCGTGGCCGGCCTCAACACCGAAGCCGAGAACCGCGCATTCGTAGAGAAGATGAGGGCTCACCTGGCCTCCTACAAGCAGTTCTCCCCGCAGGACAAGAAGGCCCTGACCATCACCAACACCTACGATCTGGCACTCTACATCAGCAACCTCTTCAAGACCATCAACCTCTTCCTCTGGATAGTAGGTCTATCTACCCTGGTTGCCGGCATAGTAGGAGTTTCCAATATCATGCTCATCACCGTCCGCGAGAGAACCCGAGAGCTTGCAGTCCGCAAGGCCATGGGCGCCCCGCGTCGCTCCATAATCACCCTGGTGCTCACCGAGTCAGTGATGGTCACCGTGATATTTGGCTATGTTGGTATGGTACTGGGCATAGGAGTGATCAAGCTGGCTGACATGATAGTCTCCGCGTCCGTCGACCCGACGGCAACCGGAAGCGGCAGCAGCGTATTCCTCAATCCCAGCGTCGATCTGGGCGTAGTGCTCGGCGCAACCCTGATAATGATAATAGCAGGCCTGCTGGCTGGTTACATGCCGGCAAAGAAGGCCGTAAGCATAAAACTTGTAGAAGCCCTTGCGGCAAACGACTAGGCGATGAAGTTAATGGACAGAGATATGTGGCAGGAAGTGCTTGTGACCATCAAAGGTCAGAAGGTGCGCAGCATACTCACCATGTTCGGCGTCTTTTGGGGTATCTTCATGCTCGTCGTGCTCATCGGTTGCGGTTTCGGCATGAAGAAAGGCCTCATCGGCAGCCTGATGAACCTGTCGTCCAACAGCATTGTCTACACTCCGACCACCACCTCCATGGCATACAGCGGCTTCAACGCCGACCGCTCGTGGTACATCCAGGAAAAAGATGTCAATGACATCAGGCAGAAGATGGGCCGCAGGCTCAGATATGTCACAACAGCCAACCTGGACGGCTTCCAGCAGATAGGCTCCCGCACCCGCAGCGGCTATTATCAGACCGCCGGAGTGACCCCCACATACTACATCGACATCCCCCAGAGGGTAGTCTACGGCCGTTACCTTAACGACACCGACATAAAGGAGCACCGCAAGGTGTGCCTGGCCGGCGAAAGGGTGGTGGCAGAGCTTTTCGACCATGACAATCCGGTAGGAGAGGACCTTACCGTGGACGGCAGCGTATACAAGATAGTGGGAGTGATCACCCACACAAACGAGAACATCTCGGTGGGCTTCTTCTCTCAGGACTGCGTGCTGCTGCCCTTCACCACGGAGCAGGACGCCTTCGACCACAAGGACCGTATCGGCATGATGTCTGTAGGTCTCTACGACAAATATGACATCGAAAGCGCCAATGATGAAATCTCCACCATCCTCAAACGGAACCACAACATACATCCCGACGACAACGCAGCCATGGAGATTATATCTATGGTGGACGCCGTATCTGTGTACGAAAGCACGATGAAGGGAGTTGAAATACTGATACTGATCGTAGGGCTCGGAACTCTGCTCGCCGGCCTTATCGGCATATCCAACATAATGCTCGTAACCATCAAGGAAAGGACCAAGGAAATCGGCATCCGCAGGGCGATTGGCGCAAGACCACGCACTATTATTTTGCAGATTATGCTCGAAGCGCTTACTTTGACGGTCGTAGCGGGAATTGCCGGAATAATAGCTGGCACCTGGGTCCTGCTGCTGTTGAACAACCTGCTGGGAGGCGGCACTGATGCGCTGATATCAAGGCCGATGATCCCCCCGGCATACGCGTTCGGCTCGCTGCTCATACTGGTGTGCGGAGGATTGGCCTCGGGCTACGTGCCTGCCCGCAAGGCCCTTACGATCAAAGCAATTGAGGCACTTAGAGACGATAAATGATTATGAAGAAAGCATTGAAAATCGTATTGTGGGCGCTTGTTGCCGCATTTGTACTGCTGACATTCTTTTTCCTCTGGCGTCAGTCAAGGCCCGCAGCTGAGACCTATGAACTGCTGAAGCCCGTGGAGCGTACCATATACCAGAGCTCCATCGCAACCGGCCAGATCCAGCCCCGCCGCGAGGTCTATGTGAAACCCCGCATTACCGGCATCCTCACGCAGATAAACGTGAAGGTGGGTCAGGAAGTGGCTACCGGCGACATTATTGCAAGAGTAAGCGTCATCCCCGACATGAGCTCCTACAATGAGGCGCAGAGTGCAGTAGAGGCCTCCAACCTCCAGCTGCAGGAGGCACAGAGGGAGTACGACCGCAACAAGACCCTGTTCGAAGGCGACGTGATTTCGCGCGAAGAGTTCGAGAAGTCGTCACATAATCTGTCTCTTGCCAAGGAAAATGCAGAAAAGGCCCAGTCATCTCTGGACATCATCCTGTACGGAAGCTCGAAACGCAGCGGCTCGGTGAACACCACCATCGTAAAAGCCACAATGAGCGGCAAGGTAATCGACCTTCCCCTCAAGCAGGGAGCATCTGTGGTCAGCACCAGCCCTTACAGCGAAGGCACGACTATTGCTACGATAGCCGACGTTTCCGACATGATATTCGACGGCAAGATAGACGAGACAGAAGTAGACAGGCTGACTGTAGGCACTCCGGCCAGGATTACCGTAGGCTCAAGCCTCGACCGTCATATCACCGGCACGCTGGAAGAGATATCGTCGATGGGAGTGAAGGAAAACGGTACTGTTATGTTCAGCCTGAAGGCATCTGTGGACAGTGACGACGGCACTACCGAACTCCGTGCAGGCTACAGCGCCAATGCGGAATTCATAACCGCCCAGGCCGACAACGTGATTTCCATTGAAGAAACAGCCATCGCCTTCGAGGACGGCGGCACATACGTATACAAGCTTGTCTCAGCCGATAAGAAAGATCAGAAGTTTGAAAGGATACCGGTTGTCACCGGACTGTCCGACGGCATATACATCGAGGTCAAAGAAGGCGTGACCGAAGATATGGTGCTGAGAGGCAATAAATTGAACTGATAAAAGATGAAACGATTTTTGTTGTCATCCCTTCTGCTGGCCTTGCCGCTTCTCTCCTTCGCACAGGTGTGGAGCATAGACGACTGCGTGGAATATGCACTGCTGCACAATCCCGAGATCTTGCACCGCCAGCTGCAGTATGACACCCAGAAGGAAGTGCTCAGCGAGACCACTGTCAGCAGAGTCCCCATAATCAACATAGGCGTCCAGGAGACCATGCACACAGGTAACGCACTGATCATGTACAGTGTGGACGAGAACCTTACTATGTCCCTGACACAGGTGGCGGCCGAACTCGAGATGCCGCTTTACACCGGCGGTACGATAGCCAACTCTAAGGAAGCAGAGAGATATACCCTGAAAGCTGCCGGCGAGAATATTCTCGTTTCCCAGATAAACACCCGTATCAGGGTGGCAGCGGCTTATCTGCAGCTGCTCAACAACATGAGCCAGGAGCAGATCGCCAAGGAGCAGGTTGACCTCTGCCAGGAACAGCTCCAGAATGTCGAAAGACTGGTGGCCGAGGGCAAGCGGACGAATGCCGACCTGGCCGAGGCCAGGGCCTCCCTCAGCTCTGCCGAACACATGTACACTGCCGCCACTGGCAATACTATTATTTCCAGGGTCGACCTTGTCAATATGATAGGCCTTGACGACGAGAAAGGATTCGAGATAAAGGATCTCGAGGAAAGCGTCGAAAATACAGAAGTGACCCCCTTGCTGCCTTTGTTGAACGATATCGACAACCATCCTTCGATACAGGCTGCCAGATTCAACATGACGAGCGCTGAATACCGCGAGAAAGCTGCCAGGAGCGCGCTGTATCCCCAGTTGTCGCTGTTTGCCAACTACAACAACTATTTCTATCTGCCGATCGGCTTCAAGGATTTCCACATCGGTTCCCAGCTCGGTTCCAACGGCTGGGGCGCCCTCGGTCTCAAACTGGCCGTCCCCATCCTCAATCTGGGCACCAGCAGGCAGATTACCAGGGCTAAACTGGCTTACAATGATGCACAGGTGACCCTCGACGAATCCCGCAAGGAACTGTCAAAGCAGCTGCGTGAAGCATATTATCAGACCCTGACGGCTAAGGAACGTCACAGTTCGGCAGTAAAGGCCGAATCGGCCGCTCTGGAATCATACGATTACCAGAAGAAAATGTATGATGTGGGACGTTCTACCACATACGACCTTAACCAGAGCAGACTGAGATGGTTCGCGGCGAGCGAAGAAGTTGTCCGCTCAAAATACGAATATCTGCTTAGGAACAAGATCCTGGAGTACTACAGCAGCTATTACAACAAATAAGTCATTATGCACGTAGGACTGTTCATAGACGGTTATTTCCCTGTCATAGACGGCGTTGTCAAGGTTACTGACGCATACGCTTCGCGGCTTGCGAACAAGTGCGACGTGACTGTCTTCGCTCCCAAAGGCGTCGGAGACAGCCCGGAATATGACGCCCGTTTCCCATATAGAATAGTCCGCTGCAAATCAATAATGCGCGAGGGCGACGATTACCCCCAGGGCTTCCCCGTAATAGATTTCAAGTTCAAGAATCAGATCAGTAAGCTCGACCTGATCCACCTCCACAGCGCATTCCCCGTGGGCCTCTGCGCCAAGGCTGTAGGGCGCAGGCACAATATACCCATGGTCGGCACCATCCACTCGGATTTCAGGCCTGACGTGATACAATATGTGGGCAAGACAGTAGGGGAGCAAGTCATAAAGTTGATGATGAGCGCCTACAACTCCTGCGACGAATGCTGGACGGTGAACGACGCTGTGGCAAATATGTTCCAGCGGGATTACGGGCTGAAGCGTCCCTACAGGGTGATGCCGTATTCTACCGACCACTATCCGATCATCGACATTCCGGCCGCAAGGCAGCAGGTAAATGCGGAATATGGCCTGAATGACGATGACTTCGTGATGGCTCACGTCGGCAGGCAGGACCTCCAGAAGAGGGAGGATTTCACATTGAGGTCTCTTGCTGAACTGAAAAAGAGCATTCCGGATTTCAAGATGCTGATGGTAGGCGATGGAAACAAGCAGGAATATCTGAAGCAGCTGGCAGTGGAGCTCGGCCTGAAGGACAATGTCGTCTTCACCGGCAAGGTATCTGACAGTCTGGCTCTTATGACATTGTATACCCGTACGGACCTGCTGCTCTTCCCCTCGGTGTCTGACACTTACGGCCTTGTCAAGATCGAAGCTGCCTGCCAGAAGACCCCGACTCTGTTCTGCGAAGGTACCATGGCGGCTGGCGACACTGTAGACAACGTCAACGGTTTTGTGGCTCACAATGACGAGGCAGCCTTCGCCGCGCGCATCGCCTCCCTGTACAGCGACCGCAAACTTCTCAGAAAAGTGGGACAAGGTGCTTTCCGGGACTTGTACCGCACGTGGGACAATCTTGTGGACGATGTTTATGAAAATTATATAAGAATCATAGAAAATCATAACTTTGTAAAGATATGATACGACTGTTCATTTTAATCCTGCTGCAAGGAATGCTGGTAATCGGCTCCGAATGCTTCCTGAAGGTGGCTCTGGAGAAGATAGGCGAGTTCTCGTGGACCTGGGCTTTTTTCAAGGTGGCCCTGTCTACCTGGCAGCTCTATGCAGCCGGACTGACAGCCATAGTGGGCGTCCTCGAGTGGATGGCCGTGCTCAAGCGTTATGACCTTTCGCTTGCATATCCGCTTACTGCCATAAGCTTCATCCTCAGCCTTCTGGCTGGCGCATGGATATTCCATGAGCCAATCCCTGCCACGCGATGGATAGGAGTGGTGCTTATCATGGCGGGCGTTTATTTCGTAGCACGTTAACATTTTTATATGAGTAAAAGGATATTAGTCATTTCTCCTCATGCCGACGATGAAATCCTCGGCTGCGGCGGATATCTGGCTTCCCAGCGCGACCTGGGCAGCGAAATCCACATTGCGTACGCTACCATCGGCATCAAGGGCGACCCTTCGAAGGAGCTTTGCAGGATTGCGGAGGCTGAACTAGTCTGCCAGAGGCTGAGGGCCAGCCACCAGATCCTTCTGGAGAATTACGACGGCGAGCTGGACATGGTTCCGACCCGCTTTTTCGTCACCCAGTACGATGCCATTTTCGACAAGTTCCAGCCCGACGAGCTTTTCATCAACTATCCGTCATGGCATCAGGACCACAAGAAAGTCTATGACTCCGCCATGGCAGCCCTCCGTTTCCGTCAGGGTTTCATGCCGCGCTTCATAGCTCTCTATGAATATCCTTTCATCCTCAACCAGAACATCAACATCAGCGGCGGCCTGTGGTATCACGACATCACCGAAAGCCTTGATGAGAAGATAGAGATTTTCAGCCTGTATAAAAGCCAGATAAAGAAGGCTCCGTCACCTCTGAATCCCGAAGGGATCAGGCAGCTTGCCATGGTCCGCGGCACAGAGTGCAGCGTCAAATACGCCGAGCTCTTCTATCTGCAAAAGATGATACGATGAAGTATTTGGTATTCGAGGCCGGAGGGCGTGCGGGACTGTCCGCAGAGCTGTTTTTCGTGAACCGTGTCCGCAAGGACAGCGGCGACAGCCTCGTGCTGGCCGACATGGACGCTACCTACATCCAGTGTCCCTGTCCTGTCGGGGTAAGCCGTGTCACAGAAGCCGAGGCTCTCGCGCTTATTGACGGCGGTGCTTCCAGCTGCACAGTTTTCCCTGCCGACGAGCTGGCCCGCCAGGGCAAGCCGGCGGTGTTCAGCCTGGCAGAGCGCAATCCTCTGGTAGCTGTGGAGCCGTGGTTCTTCAGCAAGCGGCTTATGAACGAGAAGCTGGCAGAGGTGACCGGCGGCTGCACGATAAGGATTCCTGAGACATTCAGCCTCGACGACGTGTTCATGAGGCCGAATACCATGTCTGCCGGAAGCCACGGCGTAGGCAGGCTAGAGAACACATGCATCACCCGCCGGATTGAGATAGCCCATGAATATGTAGTGGATGTCAACTGGGTGGGAGAGGAACCAGTCATCTACGCCCGCGAGGTGCGCATCAAGAACGGCTATGACAAGTATCTCAAGTTCCTGGGCGTGCAGAGCAGGGTGGCAAAGGCTGTCGACGAGTTCATACGTGCGATAAGGGTTTCCGTGCCGAAGATGGTGACCGGCATTTTCCACATCCAGCTCATCGAGAATCCCGCCGGCGAGATATACTTCGTCGAATACTCGAAACGCATCTCAGGTACTTCGGCGGTCAACCTTTTCCGCGGATACAACCCCTTCGACGCCTTCGACGGCGTAGCTACCCCTGTATTCAAAGGGGACTTCGCCAGGGAGGACGTCTGGTACAGATATGAAGATTTCATGTTGAATCTTAACAGGGCCGGAAAATGAGAGTATTCAACCTTCTGAGATATGTAGTCGCTCTGGTCGTGCTCATCTGGAGCTTCTTCCTGCCGCCGGTGGTGACAGTTTTCGTAATCCTCGTGCTGCTGGCCATCAACAACTGCCTGGACGACGTAGTATTCTACCACGGCAGCAAGGCCATAGACCGCGACAAATACTCAGGAGGAGTAGCATGCCCCGTTAACGGCGTTGTTACCTGCATCGAGAATGACGTGCCTCTGATGTCCCACATCCGCAAGTGCGACTATCTGGAGGACAAGATTCTTCTCGAGCTTGACAAGGAAGCCAAGGTCGACAATGGCAGGCTCTACAACCACGTCACAATATTCCTCAACAAGTTCAACTGCCACGCCGTAACCAACATCGGCTCGAGGATCGTCCGCGAAGTCTATTACGACAAGGACGGCATCATGATCTCGATGGTCGAGGCGGGGGAGATGGTCACCAAGCTTGACGGCCATTTCCTGAACAATTCATTCATCAGGACGGAGTATGAGAACGGCGTGGTGTGTGTCTATACGCTCGACAAGTATGTGTCCAAGATGATTGCCTCCGACACCCACGAACTGCTTGGAGTCGATTATTTCATCTGCCGCGGCAGCCAGTGCGACATATACATCCCCCGCGAGATGGAATTCTGCGTAAAGCAGAACCAGATCCTGCGCAACCTGCAGACCATTTCCAAGGGAGCTATGGTCAATACTCAGATAGATTATGCGGCGGAAGCCGGAGCTCTCATAGCGAAAGACAGCTGCTCCCGCGCCGGCCACATCATCCTCAGCAATCTCAAGAAAACTATCTCTACATACAGTTTCAGACATCCTGTAGTGCTCTTCCTGCTCCTTGTGGCAATAGTCCTCGGAGCAATCCCGGGCCTGCTTCCAATTCATGGCAACCTTTTTGCTTTGATTGTCATCGAGTTCTTTACAGGCCTCTTCGCTCTCGACCGCTTTTTCAAGAATCTGCTATATGCGTTCTTCAATATTGCGGGTTTCAAGCCGGGGCTTGCGAAGTTTTATAAATGGGTACACTACAGATTATGAAAGTAAAGACATTCATGACGCTGCTTGCTTCTATCCTGATGTTCTGCAACGCCTCAGCTCAGGATGGCTATTACAACAGCACTTCGGGGAACACCTTGAAGTGGGTGATCCACGACGGCGACGGCAACCTGTTCGGCTACTGCCACGAAACCCTCGTGAGCATGGCAGGAGGCAGGGATAATGCCCGCATCAACTATGCCTACATGTTCTACGACAAGGACAACAATTCTGTCACCGGCAACAAGCCTTTCGAATTTGATGTGACCATCGACAAAAGCAACACCAAGGCTTATGTCAACAATGTGGCCAAGGCCCTGCAGTCAGGCGACTATATGCCGGTCGGCGACCTGAGCAGCATTCCGGACAATTTAAAAGTGGGGGACAACATCCGTGACACCGAGATAAAGGTCAAGGTGCTCAGCGTCTTCACTGCCACCAATATCTACAACAACCGCCGCGTCACCGCACAGGAGACTGTCACCGTTCCTGCGGGCAGTTTTGAATGTTTCCTTGTCGAAGACGACGAATTCTTCACCGGCAACGGCCCCTTCCATGTAAAGACCTGGATTGCCAAAGGTCTCGGCATGGTGAAGCAGATTATCTACAAGAAAGACGGCTCCATCAACCAGACATTCGAACTTATAAAGTGATTTTTTCCTAAATTTGAAGGAAACAAATCCTTTATTATGAAAAAGATATTCATGACCATGGCTGCCATCGCTCTGGTATTGCCCATGATGGCTCAGCCTAAACTCACAAAAGACAATATTGACGAAGTTCTCGCAGCTATGACGCTCGAGGAGAAAGCCACCCTCGTGGTCGGATCCGGATGGGGCAGCATGATCGCCGGTATCACAGGCGGCTCGCAGATCCTCGTTTCCGGCGCAGCCGGCACCACCCAGGCCATCCCTCGCCTCGGCATTCCCAACACCGTCCTGGCCGACGGCCCTGCAGGCCTCCGCATCAACCCCACCCGTGAAGGCACTAAACAGACCTTCTACTGCACGGGCTTCCCTGTAGGTACTGCAATCGCCTCGTCATGGGATGTCGAACTTGTAGAGAACATGACCAAGGCCATGGGCAATGAAGTGCTGGAATATGGAGTGGACGTGCTGCTCGCCCCCGGTCAGAACCTGCACCGCAACCCTCTCTGCGGCCGCAACTTCGAGTATTTCTCTGAAGACCCGGTCCTCTCCGGCAACATCTCGGCTGCCTATGTGAATGGTATCCAGTCAAACGGAGTCGGAGTCTCAGTTAAGCACTACGCCGCCAACAGCCAGGAGACCGCCCGCGACCACAACGACGCCCAGATAAGCGAGCGCGCCCTCCGCGAGCTCTACCTCAAGAACTTCGAGATTACGGTCCGCAAGGCCAGCCCCTGGACTGTGATGTCTTCATACAACAAAGTGAACGGTGAATACACCCAGCAGAGCTACAAGCTGCTCACCAGCGCCCTGCGCAACGACTGGGGCTTTACGGGCATCGTAATGACCGACTGGGGCGCCAAGGACGGCACCGTGAAGGCTGTACAGGCAGGCAACGACCTGATGGAGCCTGGCATGCCATTCGAGACCCAGAGGATCATCGATGCAGTGAAAGACGGTTCCCTCTCTATGGCCGACCTTGACCGTAACGTCCGAAGGATGCTGGAATATATTGTCCGCACACCTCGCTTCAAAGGTTACAAATATTCTGACAAGCCCGACCTCAAGGCCCACGCCAAGGCGGCCCGTGCAGCAGCTACCGAGTCGATGGTGCTCCTCAAGAACGACGGTAGCGTGCTTCCTCTCGACGGAGTGAAGAACATCGCCCTGTTCGGAGCTACTTCAGTTGACTTCGTAGCCGGCGGCACTGGAAGCGGCAACGTCAACAAAGCATACGTAGTCAATATGGTCCAGGGCCTCGAGAACGCCGGTTTCAAGCTGGACGAGAGCCTCAAGGACTTCTATCAGAAATATGTAGACTTCGCAAAGATCAACCCCAAGGACATCCCTCTGGGCGGAACCGGCATCCTGCTTGGCGAAGCCAAGGTAGAGGAAGCTCCGGTGACCAGGGCTTTCGTTGAAAGCAAGGTGGCCGGCAATGACCTCGCAATAGTCGTAATCGGCCGCAACTCGGGCGAGGGCGCAGACCGTCAGGTGGAGGATGACTTCGACCTTTCTGCCACCGAGCGCTCTCTGCTCAGCAATGTCTGCAACGCATTCCATCTGGCCGGCAAGAAGGTAGTCGTAGTGCTCAACATCGGCGGAGTGATCGAGACTGCCTCATGGAAGGCTATGCCTGACGCAATCCTGTGTGCATGGCAGCCCGGCCAGGAAGGCGGCGACGCAGTTGCTGACGTGCTCACTGGCAAGGTGAACCCTTCAGGCAAGCTCCCGATGACATTCCCGGTGCAGTTCACCGACCACAAATCTTCATACAACTTCCCGCTCGGCAACGAGCCCAGCGGCACTTCAGCCTTCTCGTTCATGGGTGACAACACCCGCACCAGCGTCAACCATGTAGACTACACTAAGTACGAAGAAGATATCTGGGTGGGTTACCGCTACTTCGACACCTTCGGCAAGGAGGTATCCTATCCGTTCGGCTTCGGCCTGAGCTACACCAGCTTCGACTACAGCAAGCCCACCGTTACCGTTGCCAAGGATGGAAGCATCACTGCCAACGTTCTCGTTACCAACAGCGGCAAAGTGGCTGGAAAAGAGGCTGTGGGCCTGTATGTGTCAGCCCCTGCCGGCGGACTTGAGAAGCCTGCCAAGGAGCTAAAGGCCTTCGCCAAGACCCGTCTCCTCGCCCCTGGCGAGAGCCAGGTGCTGTCGTTCAAGGTGACTCCCTACGAACTTGCGTCTTTCAACGAGGCGGCCAACCGCTGGGAGACAGCTGCAGGCACTTACACCTTCTGCTTCGGCCGAAATGTTAACGACATTCCGGTGCAGTTCAAGGCCACTGTGAAGGCTGCTCAGTCATTCTCAGTCAGCGAGTAGCAGCGGCTCTATAAAAAAGACAGGCAGCATCGATTTGCTGCCTGTTTCTTTTTTAGTCAACCGTCTTATCTATAGTATAGCGGACAATCTTTCGGGAAGTGTTCTTCTGGAATTCCGTGTCGCGCAGCTTCACGGTCTTGACTGCCTTGAAGGGCGGCATCTTCTCGTTCAGCTTCTTGACAGCATCCTCAAAATAAGTCTGAGGGTCGGTGATGCCTTTGGCCTTGAGCAGGTCGGCGTCCGGGAATATCTCGGCCACGATGGTGATCTTGCCTTTCTGCACGCGGCTTTCGCCGGCATAGACAACCACTTCGTTTACGCCTTCAACCTTCTGCAGATCGGCCTCGATCTCTTCGGGGTATACGTTCTTTCCGTTCGACAGGATTATGAGGTTCTTCTTGCGGCCGGTGATGTAGATCCAGCCTTCTTCGTCCAGGCGGCCGTAGTCTCCGGTGCGGAAGTATCCGTCCTTGTCGAAGGCTGCAGCGGTAGCTTCAGGGTCGTTGAAGTAGCCAAGCATAACGTTCGGACCCTTTACGCAGATCTCGCCCTCGCCGTTCTCGTCGGGGTTGTCAATCTTCACGCGGCAGGCCAGAATGGGGGTGCCGACGCTGCCGGCTTTCTGGTAGCGGTTGCGGTTGGCTGAGATCAGCGGAGCGCACTCGGTAATGCCGTAGCCGTTGAGGAGTGTGATGCCCAGAGAGTCGAAGGTGCGGATTATGTCTTCGTCGAGCTTCGCGCCGCCGCAGATTATAAGCTCCAGCTTGCCTCCGAAGGCTGCCAGGACGCTCTTGAACAACTTGCGCCGGATGTCGATGCCGAAGTTCCTCAAGAAGTTGCTGAAGCCCATCATGGCTTTCAGCAGGCCTTCCTTGTGGCTCTGGCGGGCCGAAGACCAGATCTTCTTGTTCATTACTTCCAGGAAGGCGGGAACGAGGATCAGGTGGGTCGGCTGCTGCTCGCGGATTTCGTCGCTGACATATTTCAGGCCGCTTGAGATGTATACTTCGCAGCCCTGCGACAGGTGGCCTACGTAATTGACTGTAGAACCGAAGGTGTGGTGGGGCGGGAGCACATGCAGGGTCTTGCGTGTGATGTCGAAGTTATACATGCCGAGGGTCATGTCCAGACCTATGTTGGCCTGTGAGAGCATGACGCCCTTGCCTTTTCCGGTAGTGCCGGAGGTATAGACTATCGATGCGAGCTTGCGCGGGTCGATCTTGTAGTCGTAGTATGAGTTGTCCCCGCCTTTGAAGAGGGCTGCACCCTCGGCTTCTATGCCGCTGAGGGTCAGAAGCTCTACCTTGCCGAGCTGTGCTTTGTCCAGGCCGCAGCGGTCAGATATCGCTACCATGGTTCCTACAGATTTCGGGAAGTCGCCGGCAAGCATCTCGGCCAGCTTGTTTTCGGCCGTTTTACCGAAAATAACGGCTTCGCAGGCAGTGGCGTCGATGATTCCCCTTATGTCTTCTACCGCAAGGTCCTTGTCGATAGGGACTACTACCGATCCGCAGGCCATTATAGCGAAGAAAGAACAGCACCAGCCGTAGGAATTCTCACCTATCAGGGCGATGTTCTTCTCTCTGAATCCCTTGGAGATAAGGGCAGTGCCCAGACTTCTGACGTCGTCTCTCCACTGCGGGAATGATATCTTTTTTACTTCTTTGTCGTTGGGATTTTCCTTGTATGAAATGGCAGTCTTGTCAGGGAAATTCTCAGCAGCTTCCTCCACGAGGGAGCGCATGTCATCTATAAAAGTGGTTTTATAGATCGGGTAGTTTTTCTGCTTCATCAAGAATATTTATGGTGATGTTTATTTCAGGTTGAGAAGCTCGATGGCTTCCGGGGTGAGGAACGGCTTCACTTCGTCGTAGGGGATTGTGAAAGAGGGCATTCCCATAGCGTAGGGGGCAATCTCGTACTGCTGATAGGTGAAGTTCAGGCCGTATCTGTCCGGAGACGGAGTCCAGGCAGGGAAGGGGATAGTAGTGTCTCCTTCCTCGAGGAAGAGATGTTCGCGGACGCTGGCTGCAGTGTCATCGGGCTCTTCGAAATACTCTGCCAGCCCTTTCTCAATCAAGCCCTGCATAGGCTCCAGGGCGTCAGCTTTGAGGAAATTTGTGAATATCTTTCCGTTTCGCTTGTCGAAGGTGATGTCGCCCATCCCGGATACGCCGCCGTGGGCGCCGCCCATGTAGTTGTAATCTTCAGAAAGGTAGACAACGTAATTGAATGACTCATACACTTTCCCAAGTGTGAAGTCATACTCGCAGCGGGGGACGAATTCCAGTTCCTCTTCGTCCTCAATGTTCTGTTTCACCTCATTGAAGAAATCCATGGCGTGGGTCTCTATCGCTTCGCTGCCCTTGTTGCTGTAATAATCCACTATCGCTTCGGTGTCCGACATGTCGCCGTCATATCTGGGGAACATGCGGCCCCCGTCATACAAACCGATCGAAGACAGCTGGCTGTCCATTATGTCTATGAGCTGGCTGCGGATCTCTCCGGCCACACCTTTCGTAGATACGGGAAGCTCCACCAGCATGGTGAAGTCAGAGCGTTCGCCGGTATTGTCGAAATTGAACGTACGGGTCTTGATGTCAGCACCCTTGCAGCCGCTCAGAAGCACGAGACAAAAGGCTGCAACTGCGATGAAATTGGATTTGAGTGTCATTTTTCTGAAAATTTAGCCCCAAATGTAGTGATAATCTGTAAAAAAAAGAAGAAGCCCGACGGGTGTTGTTTCCGTCAGGCTTCCTCAATACGGGCGCCGAAAGTCACTATTCAGGACGCAGCGTCTTCACGTAATCGCAGGACATCTTGATGCTGGTGTAAGGGTCGATACCCTCGCCGAAAGCTTCCTGCTCGACTATCTGGTACTGCATGCCGGCACGCGAAGCGAGCTTGTAGATAGCGGGGAAATCTATCTTGCCTGAGTATCCCACCTCGAGGTCGTCCTTGACATGCCAGAGCAGGAACCTGCCCGGGTTTGCCTTGAAATACTCGATGGGGTCTCCGCCGCCGCGATAGATCCAGAACAGGTCGATCTGGAAGAATACGTTCTCGGGTTTGCAGTTTGCCAGCATCACGTCGTAGAGCCTTGTCTGCTTGCCGTTCACGTCGAACATGGTCTCGAACTCGCGGTTGTGGTTGTGGTAGCCGAAGAGGATACCCTGCTGCTTGCACATCGCGCCCACCTGGTTGAACAGTTCGCAATACTTCAGCAGGCCTTCGAGAGATTCGTAGGCAGAGCGGGGCATAGAGGGCTGCACGATGAACTTGCAGCCTGCGTCCTTGTGGTCGGCTATGGTCTTCTTCCACCACTCCAGGCAATTTTCCATAGACACAGTGTTAGGGTCCGGGCCGTTGGTGTGAGAAGACAGGAAGTTCAGGCCCTTCGATGCGCAGAGTTCTGCGAACTCCTTGGGAGCCAGACCGTAGAAGGTTCCTTCCGCATTGTTGTAGGATGCTGCCTCGACGATCTTGTAGCCGGCAGCTGCGGTGCCGTCCAGGGCAGCATTGATGTCCTTGCTGCATTCTGCCCTTATGGAGTAGAGCTGCAGGCCGATGTTGTCGTTAGGCTTGTCCTTCTTGCA
Organism: Bacteroidales bacterium; assembly: GCA_017617655.1. GTDB lineage: Bacteria > Bacteroidota > Bacteroidia > Bacteroidales > UBA932 > Equibacterium. Next base: position 19,909 of record JAFZVU010000043.1, read on the forward strand.
GGCTACTGCCAGAAGAGATACGGCTGCTACAGCCAATATCAGATACAGCTTTTTCATCAGTCGAGGATTTTGATCTTGATGTTCCTGTACCAGACGTCGTCGCCGTGGTCCTGGAGGCCTATGTAACCTTCATGTTCCTCGCCGCCGCAGTTGATCAGCAGGTCGTATGCGAGCGGCCATTTGTCCTGGCTGAACTTGCTGGCGTCGAGCAGCTCTTTCCACTGGGGAGTCCAGAGATGATATTCGAGCACGTTCTGGCCGTTCTGGTAGTGAACAACGGTGCCTTTGTAGACCATGATCTTGCCGGTGTTCCACTCGCCCCAGGGTTTTGCGTTCTGAGGTTTGGCCGGAATCATGTCATACAGAGAAGCTGACTGGCGGTTGCCGTCGACTCCGAGTTTGGCATCCGGGTGGTTGGCGTTGTCGAGGATCTGATATTCAGGAGCTGAGATGTAGATGGGCTCGCCGGGAACCTCCTGCGCCAGATAGAAGACGCCGGAGTTGGATCCTTTGCCTACCTTCCATTCGAAGCTGAGCTCGAAGTTCTTGAACTTGCGGTCGTAGATTATGTCGCCGCCGTCCTTTGCGCCGGCTTCGCCGTTACCGCTGCCGTTTATCTTGAGGCAGTCGTCCTCGATGGTCCATGCGGTGGGGAGGGTGGTCTTGTCGTATCCGCGCCAGCCGTCGGTGCTGCTGCCGTCGAAGAGTACTATTACATTGGGGTCGTCAGCATCCGCAGCTTTCTTTTTGTTCTTGCAGGAAGTCAGGGACGCCACTGTCAATACTAATAATGCTATTGCTAATATTCTTTTCATGATGGTCGTTTTTTATTTGGGCATGTCAGGGAGTGAGTAGCCGTTGTGATAAGTGTGGCGGATAAGCTCGGCTGCGAAGGCCTGGGCATTCTGCGGATCTGTGTATTCGTTGTTGAATGAAGGGTGGCCGGCTGTGATTGTGAAGCCGTCCTTTATCTTCATCTGGATGGTGTCGTCCGGTTTGATGTTGGTGAATTCCATCTTCTCGCCGTCCCAGAGGAGTTCGCGGTTGAGGCCCTGCAGACGCACTGCAAGCACACCCATCACTACCATCTCGTTCAGAGGGCCTGCGAATTCGAAGTCAGAAACGGTCTTTACGCGGCTTGCGGGAGATTCCTTGCAGGCGCGTGCGAAGTCGAGGTGGTGGTCCTGGTTGGGGATAGCCCTTGTCATAGTCGGCTCGGGAAGCTCGCGGCCTGAGATCAGCCAGGGGTTGCGTCCGTAGCAGCCACATACGAGGATGTCTTTTGTTCCGTAGAATATGCAGGCGCCGCCGCCGTCGTTCATGTCTTTTCCTTCAGGCCAGCCTGCAGGATAATCAGGCTTGAGGCCTCCGTCGTACCAGGTTACGTCAACTGCCGGCATAGAAACCTTCGGCATGTTGTCGCGGGCCGGGAATTTGAAGTGTACTACCTGTGCGTCCGGAGCGCAGTCTACCATCAGGCAGTTGGAGCTGCCCTGAACGGCTGTCGGAGATTTGAGGTTGAGGGCCTGTACGATGGGCTGCAGTATGTGGCAGGCCATGTCGCCGAGGGCTCCTGTACCGAAGTCCCACCAGCCGCGCCAGTTCCACGGGTGGTAGATTGAGTTGTAGGGACGGAATTTGGCCGGGCCGATGAAGAGGTTCCAGTCGAGAGTCTTGGGAACTTTGTCAACCTTGGTGGGAGTTTCGAGGCCCTGCGGCCAGATAGGACGGTCGGTGAAGGCATCGACTCTTGTCACTTCTCCGATCATTCCGGTCCAGATGGCTTCGCAGATCTTGCGAACGCCGTTGCCGGAAGCGCCCTGGTTACCCATCTGGGTCGCAACTTTGTTCTTGGCGGCGAGTTTGGTGAGGAGCCTGGTCTCGTAAACGGTGTGGGTGAGGGGTTTCTCGCAGTATACGTGCCAGCCCATCTCGAGGGCCTGTGCGGAGATAACTGCGTGGGTGTGGTCGGCAGTTCCGACAACTACAGCGTCAATGTCTTTGCCAAGCTTGTCGAACATCTCGCGGTAGTCTTTGAACTTCTGGGCGTCGGGATACTGTTTGAATTTGGGGGCTGCATAGTCCCAGTCAACGTCGCAAAGGCCGATGATGTTTTCGGTCTTGGCCAGTCCGTCGATGTCGGCGCCTCCGCGGCCTCCGATACCTACTCCGACTACGTTCAGTCTGTCATTCGCAGACGGCCTGCGAACCTGCTGTGCCATTTCTTCTGCAACTTCGGCTGCATTCCTGGCCAGCAGGGGTGAGGTTGCCAGCACTGCGCCTGCAGTGGCTAGAGCACTTTTCTGAAGGAAGTCTCTTCTGCTGATGTCTTTGTTCATCTTATTTTAGTTTTGGTTAGTAATTAGTCCTGGAAAAGGAGAGGGGCGTACTCGGTCAGGTAGATGCGCCAGTTGCGCCAGATGTGGCCGTCTCCGCTTTCATAATATTTATAAGGGTAGCCCTTCTCGTCGAAGTATGCCCTCATGCTCTTGGTGGAGTCATAGAGGAAGTCGGTTCGTCCGATGGCGATCCAGTAGAGTTTGGGATTCTTTGAGAACTGCACTGCGAGCTGCTGCTCTGTCTTAGCCTTGTCGGCGGGATCCTGCGACAGGCTCAGGCCGGCTGAGAAGACGCCCATGTAGTCGAATGTGTCGGGATATTCCTTCGATACGCTTACTGTGTAGAAGCCGCCCATTGAAAGGCCGCCCACTGCACGTGAGGATTTCTTGTTTATGGTGCGATAGTTCTTCTCGACGTATTTCTGGATGTCGGGGAAGGCTTTCACGAAATCGACTCCCTGAGGGATGGTGCGGGCTGCAGAGGAGGCTCCCATGCTGGGCTGGGTGAAGCCGAATGAAGACTCTCCGGCGGCTGCTTCCTGGTTCATGTTTTCATTGGTCATGACCACGATCATCGGTTTGGCCTTGCCCTGGGCGATCAGGTTGTCCATGATCTGGGCGGTACGGCCGAGGGCGATCCGAGCTTCCTCGTCTCCGCCGGCTCCGTGGAAGAGATAGAATACGGGGTACTTGGCCTTGGGATTCTGCTCGTATCCCGGAGGAGTGTAGATGGTCAGACGGCGGTCGAAGCCGACAACGGGGCTGTCGTACCATACGCGGGCTACTGTGCCGTGGGGAACGTCGTTTACTTTATAAAGGTCTGCGCGGCCTCCGTCAATCAGGAATACGTTGAACACGTTGGCCACGTCGCGGATCATGTGGACGTTGTTGGGGTCGTTGATCTTCAGACCGTCGACGAGGAAGTTATAGAAATAGAGCTCCGGGTCGAGGGGTTTCTCGGTGGTGTATGCCCATACACCGTCGGTCTCCACGAGGTCTGCGATGCCTTGCTGGCCGTTGGGGCCGGCAGGGAGGAAGTCTCCGGTGACCTGCACTTTAACGGCTTTCGGGGCTACGAGACGGAAGGTTACGGTCTTGTCCGGGTTGATTTCAGGAGATTTTACGGCTGCCCGGCTCTGAAGGGACTGCTGGGCCGCAGCGCTGAGGCAAATCAGCATGGCCGCAATCATCAGGGTAAGTTTTTTCATATAGTTATTGGTTTTGTCTTTGATTTGTGTACAGATTCCTTCAAATTTACGAAATAACTTTCATAGCCGGCGCAACAATCAGAGTATTTTTTGCATCTTTGCAAGGTATCGTTCAATGGGGATGTTTTGGTTTTGACAGCAAATGACATTGACCGGTAAGCACGCCGAGAGTCGTGGCCCCTCTCGTAAATCTCAGACCTCAAGCCATAACTGGCAACAACAACTTTGCACTCGCTGCGTAGTCTTGAGCTAAGCTCGACTCCTTAATCAGCTGGTCCAGGACCAGTTGACGAGTATCCCGCCGGGGTCTTGGAATGTCGCTCCGGAGTTCGGGATATCATCAGGCAATTCCTGCACGGGTGGATTTCTCTAAAGCTCGCCAAGATTCAGAGGATAAGCTTCGCATGGCCTGCCGCCCGGCAGTGCGTCGCCGACAATCAAAGGGAGGATAAGCGTGTAGAAAGCTTGTTGGTGCTTTGTTTGGACGGCGGTTCGAGTCCGCCCATCTCCACGAAAAGAGGCCTCGCAGTATCTGTGAGGCCTCTTTTCGTTATTAATGTATCAAATAATGTATCAAATAATGTATCATTGTTGCGATAAACAACGGCATTAGATGCATACAGCTACACATGATATTACATGTCATTATCTACAAAGTCTTTCGGCGATGAAATGGACCGACAAGCTGCGCAAAATCGCTGACTGCGACGTGATACTGAAACGCCTCACCATAAAAGGCTCATTGGCTCCAGTGGTGATTTGGTATTTCTCGGCAGAATAGCTAACTTTAAAGAATAATTATATTGGGCTAGGTTTAGTGAGACAATGGCTCTAAACCTAACCCTCTTGAGATATGTAGTATGATCGGTAATGGGAGTTGTCTTGTAATTTGCGGCGAAACTCAGACCCGCCTTATTTCATCGGTGTTACCAAACTCAGTTCAGGCATCGTTTATAACGGATGAAGGTGGATTTGAGGCCCTGACTCAAAATGAAGTCATGACGTTCGATAGAGCCGTTGTTATTGCCGAGATTCCCTGGTCGGGGCACACTCTGGATGAGTTCTACGGCATGGACATAGCCGTCGCATTGAGGATGCGACTGAAGATGCTTGCCCCGATATGTATCCTATCGTTCATGCCCAGGAGCTATTTCTCTGACGAGCTGGA
>JAFZVU010000044.1 GCA_017617655.1 Bacteroidales bacterium
AAGATGTTGATGTTAGGGCACCAGAACGAAAGCTCGGGGTTGCCGGGATAGTAGGTCACACCCATCGGCACGTTGAAGATGTCGTGGTCCGAACGGTTCCAGTTGGCGCGGGCCTCGTCGGAAACCTGGCTGAAGACATCGTACATCTGCTGCGGGTTGAACGCTGCAGCCATACCGATAGGCTGGGGATATACCGTATATCCGTCCTGACGGACACCGTGGCAGGCCTCGCTCCACCAGTTGTATGACGGGATGCCGAGGCGGTCCACAGATATGTTCTTGTTCATCAGCAAGCCAACCTTCTCCTCGACGGTCAGCAGGGACATCAGGTTGTCGATGCGCTCTTCGATGTTAAGGTCGGGATTCTGGAAAGGATATTCCCAGGTCTGCTTCGGACCGCAGGCGGTGCAAAGCAGTACCAGGGAAAACAGAGATATGAGTATCTTTTTCATAAGCCGTGATTACTTGAACAACAGTTGTGCGATGTGGGTCAGATAGTCGCGGCAGTTCATCCATGTGTGGCCGCCGTCAGGGGTGTAGAAAGTGTGTTTCACTCCGTTTGCAGTCAGGTAGGCGTCAAGTCCGCGTGAAGCTTCGATAAGGAAGTCAGAGGTGCCTGTGCCAAGCCATACAAGCTTGTAGTTCTTGTTCAGGGTGTTCACGGGAGCGTAGGTGCCGTTGGTGAAATTGGTCTCGTACTCATTGCCGAAGATGGCGGGAGCCATAGCGCAAACCCACTTGAACTCCTTCGGGTGTCCGAGGCCGGTGGCGAGGGCCTGACGGCCGCCGAGAGAGAAGCCGGCTACGGCACGGTCGTTTGCAGATGTCTTCACTGCGTAGTTGGCCTCGATGAAAGGCTTAACGTCGTTGATGATTTCAGCAGCGACACGGTCGGTGTCCATTGAGTCATAGCGGTCGGCAAGACCCTGGCGCATCATCTCAGGATAGGGGTTGGCATAAGGCATGACCACTATCATACGCTTTGCCAGTCCGGCTGCGATCAGGTTGTCGAGGATGTTGTTGACATGGCCCACCTTGAACCATGTCTCCCAGGTGTCAGTCATACCGTGGATGAGGTAGAGCACGGGGAGTTTCTCCTTGCCGGCGGGGTTGTAGCCAGCAGGAGTGTAGACGCACATCTGACGGTCGATGCCGCAGGTGTTGGAGTGGTAGAAGCGGTAAGTCACCTTTCCGTGGGGCACGTCCTGGATGTCCTGGACTGACGGCTCGGGACCCTTGACGTCAGCAAGCGAATATTTGAAGCCTTCGTTGGGGAAGATGAACATGTTGTTGGGGTCGGCCACCTTGGTGCCGTCTATTACGAAGGCATAGGGATAGATGTCCGGCTTGCCGGGAGTGACGGTGATGGTCCATACGCCGTTGGCGTCTTTGCTCATCGGCATGGCTGCGGGGAGCATCTGACAGTCAAGCTCCACCGATTTGGCATCGGCGGCCTGGCAGCGGAAGGTTACGGAGCCGTCGGCATTGTATTCAGGAGACACTACGCCTGCCGGGAAGAGACGGGCCATGGTCTGGGGAGTCAGGCGCTGGTTTTCACCGGCCTGGGGAGGCTGGGCCTCGCTGAGCAGCGGAAGGGCGATCAGCAGAGCCGCTGCAAATATTTTCATATATGTTTTCATATCTTATTTCTGGAAAAGGAGAGGCAGGGTTTTGTCGAGGAAATACTTGGCATTCATCCATGTGTGGCCGAACTTGCCGGTGGTGAACTCTTTGACGTTCTTGATGCCTTTGCTGTCAAGGAAGTCCATGTAGTCCTTGGCGTTGCCGTAGAGGAAGTCGTCGGTGCCGACGCCAAGCCAGAAGAGGTTGATCTTGTCGTTGATCTTCGGGTCGTCATAGACTCCGCCGGGAAGGGTGGTGCTGGTGAATGAGCTGTAAGAGCACAGCCATGAGAACTTGTCGAGGTTCGTCAGGCCGATGGCCAGACCCTGGTTGCCGCCGCGTGAGAAACCGCCGATGGCGCGGTGGTCGCGGTCATTGAGGGTGCGGTAGTTCTTCTCCACGAACGGCATCAGGTCGTTCAGCATGTCGGTGGTGAAGAGGTCGCCACGGGGAGCCTGCCCTGCCGGGAAGTACTTGGAAGGATTGCCGTAAGGCAGTACGATAATCATGTCCTTGGCCTGTCCCTTAGCGATCAGGTTGTCGAGGATGAGGTTCATGCGGCCGACCTTGAAGTATACTTCCTCGGTGTCGGTGGTTCCGCTGATGAGATAGAAGACAGGATACTTCTTATTCTTGTTCTTGTCGTACTGGGGAGGGGTGTATACTATGGCGTTGCCGAAGGTGCCGAGGCTCTCAGACCAGTAGTTCACATAGTCCACGCTGCCGTGAGGCACGTTGGTGAGGGCGTGGAGCAGAGGCTCTCCGTTGCCGCGAACGTCAACGATGCTGTTCTTGAAGGTCTCGTTCGGGAACCAGTCGGGGTTCTGGGGGTCCATGATGGTAACGCCGTCGACTATGAAGCTGTAAGGATACATGTCGGGCTCCACGGGGCCGAGGGTAAGGGACCATACGCCGTTGGCGCCTTTCACCATGTCCTGGGTGCCGGCGAACTGCGCGTTCACCTTGACAGACTTGGCGTTGGGGTCGCGGTAGTTGAATGTCACTGTATTATCGGGGTTGACGACGGGTGAGGATACTGAACCTCCCATCATTCCGCCGCCGCCCATCATTCCGGGCCAGCCGCCCTGACGGCGCAGATGGCGGATCTCAAGGACAACCTTGCCGGCCTCGGGACCGCGGACTACCTTCATCCACATCTCGGCGTTGACTTCAGTGCCTACACCCATGTCGGTAAGCTTGGCCTCGATGCCGGGCTCGCCGGTGCCGATGAGGTCAGCCTCGGTGAGTTCGCCGGACCACAGAACGGGACCGTAGCTGTGATTGATGGTCCAGGTGCCGGGATCGATGCCGTCGTATTCATAGCGGTCGACACCTTCCTTGATCATCACGCGCTTGGTGTTCGGGTCGTTGCGGCCGAATCCGCTACGGCCCTGGCCGCGCTTGTTGATCTCGACCTCGCCGCCTGTGCCGTTGACTTCCTCGCTCCTCGGATAGTAATAATCCAGGCCTGAGTCGAACGACTCGACTTCGAAGATATATTCAGGAGCGGTGTTGAGGCTGTGGAGCTTGAAGTAATCCTGGTCGTAAACGATGTAGCTGTTGTAGAGCTTGCCGGGCTCGATGCCGTAGCGGATTATGTATCCGTCAGCGCCGGGAACGGGCTCCCAGAGGAGTTCGGCCTCGCGGCGGTCTCTCTGGTTGCGGACAACCTTGACGTCAGCCACCTTCACGCTACCGGCTGAATAGGGATTACCGAACACGCGCAGGTCCTTGATGCTGAACTTGGCGCCGTCATGGCACTGGCGGGTGTTGGTGACCTTCACGTAGCGGCCCTGGGCGGGCTTAGCAAGTTCGGTGTAGTCATGGTGGAAGTCATATTTGTTGGCGGGCTTGTCGATGACGGTGGTCCACTTGTTACCATCGATCGAAACCTCAACCTTGAAGCACTGGTAGTATTCGGGAAGCTGGGGTACTGCGCCGCCGAAGCCGGCTGCTGCTGCCTGCTGGGCACCGATGTGGTCCCAGTTGCACTGGATGGCATAGATGTCAGCCACCTTGCCGAGATCTACCTGGAACCATTCGCCCGGATCGCCAGTTTCGGCTGCCCAGTTGGTCATGAAGTCCTCGTCAACCGCATTCTCGGGAACGAAGTTCTCGAAGGTTGATGATACAGTGACTTTCTTCTGGTGAGACAGAAGCTTCCATCCTGTCCAGTTGTGGTCCACAGCGTCGGTGCGGGTGCCAGGCCAGTACTGCGGGTAGTCGCCGAACTCTTCGCTGGCATGCATAACGCCCTCTGCGTCTACAGCAGTCGGGAAGATGGCGAGTTCAGAGCCGCGCCCTGCCCCGCCGTAGCTCGACGGAATCATGCAGATGGTCCATAGCTGGCCGTTCTTGTCGTGGAAGGTGCTGCCGTGGCCTGCGCCCACTGCGAAACCGGTGGTCTTGAAGGTAAGAGGGTTGTGTTCAGAATATGTGAAGGGGCCCATGGGGCTGTCTCCTACGTACACTCCGTGAGAGTATGAGAGGAGCTCCAGACCGATGGCTGCATACTGCAGATAGTATTTGCCGTTGTGCTTGGTCATCCAGGGACCTTCGATCCACGGGTATTCCTCCTTGAAATAGTCGCGGCGGCCGCCGAAGATAGAGTAGATCACATCGTCGTGGGTGCGCTTCTCGAAGCCGTGGTTGCGATAGTCGCTGAAGAAAAGGACGTTCGGGCCTGCAATCTCCTTGAAGGTCTTCTTGTCGAGCTCGACAACCTTGAAAGGCATCAGCTGCGACCAGCCGTAGTAGAGATAGAGATGTCCGTCGTCGTCTACGAACATGTTGGCGTCGCCGTAGCGGTCGCTGTCAAGGGTGCCTATGAGCTCCCATGTGCCGGCCTTCGGGTCTGTGGCCTTGTAGACGTTTTTGTTGTTCATTGAGCAGCCGATAAGCTCGCCGTCCATCTCGACAACCGAAACCACGCCGCCCGGATAGTTCGGGGCATCGACGTAGGTCCAGTCCTTGAAGTCGGGAGAGTACCAGTAGCCTTTACGGTGAGATACAAAAAGATAGTAGTCGCCCTGATATACGAGGACGACGGGCTCACCACCTCTGTAAGAGCGCTCGCCGGGCACTACCAGATCGAGCGGATTGCAGAAAGTGTTCTTCTCCTGCCCGTATGAAAGGAGCGACAGGAGCAAGAGTGCGGCCGCGAACACGGCGCGCGAGAAGGTTTTAGTGTGCATATATAGATTAATTAGGTATAATTTCTTCCTTCAAATTTAAGCAAGCTTGGGCGCAATTCCAATTGCCAGGGGAGCAAAATAAAGAGTCCCGGCCTTCCGACCGGGACTCTTTATAAATAATAGGGTGTAATGTCAGACTTTACGGCCTGATAGGATCGCCCATGTCAGAAGCTTCGTTGTCGTTTTCATCCAGTTTGAAGCGCATGAATTTCGGGTTCTCCTTGGTGTAAGGCTCCCAGCCGATGCCGGGATCGCTGGTCTTTGCGAAGTTGGTCCATGCGTCGATCATCTTGGTTGAAAGATCCCAGTCACCCTGGGTCCAGGGACGCCAGCAGTGCTTGAGAGACTTGAATACGAACCAGAGGTCTGAAGAGTGGAAGGCGCCTTTGAGGCGGGCGGTTACTTCAGGGTGAGAACCGTCGTCAGGCAGAGGACGAGCAAACTCATATGCCCAGGCCTTGTTGCCTTTCTCCTCGCGGTTGAGGCAGAATGCAGCGATGCCGCCTGCCATGTCGCCCATATCGTTGAGGGTGTAGCCGATCATGTAAGGAACGTCGGCGAGGGTGCCGTCAGCTGCTGCTGCGTCGAAGCTCTCGAGGCTTACATATCCGTCTACCATAGGAGAACCGGTCATGTAGCCGAACTTGCCGCTTGCGCCGTTGTAGATGGTGCCGAGGGCATGGATGGTCTCAGTAGCTGCTGCACGCATCTTCTTGAGGTCGGTGAAGCCAGCCCAGTCCATGATTTCCTTAACTTGCTGGGCTGCCTCTGCGGGAGTCGATGCGCGGCGCATCATGCTCATCATAGAGCTTGTACGGCCGGCTGCTGCGGCAGGCATACCTGCGGGACGGGCTGCAGATGCTGCGGGAGCTGCGGGAGCGGCCATCGGGACGGTAAGTCCGCCACCGGACATGATGACAGCCTTGTGGAAGAGGCCGCGGGCGAGCGGAGACTCGCAGAGGGTCTTCACGCTGCCGGCTCCGGCGCTCTGGCCAAAGATCATCACGTTGTCAGGGTCGCCGCCGAACTGGGCGATATTCTTCTTGATCCATTTGAGGGCCTCGATCTGGTCGAGGATACCGTAGTTGCCGGATACGCCGTGAGGGCTTTCAGCTGCGAGCTCGGGGTGGGTCAGGAAGCCGAAAACGCCGAGACGATAGTTGATAGACACCAGGACGACGTCCCTTGCGCCCCACTCCTGGGCGTCGAACTCAGGCTCTGAGCCGAAACCTTCGCGGTATCCGCCGCCGTGGATCCAGAGGGCAACCGGAAGCTTAGCCTCGGGATGGCCTGAAGCCTTGGTCCATACATTGGCATAGAGGCAGTCCTCGCTGTAGGGAGCCTCTCCGCCATAACCCCACTCAGTGTAGTATCCGCCGGGATACTGGATGGCCTGATAGCTGGGATGGCCGAATCTGTCACAAAGTCTCACGCCCTGCCAGGGAACTACCGGCTGGGGTTCTTTCCAGCGGAGGTCGCCGATAGGCGCAGCTGCATAAGGGATTCCGCGGTATACGAGGACACCGGGAATATCAGTTGTTACACCTTGGATCTGGCCACCTTCGATCGTGAGCACCGGAGTGTTCACAGTTTTGTTGCACCCGAACAATGCGAGCACAGCCAAAAGAACAATTAGTTTTTTCATAGGTAGTAGTGTAAAGATAAGTCAGGTTGTTGACACAAATATAATAAAAATCAAGGCAGGTGTTCTCAAAATCACCTGCCTTTTGTTTTCGTTTGCAGAACTTCGGTCTATCTGCCGAATCCGCCGCCGAATCCGCCGGGGCCGCCGCCCTGACGCATACGCTGCTGCTCCTCGTCATATTTCTTGTACTGGTCAGCAGTCAGCACGCCCTTGAGGAATTTTTCCTGCTCCTGCATCCTCTTCTGCATTGCTTCCATGTCGAAGCCGCCAGGACCGCCCTGACCGCCCTGCTCGAACATTTCCATCATCTGCTTAGATTCCTTCAGGAAATAGTCATAAAGTTTCTTGTACTGGTCATCAGTAGTCTTGCAGGTCTCCTTGATGCGATCTGCACGCATCTTTGCCATGTCTTCAGCGTTGAACTGAGGCATCTGGGCGAATGCGTTGATTGAAAGGACAAGGGCGAGAAGCCCGAAAAGCATTTTTTTCATATTACAATAATTGTGTTAAACGTTCTGGGTTATTAGACAATCGAAGTTACAAAAAGTAAAAAACAGTTGTAACGTTTTTTTGAGGAAGGCGGGTGAAAGCGGGGTGCTACTGCTGACGCTTCCACTCCTGGGGAGAGAGGCCGGTGGCAGTTTTGAAGCTGCGGAAGAAGGTGGTGTAGGATGAGAAGCCGGACTCGTCAGCCACCTCGTCGAGCAGCATGTCGGGATGTTCGCGCAGCAACTTCTTGGCGTAGTCGATGCGGTAGCGCGTTATCATCTTCGAGAAGCTTTCTCCCGACAGATTGTTCAGCAGGACGCTGACGTAGGTTTTGTTGGTGGCAAGTTCGGAAGCCACGTCGGTAATGCGAAGATTCTTGCGGCGGAAGAGCTCTTTCTCCTCGATGAGGGTCGAAATCTCCTCCACCAGGTTGCGGGGATCCTTGCTCTCCTCTGCCGCAGAAGGGACGCCGGATGCTTCAGGCTCCCGGCCCTTCCTTCGCAATGCACCAACAAACAGCAGCACTCCCACCCCAACGACGACAATGCCAACCAACAGAGCCCAAAGAGGCAAACCCGCCGCCTGCATAGGCTCAGTGTGGAGCATAAATACCGTCGAATATGTCTTGAAAAAATCTCCCTCGACGGGAAATGTGCCTTTCTTCCACCCCGTTCCGCCTGCCAACACAAAACGGCCGCCCGGTAGGAGCCTGGCCAGATTGATTGGAATGTCGTCTGGCATTTCGGCGAAATAATATGTCGATGTCGCTTTGCCACCGTCGAGAGTAGCGTCGTAGCTGATGCGGGCCATGCAGATACGCTCGGTCTCGGGATCCATACCCTGCACCCATATGAGCCTGGAAGGACGGTCCACCTGAAGATGGCGCCACTCGATCGGGGTGCCGTCCGGTCCTTTCGCCGGAAGAGGCTCTGCCATCTCCAAAAGAGAGAATTCGCCGGAAGCTACCTTTATTATTGTACATTCGTTTCCGGAACGGATGCTCGCTGGGACCAGATAGGTATATTCGGCAATCTGAATGTCTTCCGGAAAGACGTAATAATTGCATATCGGCTCCCATTCTTCCAGTAGCGGGACATATTCAGCTTCTCCGCCGAGATGGTCCACCCGGCCGGCAGGAGAATTACCCACAGTGTCCCAGGGGCCAAAAACGATGATGTCATCTTGCGAGGCCGGCAGGACAAAAGGCTCGGCCCAGCCTGGAGAGAGCGGGCCGCCCGGGGCGAAGCCACCTTCAGCCGACCAGAACTCATAGCTGTCCGGGGCATGCCAGTTGCCGACGATGACGACCTTGCCGTCCGGCAAAGTTACGGCCGAAGGCATGGCGCGCTTGGCCGACATGATGCCGGCCGCGGAAAAGCAGTGGGAAGCCGGGGCGTAAATTTCCGCACCCCAGCTCTGCCCGATGCCGAAAGCCTCGGCGCTGCCGCCGCCAAGCAGAATAGAGCCGTCTTGCAACTGCGCAGCAAAGCCATTGAGATGCGGATAAAGCATCGGCACAGTATGCCAGACCCCGTCAACAAAATACTCTGCAGTCTCGATAGGCTTGAACCCTTCGGTGTGGCCGCCAAGCACCACAATCTCGTCGCCGATCACCACCGTCCGGTGATTCCCCCTCGGCTCATTCATATCCGGCAGCCGCTCCACCGTCATCCGCCGCCACTGCGTCCCATCTTCACCGGACACAACGCCCCCGCCGCTCCCCGCCCGAGAGCAAGAAACAGCCAGAAGCATTGCAAATACCGCGACTATGTGGAGCAGACGGTTCACTTTGTAAAGGTATCAAGTATTCGGCAGATATTCAACCTGATCGTCTCGTGCCTGTTGTCTTATTCCAAATCGCGCACCGGGCGGACGGAGCGACGGGTAGTTATCCAACCAAAGTCATCCGTTTGCATCAAACTCGCCCCCTGCCAATTGCCACTAAAATAGATGCTATAATAACGCATCTCGTTGCCGGCAGTGTAACCAATTGTATTACTATAATAAGCGCCATCTACTCCTACCTCTTTGTAGGTTGGTGAAGCAGCATTGTTGGTAAAATAACCTGCAGCGGGTAAAAAGATAGCGCCGGCGACTTCCATCTTTTCCCATCCTGATATGCTGACGGTAGAGGTGTAATCCGACGGGGCGTTATATGTTCCCCCCGTGAAATCCGTTCCATCGGGATGAGAATAGTTGTCTGGGAATATAATTAGTCCTTTCGTGTCGCCAATCCTGGCCATTGTATATCGTGCATTGGCACTTAAAGAATTTGTAACGCTGCGGGTATTCAAAACATAACCCCACTCTGACTCTGAGGATGCACCTGCAGTCAACACACGCCACGGAGAAGGACAAGTGTAAGTGTATCCTGTCGAATACGAGAAAAGGTCGCGCTGAATATCAGTCTGTGATTCCCCAAAGTAATCATATTGATGGCTGGCAAATTGCCATGTCGATCCGTTGATCAGTTGCAGATTCCCGGGAGCAAAGACCACCTTACCTGTAGAACTTACTGAGAACGAAACCAGAGTGGCGGTGAGCTGACGACCACGTGCGCGACTGGCTGTGTAACCGCCAGCCTTGATATGGCGAGCGGCAGCCACTTTGGTAGAACTGCCAACAGGCGTGATATAGACATCATCATAATCACCTGTAGGTAAAGGTACATTGAGTGTCATTTCTGATGCAGTTCCTGCCGCAAAAGTGACCGTTATCTGATCTTCACCTGAGGCGGGCGTTGCATTGGATATTATTGATGTGCCTGTACCAGGACCGGTAACGGCAAATGTTCCGTTCACTTTCTTGCCAGGGAACTGGAACAACAGTCCGGTAGCATCCGAAGGTATAGCTTTGACTGTAACCCGAAGCAGACCGGCTACGTTGTAAAAGGTCAGATTGCTCGATTCTTTGTCATTTACAGCCACCATCGGCAGCGGCGTGTTTTCGCCACTAACCTGTGCCAAAGTATAAGATGACGGTAGAATGACATTCAAAGTGCCTTGTCCATAGTTTGAAGCATCTTTGACTGCGGCAGGATAAATGGCATAATTATAACGGGCCTGCCCCTCTCCCAGCGTAACAGAAATCTTTCCTCCGCTTACCTCACAGTCCTGGAAAGAACCGCTGGCCGCATTTGTTCCCGCCCATACGGCAATCTCGTCGCCGTCGACCCAAGCGAAGGTCGTTCCGGAAAGAGTAACCTTGGTAGCCTCGCTTTCGGTCTTGACACCAATAACTTCAGTACGTATCTGCTTCCCTTGATCAAGTCCATGCTCAATGGGAGAAATCTCTTTTTCACAAGATGCAACGGACACCGCCAATGCACCAAGAATAATAAACTTGTATAATTTCTTCATATTCCTTCCTCCTATTAATCTTCATCCCATCCAAAAGAATCTCCGAACATCGGGATATTGCTGTCACACAGCACCCCTTCCTGCACTACCTCGACCACTTCAGTCGCAGGCACCTCATAAAGTTGTTTCTGATTGGATTCCATGTTGTATACTATTCTATTGTAACAATTATTATTTAGGTCGTATTTTCCTCAATTCCTTTTTTCGTTTTAATTTGCTGTATGCACCAAACGGACTGCGGTCATGGTCGTTTGATAACTGGTATCATCCAATGACACGCTATCTGGCAGGATATAGGGAGTATAATACTCATAGCTGTTTACGATAACAATGGGCGTGGAAGTGCCATAGCATACTGCGCTGCCGACATTCACCCATCCATCGACTACACTTTTGTATCCGGCTGCAGGCAAAAAGACGCATCCTGCCGCTTCCATCTTTGCCCACCCTGTATCATCGACGCTTGCTATGTAATTAGAAGGTCCATCAAAGGTTCCTGAAACAAAGCCCGTCTCTTCGGGATGTGTATAGATGTCCGGGAAAATGATGAGACCATTGACGCCACCCACATTCGCCATAGTGTAACGCGCTCCAGCCGAAAGCGTATTGGTAACACTACGGGTAGTCAAGAGATACTTCCACTGTTGCCACGATAGGTTCCACCATGAGGCAGGGTCTGTAAATTCGTTATATTCGTTATATGTGAACATATCCCGTACCCCATCCTGACTTTCACCCAAATAGTCTTTCTGGTTATCGGCAAACTTCCATGTGGACGTCGCAGTGACAAAATTGAGATTTCCTTTTGAGAAATAGACTTTGACGTGATCTTCGACCGAGAACAATCCTGCAATCGCCCCATCTGGAAGCCCTTCTTCATAAGGTTGATTGTCGATACAAATGGCCCTGACGGAAAGACCATGAGGCTTGTTGGCCGAAACATATTGATGAACTCCTGAGGTTGTATTGAGATAGTATGCACCATAGCCTCCAGTGTCTGTTGACCAATAACATCCCCTGGTGCCCACAGTCTCTCTTGCCTTGTTATTCTGGTCCCTGATTCCGGAAAAGGGAAGGAAAATAGAGTTCTCGGTGTAACCGGCTTCCTTTCCGGAGACTTTCCAGCCCGCCAAGGTACACCCGGGTTCGTACTGTACAGAAGTGCCGTCGCAATAGGTCCAGATACAGTTATTTAATAAATCCTCTTCCTGGGTGCCAGTGGGAGTTACCCAATTGACACCCCACAAATAATTTGCGGTATCGGATGTCCCATCTGCATCAGGAGTGGAATTGTATCGACCCTTAAAAGAATAATAACCCCCTATCACATCGGGATTAGTATATTCAGTAACGTTCGCATAACTTGTTATTGTCGAACCAACATTGAATTTGGCCCACTTCGGACCGCCGGGCCATAACTGAATCCAAGGCTGAGATGCTCCGCCAATTATATCAGCACTGCCAGTCGTTGCTACCATATTATTGAAGCCGAGTGTGATGTTGGTAATAGCGCTTCGGGCAACGGTTATTCCACTATTTGAAGTTCGGGTCTGGATTTGTCCGTCTGTAGTTTCAACGGTTATTTTTAAGTTTGTAAACGTGCCAGCCGGAACGGCAATATGAAATGGTTTTGCTGTGCCGTTGATGGCAACGCCCGCACCGCATTCAAGAGTTACACCGGCAGTACCAGAAACTGTCGCAGCCACAGGAGTCTCAGAGTTGAGTGAAGCCACATTGGCAATAGGTCCACTCAAGGGCTGGTCTGCCGTCAATGTAATCCTGCGTACAGTCTTGCTTTCCGAGGTTGTAATGTTCAAGCGGATAATTCCGGTCAGATTTTTAAAGTTTAGTGTCGTCGTGCTACTCTCAGCGTACATAGGAGCGCCGCTGATGTTTTCTTCCACATAGTTCTGAGTTGCCGGGAGTGTCGGCGTGCCACCATTGTATAAGGATGCCGGATACCACGCCTTGTAAGGTGAAGCCGTAGCTTCTGCTCCAGACTCGGGAATGTATGTAAAGTCTGCTGTTGTCGTAGTACTTGTTGTTGTGTACTTGCCCACATGAGATTCTCCATCAACGATGGTAATCTGGTCACCGTTGCGCCAGACAACATCGAAATTGCCTCCATTTTCGCTCAGTGCCGTCTTTGTCGCTGCGGCCGTTTCGGTCGTCGCAGTGAAAACGAGGCCGGCTTTGCCGACAGGTTCCGAAGTGACTTCCGGAACTACTATTCTGTCCTCACATGATACTATTGCGATGATGGCGATGGCCGCGCAGGCCGCTTTCAAAATATTTCGTTTCATACTCACGTCCTCCTACTAATTGAAATCTTCATCACCGTATGCAGTGCCATAAATACTGTATTTTTCTGTATTTTCACCGCTCGCGGCGACAAAGCCCTCCATTCTAACCTCGATCTCCAAGGTCTCCGGGGCCTCATAAAGTTGTTTCTGATTGGATTCCATATTGTTTGTTGATTTGTAATGTTCCACATTTGCTTCTATAAAAGTACGCGCGCAACGCGTAAGGGCACTTTGCAAACTCAATAAACCGACATGTCATTTTGGAAAATAAAGTGGCATACAAAAAAGCAGGCCTATTGCCTGCTTTTTTCATATCCGAAAACTATTTGGAGCAGGTTCTGCGTGAGACCGACGACTCTGACCCCCTCATGATATCGACCGCGCAGGATTGCCTGCTGGATTTGTACATCCGTTCAGGGCAGTATAAGAAAGCTTTTGACATATACAAAAACGCTGTCTCCGCCGACCAGGCTGGCATGTAGCAGGTGCAGGAAGATATGCTGGCCAACTGGCACAGGCAAAGCCGCCGGGGCCGCCGCCCTGACGCATACGCTGCTGCTCCTCGTTATATTTCTTGTACTGGTCATCGTTAGTTTTGCAGGTCTCCTTGATGCGATCTGCACGCATCTTGGCCATATCCTCGGCGTTGAACTGAGGCATCTGGGCGAATGCGTTGATTGAAAGAACAAGGGAGAGAAGCCCGAAAAGCATTTTTTTCATATTACAATAATTGTGTTAAACGTTCTGCGTATTAGACAAAACGAAATGCCAGAAAGGAACATTCAAGACAAAAAAAACTTTATCTTTGTTTCAAGAGTTGTGTTTGGCCTTCTAACCCCTTTTTCTTATGAAACTAACTCGCCGTTTTCTGTGGTCGCTGACCGTGATTGCAGGAATGTTTTTCTTTTTCTCCGGATGCGCCAATGGCGATCCTGAAATAGACATAAAGGTGAACTCGGATTACTCGAAACTCATCGAGACAATTAACAGCGCAAACAAATCACTCACCGAGAAACTGAGCCTCATTGAAACGGCGATAAGCCGTGGTTTCGCCGATGGCAAACAGGCGCAGGAACTGCTGATGAAGGCAGTCACTTCGCTTTCCGGCACTTTGGAAGATAAACTGGCCGCCATCGAGGCGGTGATAAACAGCCAGTCTGCCAGCCTGGAGATGAAGCTCGGACTAATTGAAGAGGCTTTTTCTGCCGGCATTGCAGACGCCGTCGCACAACAGGCTCTTATCCAACAGGCCATAGAATCCCTTTCCGGAACTCTGGAAGACAAACTGGCTGCCATCGAGGCGGCGGTGAAGAGCCAGACCGCCGGCCTGGAGACAAAACTGGCACTGCTGGAAGCGGCTCTGAAGGAAGGTCTGACAGACAATACGGGCCAGCAGGAGTTGATGCAGCAGGCAATCGGGGCGATTACCGGCAAACTGTCCGAGCGTCTGGATGCTATTGCGCAGGCTATGGACAAACAGACTTCCAGCCTGGAGACCAAGCTTGCGCTGGTCGAGGCGGCTGTCAGCGAAAAACTGCTTCAGAACAAGGAGGCCCTGGCATTGATAGAAAAGGCCGTCCAAAGCCTGTCAGGCACCCTTTCGGAAAAACTCAAGACCATAAGCACCGCCATATCCAGCCAGACCGCTTCATTGGAGACCAAACTCGGCCTCATAGAGGCAGCGGTCAAAGATGGTTTTGTCGGGGATGCGGATAAGCAGGCCCTGCTGCTACAGGCAATACAGTCGCTGAGCGGCACCGCTGATGAAAAACTCGCAGCCATCACCGGCGTCATAGAAAGTGCTGGTGCTGCGCTGTTCTCCAAGCTGGACCTCATCGAGGCAGCTGTCCATGACGGCCTGGTCGACAGCCAGAAGAAACAGGAACTGATCGATACCGCACTCAAGGCGCTCGACGGCACCATGCAGGAGAAACTGGAAGCAATAAAGACGGCTATGACAAACCAGACCGACAGCCTCTCCTCCAAACTGATGCTCGTGAGCTCCGCGCTGAAAACGGGTTTCACTAATGAAGTGACGGCCATCGGCCTTGTGAAGACGGCAGTCGCTGCGCTGCAGGACAGCACCGACCTGATCGCTACGACGCTCGCCGCCATCGACGATGCGCTGCAGCCGAACGGCAACGTGGGTAAGGTCCTTGCCGACATCATTTCTGCGATCCAGGGGCAGACTGAATACGCAACCATCCTCTCGACCATCACGAATACGCTCTGGATGCTTTCCGGCAAAATAGACGGCCACGAATTCGTAGATATGGGCGGCATGTTCTGGGCTACCTGCAATATAGGTGCGGCAGACCCGAAGGATATCGGCGATTACTTCGCCTGGGGAGAAACGCAGACCAAGGCGGAGTTTACGGAAGACAACTACAAGTTTGGACAGAGTCCCTTTTCAAAATATAATAGCACCGACGGAAAAACCCGCTTGGAGGCCATCGACGACGCTGCCAGCGAGTCCTGGGGTTCCGCCTGGCACATTCCGACCTTGGAGGAGTGGAAATGGCTGCACGACAACACCAAAGGGGCCATGGATACCACCATTGTCGCCGGCATCCAAGTCGTGAGCATCGTTTTGACCAGCACGGTCCCCGGCTACGAAAACCATAGTATCGTCTTGCCTTATGGCGCGGTGAAAGGCATCCCTGACCCAGTATACGGCTACTGGTCTTCCACTCTCAGTGGCATAAAAACTTTTGCTAAAATAGCAGAATTCAAAGACGCTTCAAAAGACGAAAACTATTTCTCGCTGGAAAACAACATCGGGCGCAGCAAGGGCTGTCCAGTCCGCCCTGTCGCAACCAAATGAAAAACCCTGCCAATATAAAATTATCCTATATGAAAAAGCAAAGAACAATCCTTTTGACTATATTGCTGCTGACGCTGGCGGCTGGCGGCGGCCGTGCTGCTGCTCAAGACCTTTTCAGCGTCCGCCTTTCTGGCGGCGTCGCCTGGAGCTCCGGTAGCAGCTTCAAGAACGTGGGTGCGAACGAAGCAAACGTCCTGCAGCCGGTGCTGGGCGCAAGCGTAGCCATGGAGGTCATGCCCCGCATGCGGGTAAGCCTGGGATACGACTATTCCCAGATGGTGCGCGAGCAGCTGAACGGCACGCTGGAGCCGATTGACGGCAGCGTGCTGCCGGGCAGTGTCGAAGGAACGGTCTACAAAGACTTCAAGATGCGCTTCCATGCCATTGGCGCCACGGCGGAATACGTCCTGCTTCCCGCAGGCGGCCTGGTGTCGCTGTATGTGGGCACGGGCTTCGGCTTCCTCTTCGCCGCCGGCAACACCTGGGTCCTTTCGGTTCGCAACGAGATGCGCTCCGACAACTGGACCAGCACTGTGTCGGTAACCGGCAAGAACCAGATGCACAACTTTGCAGCACCGTTCATTCCCGCAAGCGTGTCGCTGGAATGCAAGATCCTTCCCCAGACAGCCATTTGCGTCGGGACAACAACTCGCCTGATCCTCTCGAACAACACCCTTGCTCCCAAAGCCCAGTTCTTTGCGACGCTGGGTCTCAGACTTGATTTCTGACAATATGAAGAATATGAAAGCTATCAGACGACTCATTCCGGCAGGCATGCTCTGTGTCTGGTTGTTGCTCCCTCCCCTGGCCACGGCGGTATTCACCTCCTGCCAGCAGGAGCCGGCATCTATCAACATAACCATGGTGTCGGATTACAGTCAGATCCTGGAAGCCCTCGGCAGAACCAATCAGTCGCTCACTGAAAAGCTGTCGCTGGTTGAGACGGCCTTGTCTCAGGGCTTCGCCGACAGCAAAGAGGCCAGCAAGATGCTCTCGCAAGCCTTGTCGGCTCTCCCGGGCACTCTGGAAGAGAAACTGGCCCAGATTGAAGCGGCCGTAAAGAGCCAGACTGCCAGTCTGGAGATAAAACTGGCGCTCATCGAAGCGGCTGTAACGGGCGGTTTTACCGACGTTGCAGCACAGCAGGCGCTCATCCTTTCGGCTCTCCAGTCTCTTAACGGGACTATGGAAGAGAGACTTGCGGCCATTGAGACGGCGATAAAGAGCCAGACGGCAAGCCTGGAGGCAAAACTAGTCCTGATAGAAACTGCCATAAAAGAAGGCCTGACCGACGAAACGGCAGAAATTGAACTGTTGCAGCAGGCAGTGTATGCGCTGATCGGCACGGCTTCGGAACGCCTTCAGGCCATCGAGAAAGCCGTGGAGAGCCAGGGCACAACCCTGTCCGCGGCGCTTGCCCTGGTTGAACTGGCCCTCGACAACAGGCTCGCCGATGTGAATGAAGCCATGGAGCTGCTGTTTCAGGCAGTCAAAAAACTGGACGGCACTATGAGCCAGAAGCTGGGCGCCATCGAGGCGGCCGTGCGTAGCCAGACCAGCGGATTCGAAACTAAACTGGGGCTCATAGCGGCCGCCGTAGAGGCCGGATTCGTCGATGATATGGCGCAGCAGCAACTGCTGAAGACTGCGCTGGAATCGCTGGAGGGCACGCTTGAAGAGAAACTGGCGCAAATCGAAGCGGCAATCAACAGTCAGACGACAGATTTGTCACTCAAACTGGGAATAATCGCGCAGGCCGTAGAAGATGGAATGGCTGCCGATAAGAATTCAAAGGATTTGATATTGCAAGCCGTAGAGTCTCTGGCAGGCACGCTGGAGCAAAGACTTGACGAAATAAACAAGGCCGTATGCAGCCAGACGCTGGCGTTATGGGCCAAACTGGAACTCATTGAGACAACGCTGGACAAAGGTCTCAGTGACGAGGTGGCAGCCCTCGGTCAGATCGAACAAGCGCTCAGTACGTCGCTGAAAGATGGTGTGGACGACATAATAGCGGCTCTCAAGCAAGTCAACACGACGATGCAAGGTCATGTGACGAGAGTCCTCAGTAATATAGCTGCGGCACTCACCGACAATGGCCCGATTGACTACCGCCCGATTCTCTTTGCCATCCAACAGACGCTGAAAGAATTATCGGGAGAAAACATGCTCAATGGCCACGAATACGTGGTGATGGGTCCGAACGGCCTGAAATGGGCCACCTGCAATGTCGGCGCCAGCAGTCCGATTGAGCCAGGCGACTACTTTGCCTGGGGGGAGACGGAGCCCTATTACAGCAGTCTCAATCCACTAGTTTGGAAGACAGGAAAGGAAGGCGGTTATGCGGCTGCTTCGCATCAGTATTATGACACGGGTTCGCAATCCTATACCAAATACATCCCTCAACAACAAGGATCTACACTCACACTCGAAACCGAAGACGACGCGGCGCGCCAGAATTGGGGCGGAACCTGGCGGATGCCGACGAATGATGAGATGATATGGTTGAGAGATCATTCCCAGTTTAAATGGACGGACAATTATAATGGAACCGGGGTTCGCGGAGTGATTGTTACAAGTACAGTCGAGACCTACAAGGGCAACCAAATCTTCCTGCCAGTCACAGGCTATTGGAAGGAAACGCAATGGTATGAAATGGGGTGGTTCGGATATTGCTTATATTTTTGGTCTTCTTCTACTGATGTAACGGCTTCCGCAAAAGCAACAATGATGGAGGCGTCTGATCGAACAATGTCCCGTTCAACTGGTGATAGGCCTCGTTATTACGGTTTATGTGTCCGTCCCGTTTCCGACTAAAAATACGGTGATTATGCATACGAAAAACATACGAATCTTCCCTGTGGGCCTGCTCGGCGCCTGGCTGTGGCTGGTGCCGGTCGCACCGCTGGCCTTCACGGCGTGCGACTCCGAACCGGTGAAAGTCTCCGTCAAAATGGATCAGGACTACAGCCAGATCATCGAGGCTATCCAGAACGCCAGCCAGACATTGACGGACAAGATGTCGCTGATAGAAGCGGCCTTGTCGAAGGGTTTTGCCGACAATAATGAAGCCCGGGAGCTGCTGCGGCAGGCTGTCGAGTCGCTCTCAGGCACCGCAGCCGAGAAGCTGGCTGCCATAGAAACTGCCATCAAGAGTCAGACGGCCAGTCTGGAAATTAAACTCGGGCTCATAGAGGCGGCTGTTGCGGGCGGTTTTGCCGACGTTGCAGCTGGGCAAGAACTCATTAAAGCAGCCTTGCAATCGCTGACCGGCACGACGGCCGAGAAACTCTCGCTGATCGAAGCGGCAGTGGAAAGCCAGACGGCCAGCCTGGAGACCAAACTGGGCCTTATCGAGGCGGCGATAAAGAGCGGCCTGGCCGATTCTTCACAACAACAGGAACTCATCCTGACGGCTCTTGAATCGATGCTCGGCACGCTGGACCAGAAACTCTCGCTTATCGAGGCTGCGGTAAAAAGCCAGACGATAAGCCTGGAAACAAAACTGGACCTTATCGAGCAGTCCGTCTCCAAGGGGCTGGCCGACAACAGCAAATCTCTGTCGCTTATCCGGGAGGCCATTGCTGCGCTGGACGGCACGCTGAGCAAAAAGCTCGCAAATCTGGAATCTGCGATTAAAAGCGAAACAACCAGTCTGGAGAGCAAGCTGGTCCTCATTCAAGAGGCTGTCAATAGCGGCCTTGCCGACGCCGCACAGCAGCAGGATCTGCTCCTGCAGGCTTTAGAGGCGCTGGACGGCACGCTGGATACAAAACTGAAAGCTATTTCTACCGCATTAGCAAGCCAGCAGGCAGAGCTGGTCACTAAACTGGGCCTGATTGAAGCGGCTGTCAAGAAAGGTTTTACAAACCAGGTGGCTGCGCTGGATCTGATAGCCGAAGCCATCGATTCCATGGACGGCGACGCATCGGCCTGCCTGGCGGCCATTGCATCGACGGTCAGCAACCAGACATCGTCCCTGTGGGCTAAACTGGCGCTTATTGAAACTGCTTTCACCAAAGGCCTTTCCGACGAAGCGACGGCCCTCGGCGAAATCGAGCAGGCAATCCGCAGCTCGCTTCAGGAAAACACGGGGAGCGTGTCCAACATCATAACGATGATTGAAGACATGGAAACGTTCCTGGATGACAAAGTGACCAAAGTCCTTAATGACATCTTCGCCACCATCAATAACATGACCGACTACGGCGCCATCCTGACGGCCATTCAGAAAGCCCTCAATGACATCCTTGGTATAACCGATTAGCAACCTGTCCGCTTATGCATACCAATAAAATACGCATCTTACCGGCCGGCCTGTCCGTCGCTCTGCTGCTGCTAATATTCACGGCGTGCGACAATATGCGGCCGGACATCAGCATTACCGTCCAGTCGGATTATAACAGCATCATCGAGGCAGTACGCAGCACGAACCGTTCGCTGGTGGAAAAACTGCAACTCATAGAAGCGGCTGTAGCCAGCGGCTTCGCCGACGAACAGGCAGCGCAGGAATTGCTCCGGCAAGCCATCTCTTCTATTTCCGGCACCCTGGAGCAGAAACTGGCGGCTGTTGAAGCTGCTGTGAGCAGCCAGACCACCGTCCTGGAAACCAAGCTCGGCCTGATTGAGGCAGCCGTAGCGGCAGGATTTGCCGACGCTCAGCAGCAGCAGGCCCTGATCCAGAAAGCCCTTGAATCGCTTGAAGGGTCTGTAGAGGAGAAGCTGGCCTCCGTGGGAAATGCCATAAACAGCAAGACGGCCAGCCTCGAGATGAAACTGGCCTTGATTGAAGCTGCGGTAAAAGAAGGGCTGGCCGATGAAATCGAGAAGAGGGAACTGCTGCAACAGGCCGTCCAGACGCTTTCAGGTACTATGACAGAACGTCTGGAAGCCATTGAAAAGGCTATGGAAAGCAGTGCTTCCTCCCTGTCTTCCAAGCTGGATCTGATTGAAACAGCCGTGAAAAACCGTATGGTCGCCTCCGGCGACGTGCTGAAGCTTATCAACCAGGCATTGGCTACGCTGACCGGTACGGTAGAAGCCAGGCAGGAGGCCATAAGAAAGGCCGTACAAGATCAAACCTCAGCTCTCGAGACTAAACTGGCTCTTATAGAAGCCGCTGTTGCAAGCGGATTTGCGGACAGCAAGGCGCAGGAAGATCTGCTATATCAAGCCTTACTTGGACTGAAAGGCACTGCTGAAGAGAAACTGGCTGCCATTTCCACCGCGGTTGGAAGTCTGGGCACATCCCTCGCCGCCAAAATGGATCTTATAGAGACAGCCGTGAGAATAGGCTTCGTTAACAGCAACGAAAAAGCAGATCTCATCAATACCGCGCTCACTTCACTGACCGGCACCTATGAGGAAAAACTTGCTGCCATCGATACGGCATTGATGAACCAGACCGACAGCCTGACCACTAAACTCGAGCTGATCCAGGCGGCCCTGCAGGACAGCCTGGCCAAAGCCAATGATGCCATCCGGCTCATAGAGCAGGCGCTAAGTTCATCCCTGAAGGACGGTCTGGACGAAATATTGACCGCCCTCGGCAATATCAACGAGACGTTGTACCTTGACGCAGAGTCCCATAATGGTTTGATATGGATGCTTCGTGAAATAGAGACTGCGATCCATAACAATGCCTCGATCGACTACACCGCAATCCTTGGTGCCATCCAGCACACCATCTATTATATGGGGCACAATATCGGCGGCTACGAATACGTGGAGCTGGGCGAATTCGACGGAAAAGTCCTGAAGTGGGCCACGATGAACATCGGAGCCTTCCGGCCCGAGAATCCGGGCGACTACTTCGCCTGGGCTGAGACGGAGCCCTATTACAGCAGCCGCGATCCGCTGGCATGGAAGACAGGAAAGGAAGGCGGATATGCGGATTCAACGGACCAGTTTGCCGTAAAGATTTTTAATAATGATGGGAGTTATAAATGGGGTTATCGGGATGACATCTATACAACCGGACAAAAATCCGTCCTCATCTTCGAGCATGACGCGGCGCGGCAGCATTGGGGCGCTTCCTGGCGGATGCCGACGAATGATGAACTGGTCTGGTTGTCGAATTCTGAGTCCTTTGAATGGGAAATCGTGGACAGCGACCAGGGTGTCCCTGTGAAAGGGGCCGTCGTGACAAGCAAGCTACCGGGATACGAAGGCAACAGTATCTTCCTCCCGACGACCGGCGGCTTTATGGGGACAGCAATCCAAGCGGGAACTTCCGCCTGGGGCTACTATTGGTCTTCTACCGTTACCCCAGCGGAAATAGGAAAGGCCCAGGGACTCGCCTTTTGGAATGATGAACCTTCGTCTTCTAAAGCGACTGTGAAGTCCCACGTGCGCTACTGGGGTTTTGCAATCCGCCCCGTCTCAAACTAGTAATAAAGGATGATTATGCATACAAAAAAAATATCTCTGTTAGTGCTGCTGGTGGTGATGACCTTCACGGCCTGCGAGAACCTCCATTCTGATATCGACATCTCCCTGCAACAGAACTATAGCGAGATTGTTGCGGCGATAGACAACATGGACAAGTCTTTGTCTGAGAAATTGCAACTCATCCAGGAGGCATTGAGCAGCGGCTTCGCCGACGATGCAGAAGCCCAGCAGCTGCTTCAGCAAGCCGTTTCTACCCTTTCAGGCACGCTCGCCGAAAAATTGTCGGCTGTCGAGACGGCTTTAAAAAGCCGTACTTCCAGTCTGGAGCTCAAGCTGGGGCTGGTCGAAGCGGCCATAAAAGAAGGCCTTGCCGACGAAAAAGCACAGCTGGCGCTTATCCAGACTGCTATCGAATCGACTGACGGCACCGTGGAAGAAATACTCGCTGCCGTTGAAGCTTCCATCAAGGGACAGACTTTAAGCCTGGAGACGAAACTTGCCCTCATCGAGTCTGTCCTCAAGGAATCTCTGGTTGACGGACCGTCCGGGCTGGATATGATTGTGGAGGCGATAGAGTCTCTCACCGGAACTATGGAGGAAAAACTGAAGGCTATTGAAAAGGCGGCAGGAAACCAGGCCTCAAGCCTTTCCGCCAAACTCGGCCTGATTGAGGCAGCCATCACCAAAGGCCTGACCGACTATGCCGGGGCCGTTTCATTGATACAAAAAGCTGTCGCATCTCTTGACGGCTCCTCTGCAGAGAAACTTTCGGCCGTTGAAACGGCAATAAAAAACCAGACCTCAACCCTGGCGCTCAAACTGGGGCTCATCGAAGAGGCGGTCGCTGACGGCTTCGCCGGCACACTGGAGCAGCAGCAACTGCTGGATGAGGCCATAGAGGCATTGGAAGGCACTGCAGAAACCCGTCTTGCGGCCATTAAAGATGCCATAGGGAGCCAGGGCTCATCACTGTCGTCCAAGCTGGGGCTGATAGAAGCAGCCATCCGGAATGGCCTTGCAACCAGTCAGCAGAAACAGGGGCTGATCCAGCAGGCGCTCGCCTCGCTGGAAGGCACGCTGGACAAGAAACTTGCCGCTATCGACACAGCGATGATGCGCCAAACGGACAGCCTGACAACGAAACTTGGACTGATCGTAGCGGAGTTGGAGGGCGGTTTTGCAGACGAAGCAACTGCCCTCGGGCAGCTGAAGACAGCCATCACGACACTGGCCGCGACCCTCGACGATCCCCAGGCCGCATACAGCGTGGCGGCCGCCATCGACTCGATCGACACGCGGCTGAGCGCAGACGGCGCCATCGGCAAAGCCCTCTCTGACCTCCTGGTCGCAGTCCAGGGCCTGAACTACACCGAAATCCTCACATCGATGAGTCAAGCCATTAAAGATCTCGCTGCCTTATTGAAGAAGACTGTCCACGAGTACGTGGACCTGGGTCTCCCTTCCGGCCTAAAGTGGGCTACCTGCAACGTGGGGGCCACCAAACCGGAAGAGTACGGCGACTACTTTGCCTGGGGAGAAACTGAGACGAAAAGCAATTTCACCTGGGGCACTTATAGCAAGTTCAATCCCAGCGGTGACGGTAATACTTTCACGAAATACACAGTTGATGGAACAACCGTGCTGGAGGCTATAGATGATGCCGCGACGGCTAACTGGGGCGGCAGCTGGCGCATGCCTACGGATGGCGAATGGGCTGAGTTGTTTAATAACTGTACCAGCATCTTGACGACACAGAACGGAGTGAGAGGTCTCCTTCTCTCTGCTCCTAACGGCAAAAAAATCTTCCTGCCTGCTGCGGGATATATGGAGAATACATCTCTCGAAGAAGATGGCACATGCGGCTACTACTGGTCTTCCTCACTTGAATTGGGATCGGGTAACGACTGTGCCAAAATGGTCGTTTCAGATGAAGTCGATCGCTTCGGCAGCCGATTATTCGGCATATCTGTTCGTCCCGTCTCAAATTAATAATGATTATGCATACCTTCAAAATAACAATCTTTCGAATGAGCCTGATCGGCGCCATGCTGTTGCCGCTTTCGCCGCTGGCCTTCACTTCCTGCGACCGTCCGGACGCGGATGTCGATATATCCCTGTCCTCGGACTTAAGCGGCATTGCAGAAGCAATCCGCAGCGGCGGGCTTTCACTTGCAGAAGCCCTGTCGCTGATTGAGACGGCGGTGGCCGACGGTTTCACCGGCCACGATGCCGCGCAGCAAATGCTGCTGCAGGCTCTTCAGTCGATGAAAGGTACGGCGGAAGAGAAGCTGGCGGCCGTTCAGCAGGCAGTAGCTGGCCAGACTTTGAGTCTGGAGACAAAGCTGGGACTTATAGAGGCTGCGGTAGCCGGCGGTTTTGCCGACACTGCTGCACAGCAGGCACTCATCGCCGCGGCGCTGTCTTCGCTTGACGCCGAGTCCGGCAAGAAACTCGCGGCCATCGAGACTGCTGTGCAGGGCCAGACCACCAGCCTGGCAATGAAACTCGCTTTGATCGAGACGGTTGTGAGGGAAGGCCTGGCCGGTGAGAAGGAAGGGCAGGAACTGCTGCAGAAGGCTTTCGATGCGCTGGAAGGAGCAACAGCCGAGCAGTTGGCGGCCATCGCTAAGGCAATGGAGAGCCACGCGGCCAGCCTGTCGGCTAAACTCGACCTGATCGCGAAGTCCGTCGAAAAAGGACTGGCCGACCAGCAGACGGCTCTGGCACTCGTCCAGAAAGCTGTCGAATCACTTACCGGCACTGAAGATGCTAAGCTGGCAGCCGTTCAGCAGGCTATCCAGAAGAATCAATTGAGCCTGGAGACGAAACTTGGGCTCATTGGGGCAGCAGTCGCGAGCGGCTTTGTCGATTATGATTCGCAGTCGGACCTTCTTGTCCAAGTCCTCGAGGGATTGGGCGATTCGGCCGAAACTATACTTGCTGCCATCGTAGAAGCGGTATCAAACCAGACCACCACCCTGTCGTCCAAGCTGGGATTCATTGAAACCGCTGTAACGAGAGGTTTTGTGGCCGACAGCCTTCAGCAGATTCTGATAAAGGACGCGCTCGCGGCGCTGGCGGGCACTACGGAGGAGAAACTGAGCGCCATAGACACGGCTATGATGCTCCAGACGGCGTCCCTTGAGACGAAGCTTGATGTCATCCAACAGACGTATACCGACAGCCTCGCCAACGCACTCCAGGCCCTGAATCTTATCGGGACAGCACTTGAGTCGCTGGATGCGGACCTGGCCTTGATGGTTAAGTCACTTGCTGCGATGCGGAATACGCTGAATTCCTTGCTGGTCGAATGTCTCAATTCTATTTTCAAAGCAATCAAGAATGCGCCAGACTACGGCGGAATCCTGACGGCAATAGAATCGGCTATCGAAGACTTGGATGTTCCGCTCTACATCATATACGAAGACTTCGTGACGAACGACGTGATGGTAATAGGTGATAATACGACCATTAAGGTACCCTATCGGTTGCCGTCCAAAGATTGCAAGGTGACGGCGACCGGATCCGACGGAAACAAGGTGACCGTTGATCCGGATCCAGATGATCCGATGAAAGGTATGTTAGTGGTAACGGCGAGTTGGATAAAACATGAACCGATGAAGGTAGAAATTACTATTTCTAACCAGCTCAAATCGCATACGCAAACGCTAACTCTCGTAGAGGAACAACTGACGGCCGCTTGGGGGCAGGACAAAAACCTCAACTACGACGATTCTTTCGACGAGACCAATCCGCTGATTTTTACCTATCTCACCAACACGCCGGGCATAGTGACGATACCCGACTCAGTGTCCAGCTGGGTACACCTGCTGTATGCATCGTCGAACGCAGACGGGAAGACGCAGGATACGATCAAGTTGGCGATCAGTTCCAATAAGGGATTCAAACGGAGAAGTGCGGGTTTTACGGTTACCAACCGGGTTAGTACAGACATCCTCACGTTTCTAATCGATCAGGATTACTACAGCACGATTATCGATTTCAAAGACCCCGCCTTGAAGAGTTATCTGGTGACCGAGGCCAAGGACCCGGTCGTGGACATAAATCGCGATAAAGAGATAGAGATGGCTGAGGCTGTTTACGTAACCTCCCTTAATACGCTGTTCGTCGCCGGGTCGACCACAGGGAGGTACTACACATCCTTCGACGAGTTCCGCTATTTCACCGGCATTACGGAGTTACCTGCGGGAAGTTTCAGTAACTGGAAGAATCTGACCTCCATCACCTTCCCGGAAAGTATCACAAAGCTGGTAATCGACACCGACAAGGACGCCATCCTACAGGATTGTCCGAAACTCAAGTCCATCAAGGGTAAGTTCGCCTCGGGGGACGGAGACACGACAGCCCTGGTGTATCCGGAAGGAGACAAACTGATTCTTGTGACCGGCATCCCGGACGAGAATGGCAATTTCGTCGTTCCTTCGGGAGTTACTGACATCGGCCACAGAGCGTTCTACAAGAACACGGCGCTTGTTTCCGTTGATTTTTCCAAGACAACACAATCTCTCGAGATAATCGGCAAAGACGCTTTCAGACAATCGGGACTGACCAGCGTGACGATTCCGGACAACATCGAAATAGAAGAATGCGCTTTTGTGGAATGTGCTTCCCTGAGAAGCTTCTCCAGGGCATCCTCGTCGGGGAAATACTGGGTATTGCCCTTTAATAAGAATGGCGACTTTGATGAAAACGGAACGGGACTTTGCCTGATGAACGGCAATGCGGTGATTGCCTATGCCCTGGCATCCGATCTTAAATCGCTGAACATTCCCGTGTCGGTCAACGGTAAATACATCGAGACCATCTCTGATTATGCTTTTGCCGGTGCCCGTTATCTGGAGTATCTAACCCTGGAGCGTCGAATCAAAAATATGGGAGCGTACAGCGTTTACAATTGTCCCAATCTGAAATCCGCGCATTTCAAAAAAGTGAATGAGATACCTGCCGGCGGCGAAAACATGTTTGGCGGGACAACGGCTTGTAATATCTATGTTGATGACAGTCAAGTAGACGCCTTTAAGAATAAAGACGCTAACTGGAAGGAGCTTGGAGATGCAGGTCGGATCCAAGCGTGGGGAGACCGGATTTCGTTCAGGGATATCGACATGAAGCGCTATCTGGTAGCTTTAATCGACACCAGTGGCGACGGCGAGATATCCCAAACCGAGGCCGCGGCCGTGGTAAAATTCGAAGATCTGTCCGGCGGCGGTATGTCCTCGGGAGCGAAATTCAAGTATTTTGACGAATTCCAATATTTCACCGGTATCAAGAAGCTTCCGGCAGGAAGTTTCAACGACTGGACGGAACTGATTTCAATCACATTGCCGAACAGCATTGAGACGATAGACATCGATTTCCTGGATCAGGCAGGCACTGCGCCGTTGCGGGCCCAGACGGTTTTCCGGAACTGTCCCAATCTGACGAGCATTCATGGAGGTAACGACTTTACGACGGACGGAACGATTCTTCGCTACAAGCGGCCGGGTGAATCGACCTACAAGTTGATCAAAGTGGTGGAAAGCCTGACATCCTGTGTCATTCCGGAAGGAGTCGATACGATTGCCCGGTATTGCTTCTACGGTTCAAAAATCAAAAGCGTCAAGTTGCCGGCTTCGCTGAAAACCATCGGCCAAAGTGCCTTCGAGTTTTCCGATATCGAGAATGTTTCCCTCCCGCTGGGCGGAGGCAAGGATCCGGAAGTTGACACTTGCCGCGTCACAACGGTCTTCGAGCGGTCGTTCGCCCATTGTTATAAACTGAAGAAATTCGAGGGAGCGACCGTGAACGGACGTGTGAAAGTGTGCGCCAACGGCCGGATTCTGTACTGGGATAATACGGTGGTGGCCTATGCGCATGGCTCCTCAGGGAACAATCTCCTGATCCCCGACGGACTGGGCATCACACGCCTGGGCGACTATGTATTTGACAGGGTTTCAATCAATGGCTCTCCTTTACCGGAGCAGCAGTGCATTCTGGAGAAAGTTGCATTGCCGGAGGGCATCAAGGAAATCGGCTCGCATACCTTCGCCGGGCAGTATCATATGAATGATCTGTATTTCCACGGAGCAGACGCTCCGGTAAAATGTGGCGCCCATGCATTTGACTCAGGCAATCAAGACTTAACCGTCTATATTCCCGATATTGGCGCGCAGAGTGCATTTGAAGCCGTACTGGGCAGCAACAAAAAGAACTACGTGACCTGGTCCTCTTGGCCGCCGTTTTAAACAGTAATGCCCGGTTTGACCGGGCATTATTATTTTCTTACTTCTGGAACTCCAGATAGGTCATATTCACACCGTACATATACTTGTAGTCGATGCAGTAAACGCTGCCGGAGTAATCTGGCTCAATCTGCATCGGCTTGCCTATGGTCTTGAATGTGACGCAGGTCAGCTCCGGCTTGTCTACGAGACGTATTTCGAAGCCGCTCTTCATACTCCTGTCCACCTTCCGCCGTTCGAGCAGCTTGCCCATCAGGCTCTCACAGCAGCCCAACAAGGCCGATTCTCCTGCGGCCGGAAGCTCGCAGACAGCAGCAATTATCCGGATATCCTTCATCGTACCTTCGACTGACTGCTGGCTGTATTCGACGCTGAAGTCAGCCTCCACTTCCGTCGGAAAGACCTCTTCGAGGAAAGGCGCCCGTACGTTGTGCTCCTTGCGCTGGATCCGCCATGTCCACGCCATCTGGGCAGCGAAGAGCAGAAGAGCCTGCAGCGGGAAAGCCCACCAGAACAGGTCCGGACAGAGCAGGCCCGCCAACAAAGGCACTCCCGCCATCGCTCCTGCCTGCATGAGTTCAAAGGTTAAGGCCAACTTTTCACGCCCTACGACTGCATGGATGTTCTCGAAGAATGTGATCAGTGATAGCGGGATGATGAACAGCGACATTATCCGCAGTACCCGGCAGCCTTCCGCAAGGATGGCAGCTTCGCCGTCTGCCCCGAACAAGGAGAACAGAGCCTGCGGGAAGGCCAGCAGTAAGGCACTGATTGCCAGCAGAGACAGACAGATGAAGCGCAAGGTCCTCCGCACATATACGCGGAAGGCCTTAAAATCAGACGTTCCCAGCAGCATGCCGCCGATCGACTGGTTCATCTCGGTGACACCTTCGATAAGCATCTCGCAGAGAGAGACGACCTCCATCACCACAGCCCATATAAAAATGCCGTCCGCCCCTTTGAAGAAGAGGACGATGCGGTTGAGAATCAGGTCCAGGGCAGCGAACAGGAACTGTGAGGCGGCTAGCGGAATGCCGATAAGCAAGCTGGCGCGGAGCAGCTTGGCCCATCCTGCCGGAATATGAAACCTGAAGGAAGACTGCTTCCGCAGGTAATACACCACTACGACGGAAAAACCGGCCAGGTCGCTGATCAGCGTAGCTATAGCAGCTCCGGCCATCCCAAGCCCAGCGAAACGGATCATCACATAGTCCAGAATTGGATTCAGGACGAAACTGACAAGGATCGAGGCAGTCACCAGTCGCGGCCTTCCGTCTATGTTGACAAAAGCGCGCAAGACGCTGTTAGGCGCCATAAGGACGAAGGTCGGCAGCATCCACCGCAGATAGGTGGCCGTATAGTCGCGGACGACGGAGGCTTCACTGCTTGCAAGCAGGGAAACCAGAGGCTGGAAAAACAGGACAAACAGGCCTGTCAGCAGGAGGATAAAAGCACTGGTACATGTAAGAGAGACACTGAACAGATGCGATGCTCCGCGGTAATCCTGTCTTCCCATCCTTCCGGCCGCAAGAAAGCTGGCGCCGAATGCGAAGATGGTGATAATTGCCTCCAGTGTCGAGTCCAGAGGCATATAGAAATTGATTGCAGAGAGCGCGGAAGGTCCGATGAGACGGCTGACGATAATGCCGTCCGTGATAACACGCAGCTCCACGATAGTGCCCGACAGGATAGCTGCCGGCAGAAAATGCCTGAAAGCGTGTTTTACAATATACCCTTCCACTTGTATAATACATTTAAACGCCTATACAAATGTACACACACTCCGCCATTTTCCTTCACAAAATCCGGAATCTGTGGTAAAATGAAGAGCCTGTACGAGTTTATGCGCCAGAAGCACCTGACGGAGGCTATTCGATTCTCGTCCAATTAGGGAAGTAAGTTTGAAAGGATGCCGTCCAGGTCCGGCTGGCTTTCGTGGACCAGGATTTCCCCGGTCTTGCAGTCGATCAGAAAGACTCTCGGGATAATCTCGATGCCGTAGTCCTTATACACCTTGCTGCCGCTGTTCGCCGACACATTGATCCAGGTCATTTCATTCTCCTCCACATAAGATTTCCATTCCTTGGCTTTGGAATCCTGGGATATACTGTAGATTTCCAGTCCCTTGTCATGATACTTGGCATAAACATCCTTCAGCATGGGGATGGATTTCACGCAAGGCAAGCACCAGGTCGCCCAGAAATCCAGGATGATAAAGCGAGTATCCGGATCGTCGACGACAACGCTCAGGCGGACAGGGATGTCGTCCGTATTCGGATATGCCATATCGATATAATGCCGACCGACGAGACTGACCTCCTCTTCGAGAGCAGTTTTCTTGCGTTCTGCGGCCTCAGCCCTGCGGACCAGGCTTTTCTTCAAGGTTGAGATATACTTCTTATAGTTCTTGGCCAAATCCGGGGACAAACGGTCAATAATTTCCGATGCCCGGGTGAGGTCGTCGGGGAAATCATCAGCATATACCAAAGCCAGGAGATTCGTCTGTTCATCGCGGATCGCCCCTTCCCAAAGAGCTTCCCTGGCATCAGGATCCGCAGCCAGGATCTGATGGAAAGCATCATTCAGAATCGTCCCTGTCGCGCCCGTGGCCATGTCATTCTCATCTTCGGCATGGACTTCGACGAAGATGGTTCCGGTCTCCAGGAAGAAATCCTTCAACTGGCCCCCGTCATACGGATTGGCATAGACATCCTCGGGATTCTCAGCATACAGGTACACGTGGGTCGGGGCCGAGACGCGGGGACGAAACTCGAAGGATCCATTCTCGACGGTCGTAGTGGAAATGACCTTCCATTTGTTCCAATCGTCATACAGAACGAGTTCCGCCCCATCCTTGACACCCTGAACAGTGCCCTTGACGACACAGTCGACGCTGGCACTCTTGCAGGAAACGACAGCCAGCACCATCGCTACTGCCAGAAAACTATTATTGAATACTCGGCTCATCTACCTTCGTTTTTCCAAAGATACGTATTCTTAAGCAACAAAAATCCAACCGACTTATAAACAAGCGGTTGGATTTACGCGTGCCTCGGGCGGGACTCGAACCCGCACGGACATTACTGCCCAAGGGATTTTAAGTCCCTCGTGTCTACCATTCCACCACCAAGGCGATTGTTGGGCAAAGGTAAGAAAAAAAAGTGACTGGCGGGAAGGCCAGTCACCTTTTATATATATATCGAGTCGGATGATTACTCCATCATTCTGAGCAACTGAAGGTTCTCAGCTGCCTCAGGAAGACCGTAAGCCCTCTGGAGGTTCTGAGTTGCATTAGCCTTGTCACCAAGGAGCATGTAGCAAGCGCCGATGTTGTTGAGAACTTCCTTGCTGTTGCCGGCTTTCTGCAGGTAAGAGATAGCCTGCCTGTACTGGCCGTCAGCAACTGCAGCCTTAGCTGCGAGGTTGTTCAGAGCTGCGCTCTCAGGATAATACTTGAGACCCTTCTCGACAACAGCCTTGTCAACCTTGTCGTTCAGAGTAGCAAGAGCTACATATTCATCCTCCTGAACCTGCTCAGGGAACTGGTTGTAGATTGAACGGACAGCAGCCTCGTCGAAGTTGATGAGCTTGTAAGAAACGTTGCAGTCAGCGAAACGTGAACGAGGATATACGGTATTGAAGATATCCTTGTAAGCGCTCAGCTGTTTCAGAGCAGCTTCCTTAGCATCGAGGTTAGAGAATGACTTGGCAGCCCAGTTCTTGAGAGCCTGGTCGTTGCTTGCAGCAACATACTCGTCAACGCCGTCCCAGTACTCACCCTTACCCTGTACAGTATAAACTGACTCAGGGAAGCTGTACCTTGAAGAAACGATGTCTTTCATGGTAGCGGCACGTTTCTCAGAAAGTTTCTGGTTGTATGCTACGGTAGCCTCAGGAGAAGCCCAACCGTTGATGGTGATGTTGGTAACTTCGAAGTTCGGTGAGTCGAGAGTCTTGAGGAGTGACAGAGCCTGTGCGTTCTCAAGATAATCGTCAACCTCGCTGGTAACGTTTACAGGATAGTAAAGTCTGGTGGCGAGATGCTTCTCAGGACCGTTAGAACCAGCTGCGAGGTCAGCCCATGCGGGAGCGAGATCCTTAGCAGTAAGTTTGGTAACGTTCTTCGGACCAGCAAGACGGACGAGGCACTCCTCGCTCTTGTACTCCTGAGTAGTGATAGTCAGGACGGTCTTCGGAGAAGTCCAGTCTTTTGCCTTCAGAGTGTAGTTAGATTTGATAACCAGCGGCTCGTCAGCCTTTGCGTTGAACCAGCGTACGTTGTTGGTAACATCCTCGCACCTGGCCTCAAGCCAAGGAGTACGGGCGTTGCCGTTAGCGGGGCTGATTACAAGGCACTCGATAAGCTGCTTGTAGTCACCTTCAGCAAGAGCGGTAGTGAGAACCACGCCTTTCTTGCCCCTGAGACCGATGATATTCTGGATATCAGGGTCGATGGTAACGGTATAAGCAACATCAACCTGGTCGCCGTTGAATTCGGCTTTTGTAACATCAATAGTGCCGACATTGCTGCAGATCTTGGTCTGAGCGTTGGCTGCAACGCCGATAAACATCAGCGAAGCGATAAGAAATCCTTTGAACAAAGTTTTCATAGAGTTTAAATATTTGATTACAACAATAGTCAATTGGCGTATAGTAACATTCAAAGGTATGAAAAATATATTTAAAAATAAAAAACTATTTAAAAACAGTGTCAAAAACACTATCTTTACGGATGTAAAAAACACACGGCTATGCACGAAATAGAAAAAATAGGCGTTCTGACTTCCGGCGGCGACTCTCCCGGAATGAACGCAGCCATCAGAGCTGTCGTCCGTACGGCAATCTTCTACAAAATCGACGTTGTGGGCATCCAGGAAGGCTATAAAGGCATCCTGAAGAAGAAGTTCGTCCCCATGCAGTCCCAGTCCGTTTCCAAGATAATCAACCGTGGCGGCACCATCCTCATGACTTCACGCTGTCCCGAATTCAAGGAAAAAGAAGTGAGGAAAACCGCGTATGACAATCTTGTCAATGCAGGCATCGACGCCCTGGTAGTCATCGGAGGCGACGGTTCTTTCCGCGGAGCCATGGCCCTTGGCGGCGACTTCGACTTCCCTATCGTCGGCATCCCAGCCACCATCGACAACGACATCTACGGCACTGACTACACCATCGGCTTCGACACCGCAATCAACACCGCGATGGAAGCCATCGACAAAATCCGCGACACCGCGCAGAGCCACAATCTGGTGTTCTTCGTCGAAGTCATGGGCCGTGACGCCGGCTTCATCGGTCTCAACACCGGCATCGCGACCGGCGCCGAGGTCACCCTCGTGCCTGAGATCATGACCGACATCGACAGCCTCTGCAAGTATCTGGTAGTGGAGCGCCGCAAGAACAAGACTTCCGGCATCATCATAGTCTCCGAAGGAGGCAAGATGGGCAGCGCCGAAGAAGTCGCAGCTCAGGTGAAGCAGCACATCCCGGACTACAGCACCCGCGTCACCACCCTCGGACACATCCAGCGCGGCGGCAGCCCGACCTGCAGCGACCGCGTGCTGGCCAGCATGCTCGGATATGAAGCCGTCGGCGCCCTGCTCGACAACCGCAAGGGCGTAATGGTAGGAATCCACAAGGGAGAAGTGACTTTCACTCCCTTCGAAGAGGCATGCAGCCGCCACAATCAGGTCAACCGCGACCTTTACGAGGTCACCAAGATCCTGAGCGTCTGATTACATACTAGCCTTGATAAGGAATTTGAACGTATGGCTTCCCGGCATCCCCGGGGAGCCATTGTTGTATGCATAGCGGAAACCCAGCGCCACGCCCTGCCTGATTCCGAACAGGTTGCAGTCCAGCACGACGTCTGAACCCAGGCTGTAGAAATCTCTCCTTCCGCCGCTGTACAGCCAGCTGACTGCATAATCGAAGAACGGAATGAGCTGGAGCCTGCGGAGATAGACTATTCCGGCCAGGTCATAATCGCCGAGTTTCAGCGGCACGGCATAGTCGATGGCGCCTTTGACATAGTTCCTGCTGTTGAACTGTTCGGGATCGAATTTGATCAGGCCTCTGGGCATATTGATGAGGCTTTCTGTCGGGAAGACAGCTTTCCCGCCCTTCCAGGCCTGGTTCACCAGATCCAAGGCCACCTTGACGCCGTGAGTCTGGGCGAAGCCGGGCAGATAGGCAGAGAAGCCCAGAGCTGTCTGCGAGGTAAACAGCTTCGAAGCGCTGCCGAAGGCCGCAGGAGCTACATGGTCCATCGCGGCTCCGAAGCCCCAGCGGGGGTAAATTGCAGAATAGGCCGTCCCTGTCGTCAGTTCGCCACTTATACCGAACTGGAAGTAATCTGCAGTGCCGGTGCGTTCGCCGATCAGGTCCACCGCCCGGTTGTTGTTGTGATGGAAGGTAAGATACGGCAAAACGTCGGCATTCCAGCCCAGCATGCTGTATGAAAGCGGCTGGTAGATGCGGGCATAGACGTCATAATAAGGAACGCCGTCATAAACAGGGCGGAAGCCGTTGTCAACCTGGCCTTCCTGATTAATATAATGCACGAATTCTACCTTCTCCGACGTATTGACCTCGGCATTGATGTCCACCCTCGGGATGCCGCCTTTGAAAGACACGCCGGCATGCAGGCCGCTCCGGTGCTTGCCGGTATATTTGCTCCTGCCGAAAGAATAACCCAGCCTGGCCGTCACTGTGCCCAGCTTGTTCTGCGACACCACCGTAAGGCCGGGCATAGCGTATGCCTTCTCCGCACCCCAGGTGTCTGCAGCCTCATAATAGATTGGAGCCCAGCTGTGCACATGGATCATATTTGCCAGTTTGTTGTAACTCTCCGAAGGATACCTCGACTCGTCCTGGTATGCGGCCAGGGTAGCTTCGTCCGGCTTGGGATAGGCGTTCGAAACCAGTTCGGAGCCTTTGTCGGCCAGAGGGAAGCTGTACGGGGCTGACATGTCCACCTCCTTCATCTCGAAATCTGCTGCAGGAGTCGAGACGATGGAATAGCCGAAGCGGCCGTAGCGGCTGTATATCAGGTCGCCGTCCCTGAAGGCATTTGCGCTGGCCGCGCCATACGGAGAGTTTATCAACCTGTACACTGTGCGGTCCGACGGCACGTAGGCATAGATGTTCGACACTCCGTCCACATCGCTTGTAAAAGTGAGGACAGTCATCATACGTCCCTTGATCAAGAGGTCGCTCGAGCCCATGTCGCCGATGTTCTGCCACTGCGGGGCGACTACAATCTTCCATCCGTCGTCGTCCATCGACCAGATGCCGAGGCCGTCGCCGGTCACGATCAGGCAGTACAGGACATCCCCTATCCACACCAGTTCCTTTATCGAACCATTGTCCGGGGCGGGGAAACATGCCTCCTTGTCGCCGGAAGGAGAAAGGATCGACAGATACGACTTGCCGTCGACGGTATTCTCGCTGACTGCCAGAACCGTCCCGCTCTCGTCCGGGGCCGGATTGAAATAGCGGGAATCTTTGGTGACCCTGCGCACTGCGCCGGTCTTTATGTTATAGGTGAATATTTCGGAATAGTCTTTAAGTTCCCATGGGCCCTTGTGGACGGTCTCGCTCCAATAGAGCAGGTCGCCGTGACGCACGAGGTCGGAAGATTCCGGGTTGAAGAACATCAGAGGCTGCTCGGTGCCGAACTTTAGATCGACTTTGAAGAGCCTGTCGACATCATCCAGGCTGCTCTTGACGGTATAGACGACATTCTCTTCCTCGTCATACGAGAGCTTCAGATACTCGCTGTAGTTCTCGGCCGGCCAAAGCCTGCTCTCAGGGGTGAACGGTTTGCGGCTCTCATAATCCTCGCGGAACATGTCGCCAATGGCCTTCCAGTTTTCATCGAAGTGCTTGCCCTTGAAGGTGCTGGTTTCGTCAGAGAGGCTGCCCAGGACCCAGCCTTTGAGCGGATGCTTGAAATAAGAGTCGGACCATTTCCAGCTGAAGTCACTGAGATTGTTCTGATAGCGGTAGTTGGCCTCGAGAATATATCCGAAGTTTTCGGGATCGGGTGTGTAATAATCGTACGACCCTAGTTTCCATCTTAAATAGCTGCGGTTGTCGTTTTCTGCAAAGGCGGTGCGGTAGACTTTGAGGAAATCTGCGCTCCTGCCGACTCCTGCATGACTCAAATCGGTTACGGCCACCTTTTCGTCGCCCAGCCAATAGAACCTGTTGAAGAAGAGGGCGTCGCCAAGCAGGCGGGCATTGTCGCCGAAGACATAGCGGGCATATTTGAAGAAGCCTCTGTCCATGAGATATGCGTGTCCCAGGTGCCTGCTCTTCGATATGGAGTTCGTATACTCCCACGGTTCAGACATGTATTCATACATCTTGGGGGAGGTGTAGACGTCAAGTCTTAGAGGGCTGTGGCTGCGCTGGTTGTCGTTGCCTGTCAGGGTGTAGGGATGGAGGATTACGGACGTGCGCCTGGGGCTTACATGCTGTGGATCCAGGATTGCTGCCTTGCGGACGGACTCCATGTTTGCGGCGTAAACCCTTGCCAGGGAATCGGTTCCTTCGGGATATATTATTACATAATGTTCGGTATATATGCTTCTCCAGCGGGTCAAGGGATCGCTGCCTGCAGAAAAGTAGCTCTGCGCATTTACGCTGGCTGAAGCGATGACGACCAGACCCAACAGAATGAAGACAAATTTCCTCATAGCAGATTCGTTTCGGCAAATTTATCATCTTTTTTGTTTGCACATATCAAAAATATCCATATCTTTGCCTTCCCAATTCGGGATAACGCGGAAATAGCTCAGTTGGTAGAGCACGACCTTGCCAAGGTCGGGGTCGCGAGTTCGAGTCTCGTTTTCCGCTCAAAAAAAGTCCAGCCACGTGCTGGACATTTTTTTTGAGCGGAACTCTCAACCCCCTGTCGCTTCGCGACATCCCCCAAGGGGGAACATGCCGGAACCTGCTTCGCAGAACCCGGGTGTCTCCGTGGCTCCTGTCCTTCGGACACTCGCACACTCCGCCACGGCGCTGTAGCGCCCTTCCTTCCACAACGCACGAGCGACCCCGAAGCCCCTATTGGGGGCAGGCTGCGGCACCAGCCGGGGGATAAAAGACTGCCCAAACCCCACCGCTCCAGCCTTCTAACGCACAAGCTCTCCCACACGGCTTACGCTAGCGACTGACGCCGCCTTCCCTGTCGCTGCGCCACGGTCAGCACATTTTCGCCCAATCTTCCTGACCAAGGCAGCAAAAACGGCCGAATCGCCGAAAAGGACGCCGCAGTCAGCACATTTCACCCAATTCTTCCTGACCAAGGCAGACAAGGCCGCCCGAATCGCCCGAAACCGCGCCACGACCGGAAAGTTTCCGGCCCGTTATTTCCGACTGTGGAGAGAAAATACAGCGAAAATCCCGAGACGTATTTCCGGCATTGCGGTGTTTCTATTGTAAAAGAATGTATTATGAGAAGAACCATTTGTATCATTGCAGCTGTTGCAATTAGCGGGATGCTGTTAACCTCCTGTGAGAAGATGGGGAGGCCTGGTGGCGTCAGCGAGCCAATCATCAATCTAGTTGAGGCCCTCCAGCCCACTTCCGTGGACGAATACCTTTATAACTCCGAAAAAGTCTATCACTTCGACACCTGGCGAGGCCCCGATGACATGACATATCTGTACTCACGGGAAGGAATCCAAATGGCTGCTTTCGGTGGCTTCACCGGCCATGGCGACGGCCGCTGCACCGACTTCTTCGATACGGCACAAAAGCTCCGCACTATATACGCGAACGGCCGGTGGCTCTGCCACGGTCAGCAAGTTTCGCGCAATTCTTTCTGACCAAGGCGGCAAAACGGCTGAAAAGCCGGAAAAATGTGCCGCAGTCAGCACATTTCTCGCAATTCTTTCGGACTGTGGCAGAAAAAAACCGGAGCGTGTTTCTCCGGTCTTTCTGCTTCTATTCGCTCTGCGGAGGGACCTCCTCCTGCCTACTCGCTCTGCGGAGGGACCTCCTCCTGCAACTCCTCCGGCTGTACTGCGGCCGGGGCTGGAGCGGTGGCCGGGAAGGCTTTGTGCGCGACGAACCAGGCGAGCAGAGAGATTGCAACGGCCATCACCGTAATGATCAGCTCCACGGCGAACATTCCAAGCGACTTGGAAATGATGACAGCCACGCCGTCGACAATGGCGTGCAGCAGGATGGCAGCGGGGAAGAGCCAGAGCCACTTGCCTCCCCTGCGGACTGCCGCCCAGACCAGGATGGACAAGCTCACCTGCAGTATGATCGCAGAGAAACGCTCCCACAGCCCGTACAGATATTCGCCGGCAGAAGCCGACTTTAGCTGGTCTATCTGGGCTGCCATCAGCTCCTGAGCACCACCAGGCGCTTGTGAGAACAGCGTATCAACCTGTCCGGAATTGATCATGATGGCCATCGACAGCGAAGAAATCATCGAAAGGCCGAAAAGCAGCATCATTTCAATGCCGCCGTGACCGAGACCATACGCCACGCCGGACTTCGTAGATGAAGCCTCCTTCTTCATGAAGAACTTCATGGCCAGAAAGCGGCCCGTCTCTTCGAACAGACCAGCCATCAAACCGCCGTACAAGGCATAGTACCACATATTCCCCA
This sequence comes from Bacteroidales bacterium, assembly GCA_017617655.1. GTDB lineage: Bacteria > Bacteroidota > Bacteroidia > Bacteroidales > UBA932 > Equibacterium. The sequence continues at coordinate 38,696 of JAFZVU010000044.1, forward strand.
TGATAGCAGTACCACGCGCGCCCGTCAGCACCAGCTTGTGGACGATCGACTCCAGCACCAGCGCTGCGACGATGAAAGTCGCTGCGCCGATGAGAATCGTAGAAAGTTTGGTGTCGTGTTTCTTCACGGCCCACCATGCAAGGCAGACCGGGATGCCGATGCCAAGGATGACATTCAGCACCAGCATTATAATCGAACCGGCAGGAACCATAGCTTATTCCGCTTTCAGCCAGAAGGGTACGAGCGGCAGGCCTTCGATGCTGTGGATATTGCCGGGCATGAAGTCGGCCCAGCCGTAGCGCACCTCGCTGACCTCTTTGAGCACATCGTCGGTCGGGATGATCATGCTGCCTCTGAAGTACATAACATGGTCAACCTTGTGCCATACTCCGTCAGGACCGCAGGCTTCCAGACCTTCGATCTCCTGGGTACGGTCGATGCCGTGAGGGCAGTTAACAATCTCCACCCTGGTCATCGGGGGCACATTGGCGGCAGCAGCATTGCCACCGGGACGGCCGAAGCCGCCGAAGCCCTGCATCTTACTGAGAGCCACAGCTTCCGGAGCGTCGCAGGCAATGCGGGTGAAACCGTAGTCCCTGTTAAGGGCCAGATAGGCAAGACGGTTGCCCACAGACTCCTTGTCGCAGGGGTGGATGTTGGCTGCCTCATAAGGAGCTACAAGGTCGTTGGTGCAGATGATGCCGCAGTTCTCAACTTGCTTGGCCACATCGTGCTGGGCTTTGCGCAGTGCGGCGCCGGTGCCGTTGTGGTTGCTGTACGGAGTGATTTCCACCATGTAGAACGGCATCTTGTTGCCGATGTCCCTCCAGTCGCTGCGCCACTGGCGGACGAGCTCGACCATCCTCGGCACGAATTCGTCTTCGTGGCCTACGTTAGAACAGCCCTGGTACCAGATGAAGCCGCGGGCGGTGTAGCCCTGGATAGGGGCCTGCATGCCGTTGTACATCTCGTAGGGACGGAGCATGTCCATCCTCTGCTTTACGGCTTCCGGAGAAACGTCCTCACCGAAGGCGGCCACAGTCTCTTTCGGCAACCAGCCCTCTACACGGGCGCCGCCGCGGGCGAATGCAACCACGCCTACAGGGATGTCCAGAACCTCGTTGAGCTTGCGGGCGAAGAAATAGCCGACAGCGCTCATCTCAGGGATGCTGTTGGGGTCTGCGCCGTACCAGCCGTCAGTGTTGGTCACCTCTTCCTGCGGCTCATCGGCCTGGACAGTACGGATATAGAGCATGCGGATCTTGTCGCGTGCCGGGGCCTGGGTTATGATCTCGTTATAGCCTTTGACAGGGCAGTTGTCGAAGCCCTTGATGGGCATCTCCATGTTGGACTGGCCGGATGCCATCCACACTTCGCCGACCAGCACATCCTGGATGTTGAGAGTGGCTCCGTCACCCTTGACGTTGATGGTGTATACAGTGTAGCTGGCTGCGGGGGTGGGCACGTATGCAGCCCAGTGTCCCTTGCTGTCGGCCTTTGCTATGTAGGTCTCGTTGTCCCATGAGGGAGTGACGGAAATCAAGGCTCCCGGAGTTGCGAAACCGAACACAGCGGCCTGCGACTGTTGCTGCAGGACCATATGGTCGCCGGTGGGGTATTTCAGACGAAGTTCTGCATGCAGCGAAAGGCATACAAAGAGAAATGTTGTTATCAGAAGAATCTTTTTCATTGTTGTTTCCGGTTATCGGCTCCGGTTCGCCATCTTCAAAGTTACCATTATTTTTATTAACTTGTCAGGCAAATCTCCCTATCATGAAAAAAATACTCTCCGTCCTTTGCTCCATCTTTCTGGCGGGCACAATTGCATCGGCGCAGAATGCCGGCAGCAGCAACATTCCTCTAGCCGACCCTTTCATTTTCTGCGAGAACGGCATTTACTATCTCTACGGCACCGGCGCTTCCGACGGCATCGCTGTCTGCACTTCTACCGACCTGATGGAGTGGCAGTGGCCGGAAGGCAAGCCGATGTACCTGGCGCTTTCGAAGGAAGATTCATACGGCGACAAGTGGTTCTGGGCTCCGGAGGTCTACCACATCGGTGACCTATATTATATGTACTATTCTGCCGAGGAGCATTTCTGCGTAGCGACGGCTACTTCGCCGCTGGGTCCGTTCGTGCAGAAGGAGAAGGCTCCGATGCGCGAGAAGAAGGGCATCGACAATTCCCTCTTCATCGACGATGACGGCACGCCCTATCTGCTGTTCGTGAATTTCAACGACGGCAACGAGATCTGGATGGCAGAGATGGAGGCCGACCTGCTGCACATGAAGCCCGACACCGGGCGTTTTCTGCTGCGCATGAGCCAGGACTGGGAGAAGGTGTGGCCCTCTGTGAACGAAGGGCCGTTCATCGTCAAGCATGACGGCGTCTACTACCTGACATATTCCGCCAACAGCTACGAGAGCCCCTATTACGGTGTGGGATATGCCACGGCTACTTCGATGCGCGGCCCCTGGACCAAGTACGAGGGCAATCCGGTGCTGCAGTTCGCCGGCGGATTTGACGGTACGGGCCACCACGCTCTCTTCGTCGACAATGCCGGACACCGCCGCATCGTCTTCCACTCGCACAATCGTCGCGGCCGCATCCAGCCTCGCGTGATCCACATCGGCAGCTACGGCTTCACTCCCGACGGCCGCCTCGTCGTGGGCGACGACTTCATCAATCCCGTGCTGGTGCAGTAGCCGCTGCCTTGGTCCGGAAGAACGGGCGGAAATGTGCTGACCGCGTCATGGTTTCCGGCGATTCGGGCGATTTTGCTGCCTTGGTCCGGAAGAATTGCACGAAACATCCTGACCAAGACAGAGGCACCGCGGCAATACCTTGGCTGGGGCCGGCCCGATTCCCGAGGCGGAAGCCAGAACCAGAGCTGGGAGCAGGACTCACCGAACCAGAGCCGGGAGCAGAGCGTACCTATACGCACAGACACCGTCTCAGCTGCGCCTCCGTAATGAACCTGTTTGAGAAGACGCTCTGGTAGTCCTTGTACATTCTTGCTGTCTGGTATTCGCGCCAGAGGCTTTCACACAATTGTTCCCTCTTTGATTTCGAAAGCAGATAGATAGACGCAGAACGCCCGTCTCTATAAAGGCCCGGCACAATATTCTTGTCCAGAAGAGAGCAGAGTTCAAGATCAGTCATTACGCTGCGGTTTACTTTTCCATATTCATTGTTACGGGCCTCTTTCAGCACAAAGCCTGGAACACCTTCCTCGATGGCAGACATGGTGACCGGAGGAAGTGCGTTTTCTTTCTGCTGATTGGAAAGATCATCGTTGTCAGAAGTTCTGTTCATCTGGTAAAGAAAGCTTCTGGCAGAAGTATAAATCTGCTCTACCCATGCTACATCCAGCACGTCTTCCCTGAGCAGCAGGCCGTCGGCTGTCATTCTGTACTCGGAAGGCAATCTGGTATCATTGGGCAGATACCTGTACTTGCTTTCATCCTTTAAAAGTGGCGGAGTTACGGCTTTCCCCAAGTCTTTACGGAAAAAAGCATTGGCGGAACCATGCGGATACCCGAAAGCAGTTGCTGCCAATCCATGATGCAGACCTTGTCTGATAACGTAGTTAAGGGCCGCCAAGGTATGATATAGTCCATCTATTTCAAGGCGGAAATAAGTACGCTCTCCAAGTCTTCCGGACCTGTAATACTTCTTGTTGAAATATCTTGTGTAGGCATACCGTGCACGGAACATCAGTTCTTTAAGTGAAGTCGTTTGCAGGATACAGTGGAAATGTGTTGTCATAAATCCTTCTGCAAACAAACGGGAATCCGTCTCCAGCGCAGCCACTGCCAGGCAATTAAATCCCATGTTCAGGTCGGCAACATCCCTGTACATCACCTCCTGGTGAGATGACAGACTTACATGATATAGCTTTGTCTTGTTCATGAAATATCTTTTGGCCGCAATTTAAAAGAACGCTCGTCACTCCCACTACAAAAACAGAAAACTTTTTTCAGAAATAGAAAAATCTTACCTTGGTCAGGAAGAAATGCACGAAACTTACTGACCAAGGCAAGCTTTCCGGCAGTTCTGGAGCTTTTGCTGCCTTGGTCAGGAAAAACAGGAAACAACTTGCTGACTATGACAAAAACTACTATTGCAACGCTTGTGCTTATAGCGTTGGTCTCATGCTCCCCCAAAACTTTTACTCCTGAAGAACTGGCGGCCCCCGTGGACAAGAGCCGGCAGACCCGTATCCTGATAACTACCGACCTGGAGGTCGACGACATGAACGGTCTGATCTTGAGCCTCATGTTCGCAGACCAGTATGACATCGCCGGCATCGTATGGACTGCCGGAATGTATCACTTCAATGGCGACGGCGGCCTGCACACCCTCGGCCAGATTACCCCGAACTACCGTTGCAACGCCCAGCACTGCGAGCATCGTGTAAAGACAGCTGCCGACCTGACTGAATATCGCCCGGTGGACCCGACATGGCTGCCGCGCATCCTCGACTGCTACGAAGCCGACTACGAGCTGATGAGCAGGAACAACCCGAACTATCCGACTCCGGAGTATCTGCGCAGCATCACCAAGGTGGGCAATATAGAGTTCGAAGGAGACTACCGTTTCGAGACGGAAGGATCCAACTTCATAATGAATCTCATACTTGACGACGACCCCCGGCCGCTCATCATCCAGCACTGGGGAGGCATCAATACCACGGTCCGTGCGCTCTACAGCATCTATCAGCGCTACTACGGCACCCCCGAATGGGAAGCCGTCCTGAAGAAAGTGACCGACAAGGTACGCATCGGCGGCAGCGGTGAGGACAACTGCCGTGCCGACAGCGGCATCGACAAGATGTTCCCGGGACTGCAGAACGGAGGCTACGGCCTTGGCGGTTTCTTCAGCTACGGCACATTTTTCTCTGCCAGCAACTCTCCCCGTCGTTCAGCCGAAGAACTCCAGCCCTATATGCATGCCCCCTGGAACCTTGAAGCTTACAAGCAGAACCACGGCAAGCTTACCGAACAGATCTGGCTGATGGGCGAGGGCCGCGCAGTATATGGCGAACCTCTGATTTACAACTACGGCCTGATTACCTATATGGACTGGGGACTTTCTGCCAAGCTGGGTTGGGGGCCGGAGAGCCTGAAGGACTACCCGCGGGCCGAGTATGACAAGTACTCATGGGCGTTCTGCCAGTTCGGCTGCGCTTCATTCATCAACATCGGTCTTCGCAGCGACGTCAACAACCGCGGCAACAACCATTACACGATTGTGATGTGGGAGGAACTCGCAGCCCGCGCCGACTGGGCCATCAGTGAGCCGGCAGACTGCAACCACGCCCCCATGGTGGACGGCGGACAGCTGGACTTCAGTGCGGCTCCTGGGGAGACAGTTTCGCTGAGTGCCTCTGCCGTGGATCCGGACGGCGACCGTCTGACAGCCAGCTGGTATGTCCCTGCAGCCTCCTGTACCTACAAGCAGGGTAAGGCCGAGGGTCTGGGCGTCTCTGTCAGCAAGACCTGGAACGCCTCATTCACTGTTCCGAAAGATGCACAGAGCGGCGACCGTCTGGTGGTGAATCTCGAAGTCCGCGATGACGCCGAGCGTCCCATGACACGCTTCGCCCAGTACGTGATAACGGTGGAATAGCCCTCTTGCCTGCTTGCCTTGGTCCGGAAGAACGGGCGGAAATGTGCTGACCGTGTCACGGTTTCCGGCGATTCGGGCGATTTTGCTGCCTTGGTCCGGAAGAATTGCGCGAAACTTCCCGACCAAGGCATGGAAATCATTTCGCCGGGGTGGGGACGGAGGCGGGGAACATGGGCAGGGTGTTGCTGCCCATCAGTTCGCGGGCGCGGGTGTCGGGATTGCTCTTGGCAACGCAGACGTTGTTGAGGATCATGGTCTCGCAGCCGGCTTCCGTATACTGCGGCCAATAGGGCAGGCCGTCCTTCTTGCCGGTGTTCGGATCGCCGGTCAGCATGAAGGCGTGCAGGGCGTCGGCCATCTTGGCAGACAGGGCGCGAGGAACTTTTCCGCCGCCGGAGTGCGACAGCATAACGTCGGTATTGTAGAACCAGAAGCTGATGTCGATGTTGTGGAACGAGCGGTAGCGGCCGTCGAACATGGGCGGATACCAGTTGTACCATGCCAGATATACCGGCGACTTCTGGTGCAGCTTGGCATTGGCGGTGTTCAGAACCGTAGTCCTCGGAGTGCTGATTATAGTGAAGATGCCGTAAGGCGAATTGCCGGGGAACAACTTGTCGAACTCATCGTAGACAGCCTCTGCATTATCGCCGAAATTGGGCTTCAGCTGAGCGATTATGTCAGCCCTTGTCAGCTTCTCTTGAGAAGCGTCGTCGCGGTCAGACACGAACTCGTTGGTAGTAGTGCAGAGCAGCATGGGAACATCGGGAAGGTCGTCGCGGTCGAGAGTGAAGAAGACTCCTTTGGGGATATCGATGTCGTCGGCAACGGGAGTGAACGCCCTGGGCATACCCTGCATGCCATCAGGCCTGAAGTTGGCAGAAACGGAGTAAGCCAGCTCGTAGAAATCTTCCCACGGCATATCCTGCAACTTGTCGATCTCGCCGGGCTTGAGACCGGCAGCCTTTACTATCTCTGCACCGAGAGCCTCGGCGTAGGCCTGGTCAGACGCGCTGGTGGCGCTGCCGCTAAGAGGAACCACCTTGCTGATGAGCCCTTTGGCAGAAGGCATGGAAGCCAGGATGCAGACCTTTCCACCACCGCCGCTCTGGCCGATGATGGTAACGTTGTCGGGGTCGCCGCCGAAATTGGCGATATTATCCTTAACCCACTGGAGCGCTGCCACACAGTCAAGCATGCCGACATTTCCGGAATGTTTGTATTTCTCCCCTCCTACCGCAGCGAAATCAGCAAAGCCGAAACAGTTCAGACGGTGGTTGATTGAAACGAACACAGAATTTTCCCTGCGGGCGAAGTTCTCGCCGAGATAACCCTTCTGCTCGTATGCGCAGCCGAAGCTGTATCCGCCGCCGTGGATCCAGACGATGACGGGGCGTTTGGCCTTGTCGATGGCCGGAGTCCAGACATTGAGCTTGAGGCAGTCCTCGCTCATGTATGCGTAGTTCCATTCGTCCTGGAAAGTCTTATAAGAAGTAGACTGCCAGTTACCGGGAGCCTGAGGAGCGCAGGCGCCGAAATAGACGGTGGGCAGGATGCCATCCCACGGCTCGGGCGGCTGAGGAGGCATGAAACGGTTCTTGCCGGCTGTGTTGGCGCCGTAAGGAATGCCGAGGAATGTGTACACATCCCTCATGATGTAGCCTTTCACCTTACCATACTGCGTCTGGGCGATTGCGATGTCGTCGCCTATATAGACCAGCTGGTCGTCGGGGTCGTAGTCAAAAGATGACTTGCTGCCGTTGTTGCAGGACAGGGCGCAGAATGCCAGGCCCGCAGCGACTGCGAGTTTGAGGAGAGAAGATATTTTCATCGTATAGTGTTTAAATGACCGTCTCGAATTCGCGGAGGAAGCGCACGTCGTTCTCGAAGTAGTGGCGCAGGTCGTTGACCTGCCATTTGAGCATTGCGATGCGCTCGATACCCATGCCGAAGGCGAAGCCGCTGTAGACTTCGGGATCGATGCCGTTGGCGATGAGGACGTTAGGGTCTACCATACCGCAGCCGAGGATCTCCAGCCAGCCTGTGCCTTTGCAGATGCTGCAGCCCTTGCCCTTGCAGATGTTGCAGCTCACGTCAACCTCCGCGCTGGGCTCGGTGAAGGGGAAGTAGCTGGGACGCATGCGGATCTTGGTGTCGGCGCCGAACATTTCCTGGGCGAAGAGCAGGATCGACTGCTTGAGGTCAGCGAAAGACACGTTCTTGTCGATGTAGAGACCTTCAACCTGATGGAAGATGCAGTGTGCACGGGCGCTGATGGCTTCGTTGCGGAACACGCGGCCGGGGCATACCACACGGATGGGCAGCGACTGGCTCTCCATGGTGCGGACCTGCACTGAAGAAGTGTGGGTGCGCAGCAGGATGTTGTTGGCAGTCTGATTGTTGATGAAGAAGGTATCCTGCATGTCGCGGGCCGGGTGCTCGGGCGGGAAGTTCAGAGCGCTGAACACATGCCAGTCGTCCTCAATCTCGGGGCCTTCTGCTACAGAATAACCGAACTTCTTGAAAATCGACAGGATCTCCTCACGGACGATAGAGATGGGGTGACGGGCGCCCAGAGGCATGCGGTCGCCGGGCAGGGTAAGGTCTTCAGCCGGACCCTTGGGGCCTTCCTGGTTCTCAACAGAAGCCTTGAGGGCCTCGAGCTTGGAAAGCATGTTGTTCTTGAGGGTATTCAGTTTCTGGCCGTACAGTCTCTTCTGGTCGGCCTGGACGGTGCGGAACTCTTCGAAAAGGCGGGTGATCTCGCCTTTCTTGCCGAGCATTTTAACCCTTATTTCTTCTACCTGCTGCTGTGATGCGGCCTTCAGCTCGTCAATCTGCTTCTGAAGGTCCTCGATTATCTTGTCGTCAATCATTTTCCTGTCTGTTTGAGCTGCAAATGTAACAATAATCCGAAGAAAACGTTACAGATAGCTCTCTTTATCCTTGACGGCGAGGTCTACCAGGATCTCTTTGACCGCAGCGTCGTCGCGGGGGCAGATCATAAGAGCGTCGCCGGTGTCGATAACCATGTAGTCCTTCAGGCCCTTGACAACCACTAGCTTGCGGCTGTCGCCTTCGTAGATTATGCTGCCGCTGACTTTATCAAGGATGGTATGCTGAGCCTGCACGGCGTTCTTGTCGGCATTGCGCTTGGGCACCTGCTCGTAGAGGGACTGCCATGTGCCGAGGTCAGACCAGCCGAACAGACCTTCGAAGACATGAGCCTTGCGCGTCTTCTCCATCACGCCGTAGTCTATGGAAATGGAAGTGCTGTCTTCATATACCTTATTGATGAATGCAGGCTCCGCGTCGGTATAATAGATGCCTTCGCCGGCTGCGAACATGCTGGCCACCTTGGGCAGGCAGTTCTCCAGCTCGCTGCGGATGGTCTTCAGATTCCAGATGAAGATGCCGGAGTTCCACAGGAATTCGCCGGAATCAATAAATACCTTTGCCAGCTCCTCGTCAGGCTTCTCGGTGAAGGTCTTGACGGCGTATGCCTTGTGGCCCTCGAATTCGAAACCTTTCTTCTTGTTGGCCTGGATGTAACCGTAGTTTACATTGGGGTAGGTAGGCTTGATGCCGATGGTGAACAGTTCGTCATTTTTCTCGGCATACTTGATGACAGAAGCCACGGTCTCGATAAAGAGCCCTTCGTCGGCGATGTAATGGTCGGACGGGCTGACAACGACGGTAGCGTCAGGATTGCGGCTTATAAGCTTGTATGTAGCGTATGCTATGCAGGGAGCGGTGTTGCGCTTGTACGGCTCATACAGCACATTCTCCGGGTTGATGCCGGGCAGCTGCCGCTCTATCAGTTCTTTATACTTCGCGGCAGTTACGATGAGGATGTTCTCCCTGGGGACAATCTTGGCGAAGCGGTCGACTGTCATCTGCAGGAAGGTCTTTCCGACGCCAAGGATATCGAGGAACTGCTTGGGCATGTCATTCCTGCTGACAGGCCAGAAACGGCTTCCGACGCCGCCGGCCATTATTATTGCATAATAGTTTTTATTCATATATGGTACTGTTCTTTTTTACAAATTCCATCCGTCTGTGTTCTTGTTCTTCTCGACGGTATTCTCGATGGTGTCGTCCAGGTTGGGGAAGAAATCGAAACCGGTGAGCTTCTCGATCTCATCGACAGACTTGACGTAGTTGCTGACGCTGCCGGACAGATTCTTGTTCTCCATCCAGAAGCCGATGGCGCTGTATCCGCCGTTGGTCTTGCTGTCGGCCTTGTACTTCAGGCAGACCTTGTAGTATGCCTTCGGCACGGCCACATTTGCGCCGTTGTTGTCTTTGGCATATTTGACGGTCTTGTCTTCATCAGTTTTAACCACGCAGCCGGTAACCACATACACGGTGTCGCAGTTGCGGGCGACGACGCGCAGGTCTTTCTCCAGAGTCTCCCATACGCCGGAGTTCATCGCCTCGACCTGGGGAGTGATGTTGGTGGCATAGAAAGTCTGGGCGTTGGCTTCGTTGTTTATGAGGCGGTCGGCCGAAGGCAGCTGGTGGCCGCGGCTGTAACCGTCTATGGCCTTCAGGAACCTGGCCTGGTGGCGCTCCGGAACCTTCGGGTCGTAAGCCCAGGCGTCTGTGCGGTCGACACCGGACAGCACGCTCTCATACAGAGGGTAAGCCACCCAGTGGGCCACTTTGTAGTGGGCATCGTAGTACAGCGAGTAGTTGTGGACCTTCTTGCCATTGAGGTCATACTCATGAGTGATGAACACCACGCTGTCCTGAGCCTTCACTGCGGGAATCTCCATGCGCACCGGCACCTTGTCGGACTTAAGCTCCTGGAACGGCAGCTGGGTGAGGGTGAACACAAGCTCCTTCTGCGCCACTGCGGCCTCGGTCTTGAAGGTCACCTTGGCAACCCTGGAAGCGGTGGTGCTGGGATTGTCGCCGAACGACAGGGTCACCTCGGCCGCTCCGCTGCCTGAAGTCTTGGAAAGGCTGAAGCCGGAATTGTCGCAGCTGGCTGTCCAGTCCACATTGCCGAGAACCTGGATCACATAAGAGCCTTTGTCGCCGTTGTGGGTATAGTCAGAATAGAACAGAGAGAATGTCGGCGCGCCGGCGAACCTCTCTCCGGTCAGGCCGGCATAGTCGCTCGTCTTCGCTATGATGAGCTGCATGCGCTCGCCGTAGACACTTCCGATACCCTTGAGGGTGCCGCTGCCGGTCGGAACCTTGACGTTGCCGAAAGTAGCGTACTTGCTGGTGAAGATGTCGAACACCTCACCGTTCTTCCCTTCCATTATAATAGACGTATGGGCGCCGTTCATGACGAAGGTCTTGCCGATCTCGGAGCCCTGGATCTGGACGTCCTTGACAGCCACGTACATCGATTCATACTTGTTGGTAAGGAATTCGGCGGCAGTAATCTCCACAGGCTCCAGCGGCTTCGTCCCCACCTTCGAGACGCCGGCCATCTTGAGGCCGTTCAGCTGGACGGGGCCTTCGTTGTAGCGGCTCATCTCCTGCCCTTTGGGAATTATGACCTTCACTTCGTCGCCGGGCTTGAACTCGGTATTGTTGGAGTCGCAGTACAGCATGATGCCGGCGGTGCCGTCACTTATTACCATAGCCCTGACGGAGGTATAGTTGTCGAGGCCGTCCTGACGGTAGTCGCTTATAACAGAGCCCTGGATGGTGTATCTGGCAGTGGTGTTGTACTTGTTCTTCACCTGCCCCTCGTCGTAGAACTTGCGGAGCTGGGCGATGGAGATGGCGCCGTCCTCAGGCACCGGATCCACCTTCTTGCCGGAAGCCTGCTGCACCGTAAGGGTGGCAGGGCTACCGCTCCACGAGAAGGTGACGACACCTTTGCGGGCCTCATCCTTGTTCTCGGCGACAGTCACCTTGACATCGACGTTCCCGCTCCCCGAAGCCGGAGAGACAGTCAGCCACGGGACATCTGCCGAAGCGCTCCAGCTGGTGTTGGAATAAACCGTCATGTCGACAGCCTTGCCGGCTTCGTCAACGCTAACTGAAGGGAAACTGATGGACAGATAGGGAGTCTCTTCGGGCTTGCCGCACGACAATACAGACAGCAGCGTGGCCACGGCGGTGAAGATTCTTATCATTTTGCGCATAACCAAATCCAATTAAACCCCATGCTGGAGCATGATTCTAACAAATATACAAAAAAAGAGCGCAGACCATTACAATCTGCGCTCCCAAATAATCAAATATTTAAACGGTTATCAGTCGGCAACCTTGCGGCTTACAAGCCATGCTTTCTTGCCGGCAGTCTCGTAAGTGCCTTTGAAGATTGTGTACTGGCCTTTTACGACAACTTCGTCGCCGACCTCGATCTGCTCGTCACCCTCTTTCCACGGCTGATTGTCGTAGTAGTAGATGCTGTAGCACTCGAAATCGTTTGCAGTATCAGTGGTAGTTTTCTTGTCTTCGCTTACACCGTAAGCCTTGCCGTCATCTGACATCCAGAAGGTGGCAGTGCCGTAGTTGGCGCTGAAAGTGTAGAGAATTGAAGAAATCTTACCTTTCACACAAACATCAGGGAATACGGGAGCTTCCTCTCCAGCTTCTTCAGCTGCAGCTTTGGCTGCCTCGACCATATCGATGAATTTATGGATTCCGGCGTTGTTGAACGGGAATGAAGCATTGCCGACACCATTCTCATCGTTGTAAGCAGTGTTTACGCTGTATACGTGAGCCTCTTTACTTACAGTCTCTGCAACAGACTCCTTGAAGAAGGTAGTCATACCGTAGACAACAACCTCGTCGCCCACTTCAACCTGTGCTCCGCCTTCAGCCCAGGGCTGATTGCCGAACCAGTATACGCTGTAGCACTCAAAGTCATGTGAAGGGTCGGTAGTTGACTTCTTATCTTCAGAAATTCCGTAGTTGTTGCCGTCATCAGAGATCCAGAAAGTACCGGTGCCGTATTTAGCACTGAAGGTATAGAGGACTGCTGAAACCTTACCTTTGATATACACGTTGTCTGTAATCTCCTTGCCGCTGAGAAGCTCAGCTGCAATCTCAGAAGGAGTGTAAGGGTTGGTCAGAGATCCCTTGGGGTCGGGTTCCGGTTCCGGCTCGGGATTGTCGGCAGGCTGGTGAGATACATACCAGGTAGGATCAGCCTCGACGAGATCTTTAAAGGTCTTCTTGGCTGCTACGATGGTGATCAGGTCGCCTTCCTTGACACCGAGGGTTCCGAACTTCTTGGCCTCGCCGTTGAGACCGGTCTTGACGCCGTATACATATACAGCTCCGGTTTCGTCAACGAGGTCGAAGTTACCGTAGGTCTCGAGGTCGAATTTCTTCTTCACACCTTCAGGGGTTTCGCCTGAGCCATCGGTAACCACACCGCTGATGCGGTAGAATACGTCTGCTGCATCCTCAGCTGCGAGGAACTGCTCTACGGTAACGGCCTCTACATGATAGTAGTCATCAACATAACCCAGGATCTGAGGATTGCCGTTGAAAGAGGTCTTGCAACCGATGATAGTAACGACGTCGCCCTCATGAAGGATAGCTGACAGGTCGGTAGATCCGCCCGGTTCGGCTGCGATGTTGTATCCATAGATTTCGCCTGAGAAGTCTTTGATGTTGAAACGTCCCTTAGCCAGGTTGTTGACGCTTGAGATGTAACCTTCTACGCGGTACAGCTTGTCAGGGTTGTCTTCAGCTAACAGTACTTCACCAACGGTGGCCGGAGTGATGGCACCCATCTGGCTTACACTAACGGTGGAAGTATAAGTCTCACCCTTGTAAACAGTGCTGAAAGCGATGTCTGCAGAACGGTTGTTGCCGGTGTTCTCAGCAACACTTACGATAACGGTAGTGGTATCAGCTTCGATAGATGAAACTACTACGCCGAGCCAGTCCTGTGCATCGATAGGAATTTCGAACTCGAGGCCGTCGCCGAGGCAGAGGAAGCTGGTAGTGAAAGCTCCGCCGCCCTGAGGCATGTCAACCTTGTCGTCAGTCTTGAGCACGAGAGGCTCAACCGGAGGTTCGCCCATCTCGATGAGGCAAGGCAGGAGGCCGCCGCTCTGAGGAGCGTCGTATACGCCGGCTGATGAATAACCGGTGCTGAACTGCATCCACTTGTCGTTAGAGGCGTTGACAATGTAGAATTCCTGGTCGCCGGTCTGCTCTACTGTCCAGACAGCGCCTTCGGCAGGCTTCTCGGCTGCAACATTGCAGCTGGTGTATGTGCCGGTCATGTAGTAATACTTGCCAGATGCATCCTGAATTGTGAAACCGCCGTCAACTTTCTTGAATGTGAAAGCATTGGCAGCGGTACTTGTCAGGTCGGGGTATGTACCTTTGGCTTCGACTGAATACAGGTAGCCGTATGAGCTGCCGTCAGGAACGGGAGTCAGTGAAATCCATTTTCCATCCCAGTTGAACATGATCCAGTAGTCGCCTTCCTTGAACTCGTCGTATTTAGGTTTGAGAGACGGGTCGCCGGGCTGAGCCACTTTGATATACTGGGTTTCGTCACCGCAGGTAATCTTGAGCTCTACTGAACGGTCCTTTGCAGAAGCGCCTGCAGAGAAAGAAACGGTAGCCTTGCCGGCTCCGCCGCTGGTGGGGTTGACAGTAAGCCAGTCGGCATCGAAAGCTTCGAATGCCCAGGCTCCTGTGGTTGTAACATCGATGGTCGCGCTGCCGCCGTTCATCTCAATCTCAACCATAGACTTATTTACCTGAATATTGTTGAGTTTCAGGATTTCTTCAGCAGTACACCCTGTAAGAAGGGTTACGAAAACTAATGCTGCCGAGAGTAAGAAATATCTTGTTTTCATCTTAGTTGAGCATTATTAGTTGAACAAATATTTGACACCGATCTGTGCAGACCAAACCTGGCCGATACCAACGCTGGGTGTCCAGATATCGATGTCAGCGTTAACTGCAGGAATCGTAGAAATTACAGGGATACCGTCAGCACCGATGCTGTCCACTTTGAGGATACGGCCGCTCTTGAGCTCGGGGTTCATATACTTGCTTACTCCCCAGTTGCTGTTGAAGAGGTTGAGCAGATTGTGGATGTCGAGGTTGAGCTGGAGGGTATTCTTGGTGTTGCCTACGCGTACTGTGAAGTCGTGTGCGTAGTGGAAGTCGAGGCGATGTACCCAGGGAGTGTATACGCTGTAGGCCTCGGCGTACTGACCCATGTGCTTAGACAGATACGGATCCTTGCGGGCGTATGCGAAGAAGCGGTTGGCGTCGTCGGCAGATACGAATTTCACCTGACCTTCCTTATAGTCGGTCTCGGTCGGGATGTAGATTGCATCGTAGTTGTAGTTGTCGCCGTTGAGGTCGTTTGCATACATGTAAGAGTAGTTGCTGCCACCGCGCCATGCCTCATAGAAGAAGCTGTAGTGGTTGTTGCTGCGGTCGTTGTAAGTGAGGTTCACGTAGTAACGGTCAGGAGTAACATACTCTGAATTGTGAAGCACGGGGTTGTTCGGGCCGCTGATTGAAGGAATGTAGGTGAATGCTGAAGTAGCGTCGCTACCAGGCATACCGGTGAGTTCCTTTGAAATGGTGTGGGTGTAAGCGGCAGTAATGTTCAGACCCTCGACCGGAGTGGTGTTGATCTGGAAGCTACCGATGAAACCGTAACCCTTGCTGGTGTTCTGCAGGAAATATGCAGAAGTCTTGGTGTAAGTGTAGTCAGACGGGAAGATGAGGCGGTTGTCAGCACCGTTGAGGCGTGAGAAACCGTTGACGGGCTTCATGTTGAGGTCCTGGATGTAGACTGCATTGACGTTCTTGTTGAAGATACCCTCGGCAGTGATGCTGAACGGGAATGAGAACGGCAGATTGTAGTCGATAGCGAGAGATGTCTTCCAGATCTGCGGCATCTTGAACTTCGGGTCTACGGCTGCGAAGCTTGAACCGACGGTACCCTTGTCAGGAGTGATGGTGAGCGGGTACTTCTCAGGATCGAGGCTGTTCAAATATTTGAGGAGCTCATCCTTGTCGGTGATAAACTTGCCTTCGAAAGCCTGGAGGATGGCAAGGTCAGAAGCTTTTTCATTGATCTGACCGTCTTTGTACTTGGTGGTTGCAGATGTTACGTTCTGGTACATCGATGAGTTAGAAGGCATGTTGGTGAAGAACACGAGGGGAAGACGGCCTGTGAACAGACCGGTACCGCCACGGAACTTGAGGTCACCGTTGCCGAGCACGTCGTATGTGAAACCGATACGGGGAGAAGCCTGGAGCTTCGGAGTGGGCCATGTGCCTGTATCTACGTGATATCCGTTGTAGTCGATATTGTAGATGGCGTTGTTGCGGATCACATCCTGGTTGTCATAGATGATGGTCTCGAGACGGAGGCCAGCAGTGAGTTTCAGTTTTGAAGTGGGGTTCCACTCGTCCTGAGCGTAGATGGCTGCCTTGTGATAACGTACGCGGGCGCCGGGAGCCTCTGTTCCGTCATAACCGTAAGTGAGGGCGACGGTCTCGGGAGCTGCCTTGTTGAGGAAGTCGTCCAGAGAGTTGTAGCGGTAGTAACCGGTACCGTTACGCATGTACACGTTGTCCACCATCTGGTAGTCGTAGCTGACACCTGCCATCAGTTTGTGATACCCGAAGTAGTAGGTTACGTCGTCCTTGGCAGTGATGCTGCGGTTGTGGTAACCGTTGTGCCATGTGAAGAGCTCGTAGCCGACTGACATGTAAGGAGTGATGGTGCCGGTGCCGTCGAGGATGTCCACGAACGGGAACGGTTCAGACGGTGAGCCACGCCTTGTGTCGAGGATTGAATAGGTGACGAGCAGCTGGTTTGACAGGTTGTTGCTGAAACGGCTGTTCAAGTCGAACGAGAAGGTGTTGGCCACGTTATCAGATGAATAAACTGAATTTGAGAAGGCCATTGAATACTGCGACAGACGGGCGAAGGTAGTACGCTGACCGCAGTTTGAAGAAGAGGCGTTGGTAGGAGTCCAGGCCCTGTTCAAAGTGTAGTTGTAGCGGACTGCGAGGTGGTGCTTGTCGCTGATGTTCCAGTCCAGACGGGCAAGGGCCTTGGTGTCTCCTTCCTGACCTGAAAAGTCATTATAAGAACCGGGATCGTAGCCATAGCCCTCAACATACTTCTTAACCCTCTCCATGTCGGCTACAGTAGTGCGGGAAATGTTCTGGTCGGGAACTGCAACACCGTCGGTAGAAGGACGCCATGAAGTAATCTGGGTAGGGGTGGTAGCTTTCTCGAAGTTTACGAAGAAGAAGAGTTTGTTCTTGATGATCGGGCCGCCGAGGGTGAAACCGTAAGTGGTGTTGCGGTCGCGGTCGCGGGCCGTGGCGATGGTCTCGCCGGCTGCCACGTCACCACGCATGTTCTCGTTGCGGTGGTAGATGTAGGCGCTTCCCTTGAAGGTGTTGGTACCTGACTTGGTGATAGCGTTGACTGCACCTCCGATGAAGTTGGTCTGACGGACATCATAAGGAGAAACCACGATCTGCATCTCTTCGATGGCGTCGATTGAGATAGGGTTGCCGCCGCCGGGGAGTGCTGATGAAAGACCGAAGTTGTTGTTGAAGCTGGCACCGTCGACCGTGAAGCTAGAAGTACGGCCGTCGCTTCCGGCAATCCTCATACCTGCGCCACCGTAAGGAGAAGCTTTGGTAACGTCAGTGATGCTTCTGTTAACGTTAGGAAGTGCGACCAGCTGGTCGTTGTTGATGTTGGTTGCAGCACCTGTCTTCTCGGTAGCGAACTTTGAAGAAGCTGTTGCGATAACCACAGACTCGCCGAGGGTCAGGCTCTCTTCTTTCAGAGTAGCGTTGAGACTGTAAGTCTCGGCAAGCTGAAGGGTGATGTCTGTGTATGTGGCGGTCTGATAACCGAGGCTGGAAACCTCTACAGAGTAAGGACCGCCGGGACGCATACCGTTGATGGTGAAACGACCCTGAGCGTTCGTTGCTGCCCCATAAACAGTTCCCGAAGGCACGTGGGTTGCGACGACGCCGGCGCCGATGACGGGCAGGCCTATTTCGTCAACCACCATACCACCGAGAGATGAATTGGTCACCTGCGCAAAGGCGGACACTGTCACAAACAGGGCTGCCAATGATGCAAGCAAGCATTTAAAAGCTTTTTTCATAGGTAGTTATTTAGTTGAAATTTGTTGGTAATTCTGCTCCAAAAATATAAATATTTTCAATCTTTGATTGAACAACAATAAACATGTTATCAACATTCCACCTATATTTTGTAATATTGTAGGAGAAACACCTCAAACCATGAAAAACCTCGTCACCGACACCTTCGAGACCGCTTCTGGTAAGAAGCTGGAAATCACCTTCATAGTCCATGCAAGTCTGAAGTTCAGATTTGGAGACAGAGTCATCTACGTCGACCCTACTTCAGTGCTGTTCGATTACAGCGGCTGCGAAAAAGCCGACTTCATCCTCTACACCCACCAGCACGACGACCACTTCGACCTCAGGGCGCTGGATGAGCTTTCAACTGAGGACACCACCATCGTCTGCACCAAGACCGTGGCGGCAGCCATCCCCGACAGGGACGACAGGGACATCGAGATAATGGCCAACGGTGATTCGCTCAATTTCCGCAAAGGCTTCAGCGTAGAGGCGGTGCCGGCCTACAACTACCTGATGAGGGAGCATTTCCACCCGACGGGCCGCGACAACGGCTACATCCTGACCTTCGACGGGCTGAAGGTCTACGTTTCCGGCGACACCGAGGACGTGCCTGCTATCCACAGGCTCGCAGGGACCGGCATCGACATCGCCTTCCTGCCCGTTAACCAGCCCTTCACGATGACTGTGCGCCAGGCCGTCAATGCCGCCAAGATCATAAAGCCTCGCATCTTCTACCCGTACCATTACGGACAGGTCGAAGAAGTCACCGACCTTGCGCAGCTCTGCGCAGATCTTGAAGGTTCCGGAATTGAAGTAAGACTGAGGGAGATGCCTTAGATTTCGGGCAGGTTTTCATCCCCCGACTGGACGATCAGCAGCTGTTTCTGGATGGTCTGAGACTGGACCGGTATTGCCGCCTTGCGGACGGCGCCGCTGGTATTTTCTTCTACCGAGATTGTCACTTTCCTGCCCACTTCGCCCCACTCGGGGTCGAAGATGACCCATTCCACCTGGGCGCTTGCAACGTCGAATTCCCACTGCACGTTGGAGTTGACTGTCAGCGACAGCTGCTGCGCAGATTTATTTACCAGCAGAGTGTCCTGGCTCAGGGAGAGCTCCGGCAGGACGTACTTCTCGCAGGAAGCCGCACCGGCAGCCGCTGCTGCAAGCACTGCTGCAGCCAATATCGCCATCAACACTTTTTTCATACGCGGCAGAATTTTTGCAAAGATATCATTTAATATCTTAAATTTGCCCAACCGATTCAAACAATATCGCAGTGAGATTCAAACGTTTCTTCGCATTTGCCATCATGGCCGCAGCGCTCATTCTGAGCTCCTGCGAAGATTATAGTGTCGGCACAAACATCTATCCTGCCCTGGCTGAAATAGGCCCCGAGGGAGGGCAGGCCACCACCACTTTCGTCTCGAACGCCACCTGGACTGCCACCACCGAAGACGAGGGGATCTCCTTCACCCCCGACTCAGGCATCGCCGGCACATGGACGGTCACAGTCACAGTGCCCCCTTCGACTCTTGATGTCGAAAGGACCTTCAAGGTTAAGCTTCAGGCAAAGTACGAAAGTTCAAATACTTCTACCAGGTACTTCACAATTACCCAGCACCCGAAGAGGTAGTCTTACAGAAGGCTTTTGCAGAGCTCCACGCTGTCGAGCAGCTCCCAGCCGAAGAATTGAAGTTCTTCGGTTATTTTTTTGCCGCCGCGGACCAGCTCCACAGGGGCTTTGTAGGGAGTGCGCCCGAAGTGGCCGTATGCCGCCGTGGGCTCGAAGATGGGATTGCGCAGGCCGAACTTGGCGATGATGGCTGCCGGACGGAGGTCGAACATGCTGCCGATGCGCTGCGCCAGCTCGCTGTCGTCAAGGCTGGAGTGGCTCTTGCCGAAGGTGTTCACGAAGATGCTCACCGGTTCTGCGATGCCGATTGCGTATGACAACTGCACGAGGATTTCGTCGGCCACACCTGCCGCCACCATGTTCTTGGCGATGTACCTGGCTGCGTATGCGGCGCTGCGGTCAACCTTGCTGGCGTCCTTGCCGCTGAAGGCTCCGCCGCCGTGGGCTCCGCGTCCGCCGTAGGTATCAACTACGATCTTGCGGCCGGTACGACCGGTGTCGCCGGGAGGGCCGCCGATGACGAATTTGCCGGTGGGGTTGACATGGAGAATGAGCTTGTCGTCGAAGAGGGCTGCGACTTTCGGCCCCATGGTCTCCTTCAGGCGGGGGATGAGGATGTTCTTCACATCTTCGCGGATGCGGCGCTGCATTGCTTTCTCCTCGTCAAACTCGTCATGCTGGGTAGAAAGCACGAAGGTGTGCACGCGCACTGCCTGGCCTTCGGGGCTGTATTCGATGGTGAACTGGCTCTTGGCGTCCGGGCGCAGATACGGCATCGGGCTCGGATTCTCGCGGCGGATGTCGGCCAGGATCATCAGGGCCTTATGGGCGAGTGTGAGAGGCAGCGGCATGTAGTCGGCAGTCTCGTTGCAGGCATAGCCGAACATTATGCCCTGGTCGCCGGCGCCCTGCTCGAGAGCGTCTGCCCTGTTGACTCCCTGCGCTATGTCGGCGCTCTGCTCGTGGATGGCTGAGATCACTGCGCAGCTCTCGGAGTCGAACTTGTATTCGCTCTTGGTGTAGCCGATGCGGCGGATGACCTCGCGGGCCACTTTCTGGATGTCGACGTATGCGTCGGCTGATGATACTTCACCGCCCAGCACTACCAGGCCGGTGCTTACAAAAGTTTCGCATGCCACGTGGCTTGCGGGGTCCTGACGCATAAAATCGTCAAGGATGGCGTCTGAAATCTGGTCGGCGACTTTGTCGGGATGTCCTTCGGAAACGGACTCGGATGTAAACAGATAGTTTGTTTTCATTTTAGCATTTTTTTAGGTGGAGGTTGCAAGCAGTCAAATCTGTCCTCCTCGTATGTTAGTGGCGCGAAGATAGTGCATTTTTGCGAAATCGCAATTATTTTCATCCGGAACACCTCCCGCCCGCCTTGGAGATATGACCTTTCGCCCCCTCTCCCGCGCCTACCGGTCCAGAGCGTGGACCGGAGGGAGCACTTTGCCCCCATTTCTGCGCCTACCGGTCCAGAGCGTGGACCGGAGGGAGCACTTTGTTCTCCATCTGCGCCCATCGTCCCAACTTCTGGGACGATAGGAGCGTTTTACCCCCTTTTTTGCGCCCATCGTCCCACCGAATGGGACGATAGGAGCACCTGCGTGCCGGGCGGCTGGGAAAATGTGCAGAAAAGCGTACCTTTGGGGAAGTGTATCCATCGTTTCACGATGTATCTGTAGTTTCACGATGTATCTGTAGTTCGACGATATAGACAAAGTTCCACTATGTATCCGAAGTTCATAATAATGGCTTTCCCAGACAGGCCCCTTGCCGGCACGTTTATCTACGGCAAAGTGTACAATCATTGCGACCTTGCGAAAGGATATGGCAAGGTGTATGGCGGCGGCTGGTATGAGAAGGACGACGAGAAGAAGACTATGCTGCTCTACGGCGCATCGGGCGACTATGGCGAGCCTGCCCTCGAATTCCTGAGCCGCATCCCTCGCTCGCTGAAGGGATACGCCTTCTACTACGCCCCGGACCTCGACGAACGGCCCGAGCCCCTCGATCTCAGCTCCGTCGAGTGGATCTGAATAGGCCGTGATTTGAAATCTCCTTACTTTCACGGGTTTCTGTAAAGACCTCCCCCTCGGAAGGATATGGGGGTCTTGGATTTTTTCGCAGATATTCTACGTTTTATAAAACACGCAAGATGTAAGTGCGGTAGGTCTGACGAAAAATGGCTGACCTACCGCAAAAAAGGCCCAAAATGCGGTAGGTGATCCAAAAAATTGCAGACCTACCGCACTGTATACAGAAGCCCCCCGCCGGAAGCGAAAAGGTGTTGGGCAAGGGACTTATTTATAGTCCTAGCCGCTCGTACGGAGCAAAGAAGGGAGGACCCTGTTATTACACGCAGGCCAGGGTAGCAGCGCCAACGTAGGATGCCAGAGACCTGTCATTCCACGCAGGCCAACGTGGCGGCGGAAAGGCGGAAGGAGGAGGGGAGGACGGCGGCCGCGGCGGCGATGGTGCTGCCGGTGGTGAGCACGTCGTCGACGAGGAGGATGCGCTGAACGCCGGCGGCATGGAGGCTGCGCAGGACGCGCTCATTGAGGGCGAAGGCGCCGGCCATGTTGCGGC
>JAFZVU010000045.1 GCA_017617655.1 Bacteroidales bacterium
CGGGGAGGTGCCGGTGTCGTAGCAGTTGATGCGGTTGCGGTCGCGATAGTCCTCGTTCCACTTGTGCTCGCCCCATCTCGCCGCATCCGGCAATTCCTGCTTGGGATACGCTACGGGGCCGCTCTTAGTGCAGAGCTTCTGCCCGAGCTTGACGGCGCCAGCGGGGCAATACTCCACGCAGCGGCCGCAGGCCACGCAGTTCTTGGGATCCACCTTGGCTACGTATGCGCTGCGGGAAAGGTTCGGAGTGTTGAACAGCTGAGATGTACGCAGCGCGTTACATATCTTGACGTTGCAGTTGCAGATGGCGAAGATCTTGCCCTCACCGTCGATATTTGTAACCTGATGGACAAAACCGTGGTCCTCGGCCTTGCGGAGGATAGCCATAGCCTCGTCGTATGTAATGTAATGGCCGCGGCCCGTCTCCGCACAGTAGTCAGCCATGTCGCCGACGCCGATGCACCAGTCGCGGTAGTCGTCCGCACAGCCCTCGTCCATTTTCTTGCGGCCGTAGCGGCAGCTGCAGATGCCAACTCCCAGATGCCCCTCATAGCGTTTCAGCCAGTATGAGAGGTGCTCTATATCCACCGACTGGTTTTCCATCGAGATGGCCTTCTCCACCGGGATAACGTGCATACCGATACCGCTTCCACCCATAGGCACCATCGGAGTGATTTTCTCCAGAGGCAGGAAAGTCATGCGCTCGAAGAACATCGCCAGTTCAGGATGCTTGTCCATCAGGTCGGTATTCATGTTGGTGTACTCAGCGCTGCCGGGCACGAACATGGGCACCCAGTATACGCGGTCTTCGCGATTGTAGGTAGTGCCGGGTATAGGGCCGTCCTTGGTGTATTTGTCTCCGTAGTCATACTCCACCATGCCAAAGTACGACAGCTTGTCGAGCAACTCGTCCAGAGATGCGTCGTCAGGGGTGTAGTGCTTGGCTGCGTTCATCTCGTGCAGCAGCTCGTAGCTGTGATGCTTGCGCACCTTGAAGAAATCCTTCGGCAGCATGTCCAGCAACAGGTCGAGAGCCGCCTCGCGGGTTACGGCATCCATCTCGTCCTCGAAGATGCAGGCCAGGCCCCAGTATTCGGGGGCGTCGGAATCCATCTTGATCTTTCCGGGAACGCGGTCCGTCACATGGCGGACGAATTTCAGGAGCTTCGGGTTCGGGTTCTTATCCCCTTTGTGTTTGGGGACGAACTTTGTCGACATTTCAGGCATAAGCTATAGTGTTTTATTGTTTTTATACTTCAGGGGCAGTCTTCCAAGTCCCCACTTCCTTCAGTATCCAGTCCGCAAGGACGTCAACACCTTCGCCGGTGCGGGCGCAGATGGGGATTATTCCGGCCTTGGGATTGCGCATGTGGACATACTCGGCGCATTTATCCATATCGAAATCGAAATACGGCAGCACGTCGATTTTGTTAATAATGACAAGGTCGCATACGGTAAACATCAGGGGGTATTTGAGAGGCTTGTCGTGGCCTTCGGGCACGGACAGGATCATGGCGTTGCGGCAGGCACCAGTGTCGAACTCCGCCGGGCATACCAGATTGCCGACGTTCTCCAGAATTACCAGATCCAGACCGTTTTCCGGCAGGCCTGCGAGGCCCTGGCGGGTCATCTCAGCGTCCAGGTGGCACATGCCGCCAGTATGGAGCTGGATAGAATGCACTCCGGTCGCCTCAAGTATCTTCACGGCATCGACATCCGAATCGATGTCAGCCTCCATCACAGCCACGCGAACTTTATCCTTGATTCGATTCAGCAGCTGGATGAGCGTAGTCGTCTTGCCGCTGCCAGGCGATGACATAAGGTTGAGCAGGTACACTCCCCTCTCCTTCAGCTGACGCCTCAGCGCCGCTGCATCCTTGTCGTTGTCTTCAAAAACACTCTTCTTGATTTCTATAACTTTCACTGCATCCATATCTAGAACTTATAGATTGCTGCAGACACCGGGGAGATGCTGACTACGTCCCCTTTCTTAGTCTGCTTGTAAGTGCATTTCTTGTAGTTGCCGCCTATCAGCTCAGGCTTCGAAGGCTCTGAAGGAAGGGTGACTGTCACTGCTTTTGCGGAAGGGTTCAGCACCACGTAGCAGCGCTCGCTTCCGAGCTTCCTCTCATACACCATCGGATACGGCTGGTCGAGCGAGCTGACCAGTCTCCATGAGGCATCTGCGCCCAGAGCCTTGACCTCCTTGCGAAGCTGGAGCATCGCACGGACGTAGTACAGCAGCGAATTGTGGTCAGCCTCAGCCTTCTCGACTGTCATGCGGTTCGGGTCGGGATCCTGAGGGATGTATATCTTCTCAATGGGAGCCGTCGAGAAGCCGGCGTTTGTGGTGGCATTCCAGAGCATGGGGATGCGGCAGCCAGCCCTGAAACCGGAACCATCAGTTGAAGGAGCTGCGGGATTTTGCTTGAGGCCGATCTCGTCGCCGTAATAGATGAACGGCACGCCCGGCATAGTCAGAAAGAAGGTCATGGCTACCTTGAGCTCTTCAGGATTCGTGCGACCTTCAGTGCAGACGCGGTTGAAGTCGTGGTTGCCGGTAGGCATGCAGACATAGCCCTTGCCTTTGACGGCATCGTACTGATAAGTATAGAGGTCATACCACTCTTTCAAGGTTCCGGCGCCAGCCTCGTCGAAATAAGGGACAGACTGTGTGGCATTCGGGCCGAAACCGCGGCGGCCGTAGAAGAACAGTGTAGAGTAGTTGTAGCGGCCGTCGTGGCAGAAGAAGTCGAGGTCGAATCCGGCTTCGATAGACTGCTCGGGATTGAACCACTCGGCGATCAGCACTCCTTCCGGATATTCGCTGCCGAACCATTTCATCAGGTCGTCCTTCCATAACTTTATTGTTGCAGACTTGTCAGGGTCGTTCTTGACAAGGCTGGCTGCCATGTCCACCCTGAAGCCGTCAACACCTTTGTCCATCCAGAAGGATATTATGTTCTTGAGCTCGCGTCGCATAGACATCGGGCCGGGAGCGTCGACAGCCTGTTCCCAAGGGTGCTTAGGATTGGGATTAGCGAAACCGAAGTTAAGCGCAGGCTGGGTGTCAAAAAAGTTCTTGATATAGAAAGGCCCGCGCGGGGCGTCCGTGGCTACGAACTTGCTGAGCAGAGCAGCGTCGGGGCCGGTGACTCCCTCAGGTTTGAATGAGGGCCAGATATAATAGTCGGAGTAGCGCAGGTCCGGAGCTTCCTTCGACTGCAGGAACCATTCGCACTGGTCGGATGAGTGTCCGGCCACGAGGTCCATCACCACCTTGATGCCACGCGCATGAGCCTGACGGATCAGTTCCATGAGGTCGGAATTCGTACCGAAACGCTTGTCCACGCGGTAGAAGTCGATCACGTCATATCCACCGTCAGTCCATCCAGACACATACACCGGGTTCAGCCAGATAGCCGTCACCCCTATCGACTGTATATAATCAAGACGAGATATTATGCCCGGGATATCCCCGATGCCGATGCCGTCGCTGTCCTGATATGAAGAGGGATAGATCTGATAGAAAACCGCGTCGCTAAGCCAGCTCGGCTGCTGAGGATTCTGCGCCGACACTCTTGCCATGCATCCCGCCAGCATCAGAAAGATGCAAATGATTCTTTTCATCGGATAAAGAAATTTGTTTCTGTAAATATACAGAAAACTTGCGAGCCGTCCAAGTGCGGTAGGTCAGCAAGATTATGTACGACCTACCTCAAAATAAGCCGTTTTTGCGGTAGGTCGGTCGAAAAAAGCAACGACCTACCGCACTTCATCAATATTTCTTCCCGGGGAAGAAGCGGTTCACGCGCTGGCAGTAGAGGCCGTACTCCGGATATTTGCCGCCGCTGATTTCCTCTGCGAGCGACGAGCTGCCCTGGAAGAGGACAACAAGCAGCAGTGCTCCGATGACGCTCCAGTTCAGGATGCCCATGCCGGCACCGATTGAGAAAATGTAGAATGCCACCCAGATACTCTGCTCTGCGAAATAGTTCGGATGGCGGCTGCGGCTCCACAGGCCGACAGTGTTAAATCCCTTGTTGTAAGGCGCAGGAAGATCTTCCAGCTTGCGACCCTCTGCCAGCAAAGCATGCTTGCGGGTCTGGAATGCCCATTGCTGCTCGTCGGCGACAGTCTCCCAGATGATCAGGGCAAGCATCAGCACCGCAGCAACGCAGTCAATCCAGCCGAAGGGGGCGTCAGACCGCATGGCCACCAGTGCGGGGAAAGTAGTCATAAGCACCAGTGCGTTCTGATAGATTGAAATGAAGCCGAGGTCGAACAGAGTCCATGCCCAGCGCTTGCGGAAGGTGCTGCCGGAGCGGACGATTGCCCAGCGATAGTCTTCCACACCTTCCCAGAACTTAAGGCTGTAGGCTCCCTTGCGGGCGAAATTGAAGGTCAGTCGGATTCCCCAAAGAGTGGCCAGGACCGCCATCACCACCAGCCTCGGACCCATTCCGCCCTTGGCTGCTATAATCCACGTGTACGCGATGGGCAGCAGGCTCCAGAGCTTGTCCATCTGGCTGTTGTTGCCGGTGGCCTCGCCGACTATGAAACAGAATGCCGCACTGCATCCGGCTATTATCAGGAGAGTCTTCAGCGCGTCCATCTGGGTGGCGTCCAGCTTAGGGCCTACGGTGAAATAAAGGATCGGACATACAATGATGGACAGCACCAGCAAGGTGGCCATCAAGGGGATATTCATTTTTTTCATAGTTCAGATCAGGTTGGTAAGGAATTACTTGCTGCCAAGCCATGTGAGTTTGCGCCAGATGGTCTCCAGAGGGCCGCGCTGATGCTTCTTCGCCCACTGGCGGAGTATGATGATCTGCAGCACGACGATTGCGATGCCGGCAAGGAAAGACCAGGTCGTGCCGAAGACGTAGTGCATGCCCAGGCCCCAGCCGTAGAAGATGAAACTGCCAAGGATGGAGGACATCAGGTAGTTGGTCAGCGACATCCGGCCGAAGAAACATATATGTGACAATGCCTTGCGGAAGCCCTTGAAAGCGTACCAGAGCAGTACGACGCCGGAAACAATAAGCAGCAGCATGGCCAGATTGTAAAGAGGATGGATCAGCGAGTCGATCTTGCCGAAGAAGACATTGCCGTTGTTCCACTTGCCAGCAATCGAGCCGGCTGCCACAGCCAGCGCTGTCACGATGCATACCACACGCCATATTTTGAGGTGGTTGCCCTCATTGTAGAAGAGGCGGTGCCGCCCGAAGAGTATACCGAGGAAGAACAGGCCGATGGTCTGTGTGACGCGGCCTTTCATTACGAACCACAACCATGATGCCTTGAAGCCGTACTGCAGGCTGGCTGCAGCGTGCTCCAGAAAGGTGCCGTCAGCACCGGTCCGGCCGATTTCCATATAGTATTTGCCCATCGCAGAGATGTCCGGCCGCCAGCCGCTCAGCAGACTGTAAATCTCCACAGGCTGGATCAGCAGCAAGATGGTGACGGCCCAGAGCAGAGGAGTGCAGAGGTAGCCGGCCGGAATCATCAGCAAGCCCCAGAGAGCGTAGAAAGTAAGGATGTCGCCGTCGTAGAACACCAGATTGATGATGCCGAAACCCAGCAGCAGAAGCATGCGCCATGCGAAGCGCAGCGAGAAGTCTTTCCCCTTCTGGGCCTGGTTATCCCTCATGATGAAGAAGCTCAGACCGAACAGCAGTGCGAAGATGCCATACATCTTGCCGGACAGAAGGACCGTAAGGATATTGAATACTTTGCCGTCGAAAGGCAGAGCCCAGCTCACTTCTGGAGTGCCGAGGTTGAAATGTTCTACTGAGTGGTAAAGGATGATGCCGATTACGGCAATGCCCCTGAGGGCGTCAGCCACTTCGATGCGGCTGTTCTTGAGGCCTTGGGTCTGGTACATTCTGCAGGTATTGTCCTGCAAATATACATTAATATGTGCTGAAGAAGAAATAGAATGCCGCCCAGCGTGTCGGAATATCCTTGGCGTGGCCGATGGTGCGGTAGTTGGAGTCCTGGACAGTGCCGTCGTCCTTGACATGGCCGATGGTGCGGTAGCTTGCATCCTGCACGGTGCCATCCTTCTTGATGTGGCCGACGGTCCGGTAGCTGGCATCCTGGACAGTGCCGTCGTCCTTCAGATGGCCGATGGTGCGGTAGCTGGCGTCCTGGATGGTGCCGTCCTTCTTGATATGGCCGACGGTGTGGTATGACTTGTCCTGGATGGTGCCGTCAGATTTGATGTTGGCGACCGTCTGGTAGTTGGAATTGGTGATGGTCTGCGCGCGGCCGGGGATGGCGGCGAACAGCAGACTGGCGAGCAGCAGAAGTTTGAAGAGTCGTGACATGACCGTCTGGATATCAAGTTTCTTACCAAAGTTAATCATTTTTTGTAACAAAGGGAGTATCTTAGTGTCCGGAATCACAAGCCATTTGAAAGATGGGAAAGAAGAAGAAACATGACCTTGCGGCCAGACGCCGCGCTTTCAGGATCTGGCAGAAGCTAGGATACTTTCCGTGGAGGAAAGCCGGCAAGGCCCGCAGCAAGGATTCCGGAGGTTTCTATAAGGGTGCTTTCGACTCTATTCCTTTTATGAACGAAGACGGCAAGCGTACATTCTCACACCTGCTGCTGCGCCCGGGATACATGATAAGGGATTATATAGGCGGCAAGCATGACAATTATCTCGCTCCCCTTGCCTCACTGATTATTTTCTACGCATTCTTCGCTTTGGTTTCTGCCATCATGCAGCCTGTCCAGCAAGAGAAGTCTGAGCCTGCTATCTTGAAGATGTCGTATGACACGGACGACGAGCTTGGATCAGGCATTCTCCGCAATACGATCGATATCGTCAAACGCGGTTATTTGTTCCTGTTTCTGGACCAGTACCCCGATGAAGTGGACACGCGTGCGGAAGCGGCAGTCGCCGCCCTTGAAGGAAAGCTCAGGAGTCAGGGTATCCCTCTGTTCCTCGGCAAGTTCATCTTCCTTTGGCTGGCGATGGCTCTGGCGCTTCGGAAATACAAGATCGGAATGTCTGCAGCCGCTGCCGGGTCGGCGTATATCCTATGTCAGTTCAGTTTCTTCATGCTGTTCGCCCTGCTGTTGTCATTAGGAGAAAACACCACCATTGGAGTCGGACTTATGGCTATACTGATGACTATCGATTACTACCAGTGGTTAGGTGTCAGCGGCGGCAAGGCCTTCCGCCTGACCGTGAAAACTGGCTTGTTTTATCTGGGGCTGTTCATTCTTTTCCTACTGCTTATAAGTGCGGTGATTGTGCTGATAGCATGGATAAAAGCTTGATATGATGTATCTTAAATTGTAATAATATGAAAGCTAACACTTTTCTGGCCCTTATGGCCGGCCTGGCCGCCGGCGTCATGCTGGGCATCATGATAGCTCCTCAGAACGGTGAGGAGAACCGCAAGGAGTTCCGCCGCAAAGTCGATGAATTCCTTGACAAACATTGCAGCGAAAAAGGAAAGGAGGCCCCCGCAAATGAGTGATTCCAATTATTTCGTACGTCCGGCAGAGAATCTGGCCAGTGACGCCCGCAACTATGTCGGCGCCCAGTGGGACAATGTCAAACTGCGCTCAGTGAAAGCCTTGTCCTCCGGCACAGGGAAGATATTCTGGGTCGTACTCGTATTTATACTTATAGCAGTTCTTGTGCTCACACTGTCTTTCGCCTTCGTGCTGTGGATCGGTGAAGCTCTCGGCAGCTACGCCGCCGGCGCATTCATAGTTTCAGGCGCCCTGCTGCTGATTCTGGTGGTAGTATTCCTGCTGCGCAAAGTCCTGTTCCGAAACACACTCGTTTCATCCTTCGTGAAGTCGTTCTTCCCGCATGGCAACGAAGTCGCTCACAATCAGGATGATCTTGAAAAGGCCATCCTGCGCAACGAAGTCGTTCTGACTCGCGAGGAGTGCCGCATCAACCAGAGCTTCGGCGAAGCAAAATCGTTCTACACCAGTCCCGGCTCCTACATGGACGGAGTTACTTCCATAGTAAGCCGTATCGTTTCCCTCTTCGAGAAGAAGAAGGAAGAGAAGAAGGCGGAAGAGGAAGTCAAAGTAGAGGTCAAGGATGCCGTCAAGAGTGAGGCTGGAGACACTCCCGAAGCAGATGTTCAGGAGAAAAAGTCTTCCAGATCCAGGAAAACTACCAAGAAAGAAGCAGAAGAGTAGTTATTTCAAGGCGGGGTGCGGTAGGTCTGCTAAAAACTGTCCTACCTACCGCGAAAAAGGCCGATTTTGCGGTAGGTCGTCCCAAAAGACGCAGACCTACCGCAGTCCAATGTAATTACATGGTGTGATGAAACAGGATTGAAGGCTACTCCGCCTTTCCGGAGAGATATGCCTGCCGTTCAGCCTCCGAAAACTTCTCGATAGCGTAACGCAGCATCGTTCGCGGCATGGTCTGATAACGGAAATGTTGCGACTTGCCTTCAGAAGAGGTCTGTCGTTCGGGTTCGGGTCCCAGAAGGTACGCTTCGAGAGCGTGCTTGTCTTTCTTCCCCGCCTCCCGGAGCAGCCAGCCGACGGCTTTGTGGATAAGGTCGTGAGGATGGTGCAGCAAGATATCTGCGATGGCAAAAGTGTCATCCAGCTGGCCGTGACGTATGAATGTCATTGTACTCACCATGCCAATGCGCTGCTCCCAGATAGTCTTACCGTCGCGCGCCAGGTCGTAGAGCAGTGTGCGGTCCTTGTCAAGGAGCCATTCGCCAAGAATGTTGTAGCAGCTCAAGTCCACCAGGTCCCAGTTGTTGATGTAGTCAGTGTGCTTCAGATAGAACTGCACGCAGTCCTCACGCGTCATTGCCAACGCTGATCCAGATGAAACAATCGGATTCGCTATTCCAAGCTCAGACGTCTGCCTGCTTTTGGAAGACGACCTCTTGCCCGCATGCTTGAAAATTTCAACCAAAGAAAGGAGCGCCGCCAGCCTCACTTCATGATAATCATTGACAATGCATTCTTCAAGTTCGGAAACAGATAAAGAATTCCAACTTTGTTTTACGACTTCGCGAGTCACTGGAACCTTGATTCCCAGGAACTTGTCGCCTTCGCCATATTGACCTGGCCCGGTTTTGAAGAAACGGGAGAGTCCTGCCACTTGTGAAGGGTCTGCATGGGACTGCATCTGCGCCAGCAAAACATTATCCATACTTAAACGTTTAATATACGACTAGGCAAAGATAAGGCAATATCTTTACCTCGCTGGCAAAAGTGCCGGTTGATGATTATGAAAGACTTTTATTTGCTCACTACGGAACATCTCGAAAATGGCCTATGGTTCCGTGACGACAGTGACTTTAAGGTGGCCATGAATTATGTGGCTATCCAGGCCGCTTGTTGTCCTGATGTTGACGTCCTTGCTTTTATCCTGATGTCGAATCATGTGCATTTCGTGTTGTATGGTAGACTAATGGATGTAGAAAGGTTTATTTGCCAGTTTAAAAGACGGTATTCACAGTATTTCAGAAACAGGCATGGTGTCCAGTCGTTTCTACGCAGAAATAAAGTGGATATACGCCCAGTTAATTATGTAGATGATTCACTGAGAAGAGCGATAGCTTATGTCCAGATGAATTGTGTTGCTGCGAATATCTGTTTGCACCCGAGCCAGTATCAGTGGGGAACCGGCAATTCATTCTTTACGCAATCGAGGTTGTCAGGTAGACCCATAAGCGATTTGTCTGAACGGGCACGAGAAAGGATTCTGCGAAGCAATTGCGATTGCCTGCCAAAGGACTGGATACTCAGCGAAGATGGGTATATCTACCCACAATCATATATAGATATTCGTACTGTCGAGACAGTGTATAGAACTCCCAGACGGATGAATTACTTCCTTTCCAGTTCATCAAAAGCCAGGACGCGGATTGAGACTGCCGAGGACAAACTTCCATCGTTCAGAGACCAGACCATCCTATCAGTTCTACCGGAATTATGTAAAAGTATGTTCAATAAAAACTCATTTGAAGATTTGTCGGAGACAGAACAGAACGAATTCGTTCGACAAGTCCGTTTCCGCTTCAGCGCAGATGCCAACCAGATAGCACGAGTCTGTGGAATAACTTATGCTGAAGCAGCACGTCTGTTGGATAATTACTGATTTAATCGAACGGGTGCGGTAGGTCGTTACTTTATTTGACAGACCTACCGCGAAAATGGCTTATTTTGCGGTAGGTAGCACCAAATTTGGCCGACCTACCGCACCCGGGGCGGAGAAGGTCCCTTTCGGGAATTATTTCTAACTTTGGAGCCGGGGAAATATCCATACTTAATCTATGAGAAGACTTATTTTACTCACTATATTGGCGGTGCTAGTCACAGCAGCAGCGGCGCTGGTACTGTCGAGTTGCGGCAGGCACATTTGCAAGGATTGCGGTAAGAACGGGATGGAGAACATCCAGTCAGAAGGTCGGGTCGACAGCACCCGGGGAACCCAGGCTGACAACCAGAAGATCGCAGGCCAGACCGCTGACCTTACTGTATATGTCGACCCGTTCATCGGCACTGACGGTATGGGTCACACTTTTCCCGGGGCATGCGTACCGTTCGGAGGCGTGCAGGTAAGCCCGGACACCGACACTATTCCTCACAACGTGGCCGGCAAATACCAGCCGGAAGTGTATTCTCTCTGCGCAGGCTACCGTTACTCCGACAACACTATAACAGGCTTTTCACATACTCATTTAAGCGGCACCGGGCACTCGGACCTTGGCGACGTTCTTCTGATGCCGACTGTCGGCCAATTGCATCTCAATCCCGGCACTGCGGCCAGACCTGAGCAAGGCTACAGGAGCCGCTTCAGCCATGAGAGCGAGACTGCCAGCCCCGGCTACTATGCTGTCACCCTTTCTGACTACGACATCCGTGCGGAAGTCACTGCCACAACCCGTACCGCACGCCACCGTTACACTTTCCAGGCAGACACCGGAACCGAAGCCTCCCAGCCCCGCCACCTCATCGCAGACCTCTCCCACGGCATCTACGATTACGAGGGCAAGACTCTCTGGGCAAGCGTCCGCATGCAAGGCGACAATCTTCTCACCGGCTACCGCATCACCCAGGGCTGGGCACGCGAACGATACACCTATTTCGCCATCCGTTTTTCTAAACCTGTAACAGACTACGGTTACAAGGAGACTGTCCGCTCGCAGTACAACGGTTTCTGGAGGAAACTCCCCGTTAACCGCAACTTCCCGGAGATGGCCGGGCGAGGCATAGTCTGCTGGTTCGACTTCGACTGGAGCGGCGACGACACGCTGGAAGTGGAAGTAGCCCTGAGCTCCACCTCGGTGGAAGGCGCCCTGAAGAATCTCATTGCCGAATCCATAAGCGAATACAGTCCCGACAGAATCATAGATGCCAGCATTGAGAGTCTCTGCAAGTTGTCTCAGAACGGAAGCTTGAAGCCCTTCGACGAAATCGCACGAGCAGCAGCTGCAAGCTGGAACAAGGAACTGAGCAAGCTGGAGGCCGTCGGCACTCCGGACCAGCTCCGCATGCTCTACACCTCTCTGTACCACACTATGATCAATCCTTCGATCTATAGCGACGTGGACGGAGCATACCGCGGTCTGGACGGAGCAATCCATCACACCGACGGCGACAACTACACTGTCTTCTCTCTCTGGGATACCTACCGTGCCGAGCATCCCCTGCTGCTTCTGATGCACCCTCATCGAGCCACCGACATGGCAGCATCCATGCTGGACCACCAGGCGCAAAGCGCTCACGGCCTGCTGCCTATATGGTCACTGATGGCCAACGAAGGCTGGTGCATGAGCGGCTACCACGCAGTATCAGTGCTGGCAGACGCTCTTGGAGTTAATTATGCAAGTGACAGCAAGAAAGCCCGCAACACCGGCGTTACTCCTGACTCCGACCGCAGCGACATCAGACAGAATGCTGACCGGAAAAGACACGGCCTGCGAGGCAGCCGCCGGGCCCTTAACGAATTCCTGGACATCGAGACAAACAAGACATCGGGCCAGGCACTCGATCCCGGCCGTGTCCTCGAAGCGATGACCGCCACTTCTACTGTTCCCTATCTGGAAGGTCTCGGCGAATATATGGAGAAAGGCTATGTGCCTCTCGAAGCATCATCCACCGGAGCTTCCACCACTCTCGAATATGCCTACGACGACTGGACCATCTACCGCACGGCACTGCTCCTTGGCAAGGATTCGCTGGCAGAAGTCTACAGAAACCGCGCTCTTAACTATCGCAACCTTTTCGACGGCAACAGCCCATTCGCAAGGGCACGCCATGACGACGGCAGCTGGAAAAGTCCTTCCGACCCGCGACAGACCTACGGCGAGGGTTTCATTGAAGGCAATTCATACAACTTTTCTTTCCACGTTCCGCACGATGTAGCCGGCCTGATAAGCCTTATGGGCGGCGAGGAGCGTTTCCTGAGCATCCTCGACACGCTCTTCCGGCTTCCTCTGGCTCCGAAGTACTATGCCGACAACGAGGACATCGAGGCTTCCTGCCTCATCGGAGGCTATGTCCACGGCAACGAGCCTAGCCACCACATCCCCTACCTCTTCCAGTGGACAAGCGAACCCTGGCGCACTGCATACTGGATCCGCGAGATAATGGAGCGTATGTACATCCCTCAGAAGGACGGTCTCGGCGGCAACGACGACTGCGGCCAGATGAGCGCATGGCACATCTTCTCAGCCATGGGCTTCTACCCCGTCTGCCCCGGCAGCGGAGAGTATGTTCTCGGCGCGCCCTTCCTTCCCGAGATGACACTTAGGCTGGACAACGGCAAGACCTTCACTGTCAAGGCGCCGGGAGTAAGCACTGAGAACAGGTACGTCAAGTCAGTGAAACTTAACGGCAAACCCTATACGAAACGCTACATAACACAGCAGGACGTCCTTCGCGGCGGTGTGCTGGAGTTCGAAATGACCGACAGTCCGGAGCCGGCTTCAGCCCCTGCCCCGGGAGACCTTCCCTACTCTCTTTCACACTAAGGTGGCTTTCTTCATAAAAAAGCTTAACTTAGCATTTTATTCAACAGCCGATACAACTGTTCCACTCATACTAAGAATATGGAGACCCGTCAATACATAGTCGCAGACCATCTTTTCACTGTCGAGGCAGAAGAGAGCATCTTCCAGCTGATGGGCAATTACGCCCCTTTCCAGACAGAGCTGGCAGAAGACTCCCCCGCCCCGTTGTTTTCCCTGACTGTCACTGACGGCGAGGCTATCGATTATGTCGAGGAACTCAACCAGGAAGAAGAGGGCCAGGAGATAATCTGCGGACACACAGACGACGGCAAATCTGTCTTCGAGACCCGCTGGAACGGCAAATCTGCCGGCTGGCTGGTAAGCACACAGGATTATACCGAAGCCACCCTCCTTCTGAGCGGCTATCTTCCAAAATCCGCCCTTGACAACGCGCTGATGGTCCTCTTCGCGATGGCGTCAGCAGTCCATGAAACGGCGCTGTTCCATGCCTCGGTTGTGAGCCTTGACGGCAAGGGTTACATGTTCCTGGGCCGCAGCGGCACCGGAAAAAGCACTCATGCCAGCCTTTGGAGGAAGTATATTGATGGCACCGCACTGATGAACGACGACAACCCTGCAGTGCGCATCAAGCCGGATGGCACGGCCTGGGTCTACGGCTCGCCCTGGAGCGGCAAGACGCCATGCTACAAGAACGTCAAATGCCCTGTTGGAGGCATCGTCCTTCTCAGCCAGGCTCCCTATAACAAGATTACAAGGCTTGCAGGAGTGGCAGCCTACGCAGCCGTGATGCCCAGCATTTCAGGCAAGCGCTGGGACAGGAAGATAGCTGATGGCCTTCATCATACCGAAAACACACTGGCCGGCGCCGTACCTGTATGGCATCTGGAATGTCTGCCGGACGAGGCCGCGGCAAGACTTTGTAAAGACACCATAACAACTGCATGAACGATGTCGATATCATAAAGGAAGCCGTAAAGCTGGTGCAGGACGGTGTCAGCGTGACCTTCCCGGTGAAGGGACGCAGCATGATCCCGTTCATAATCGGAGGCAAGGAGAGTGTCATCCTGCAGCAGGCCGGCCCCCTGAAGCCCGGTATAGTTGCGCTAGCTGAGATTGCTCCTGAGCACTACGTACTGCACCGCATAATAAAAATCGACCGGCAGAAAGGCATCGTAACGCTGATGGGCGACGGCAATGTACGCGGAGTAGAGCGCTGCGCCCCTGCCTCCATCCTGGCCCGCGCCACTCATGTGGTCGGCAGCGACGGCCGCACCCGCCCTCTGGAGACCCGCGGTCAGCGGTTCAAGGCCAGGATATGGCGCCTGCTTCTTCCGCTCAGGAGATATCTGCTTGCCGCCTTGAGGATTATTTATAAAAAATACAGATATGAAAATTAAGAAAGGATTTGTGCTTCGCGAGGTCTGCGGACAGAACGTCATCGTAGGCGAAGGCCTGGATGCCATTAACTTCGGCCGCATGCTCAGTCTCAACAATACCGCCGCTTGGATATGGAAGGAAGGCATAAGGCAGGGTGAATTCACTGCCCAGAGCCTCGCCGTCGCCATGTGCGAAGAGTACGATGTAGCTCCCGACCGGGCACTGAAAGACATTGAGGCCACTCTCGCCCAGTGGCTCGAGCTTAACGTGATCGAATGAAATATCTGAGCTGGATATGGCGTAACTCGCACGGCATCCGCTGGAGTATGCTGGCACGTATCCTTGCCGGCACCGCCCAGGTTGCCGCCGGATTGATGATGGTGTGGCTCAGCCGCCGCTTCATCGACGAAACCATCATGTCCGGCACGGCCCGTGACGTCACCATAATGATCCTCTGGCTGGTGCTGACCGTTGTGCTGAGAGTGGCTTTCCGCCAGGTCAGCTACCTGCTGACTACGGTTGCCGGCGTGAAGCTCACCAACGGGTTGCGCCTGCGTATGTACAGCAGCCTCTTCCGCCGCCAGCTCTATACCGGCAAGGACATGCACTCCGGCGACATAAGCTATCGCCTTTCCAAAGACATCACCGAAGTGAGCGATACCCTTACCGACGTCATTCCCCAGATATTCATCACGCTCATCCAGCTGACAGGAGCCTTCTTCCTGCTGCGGTATTTCGACCGCTGGCTGGCATGGGCTCTGATACTCCTGACTCCGGCGGCCATTTTCCTGACCAAGCTGGTAGGCCGCAAGCTCCGTGAGATGACTCTCAGCATCCGCGAAGACGAGAGCCGCATCCAGATGCATGTCCAGGAAGGCAGCGAATACAACGCCGTGCTCCGCGCGATGGGCAGCGAAGAATGGGTTACCGGCCGTCTGGACGACATGCAGCAGCAGCTCAAGGGCGACGTGATGCGCCGCACTCGCTTCACCATCATAATGCGCACCGCTCTGGGGCTTACTTTCGGCCTGGGATATCTTCTGGCCTTCGTCTGGGGAGGACTGCAGCTTCGTAACGGAGCTATCACATTTGGTATCATGACATCCTTCCTGCAGCTTGTCGGCCAGATCCAGCAGCCAGTAATGTCTATTATGAACATGGGCTCCCAGATCTTCCACTCATCAGCCAGCATGGACCGCCTGATGGAGCTTGAAAACAGCGGCAGCGCACCGGAAGGCAGCATGCTCCATCCCACCCTGTCCGGCATCCGTTTCGACAATGTCAGCTTCCGCTATGAAGACGGCGACAGCCAGTTGTTCAGCGGCTTCAACTTCGATTTCGCCCCGGGAAGCAAGACAGCCCTGATGGGCGAGACCGGTGCTGGAAAGACCACTCTCTTCCGTCTGATGCTGGGCTTCATACGTCCCGACAGCGGCAGCATCACCATCTACGGCAAAGACGGCTCACTCGAAGTCGGAGAGGCCACCAGGCCCGATTTTGTATATGTTCCTCAGGGAAATACGCTGATGAGCGGCACCATCCGTTTCAACCTTCAGCTTGCAGCTCCCGACGCCACTGACAGCCAGCTAGAAGAAGTGCTTCACATCGCATGCGCCGATTTCGTGTATGAGCTCCCGGAAGGCATCGACACTGTGCTCGGAGAGCGCGGCAACGGCCTCAGCGAGGGGCAAGCTCAGCGCATAGCGATAGCCCGCGGTCTTCTGCGCCCTGGCTCGATACTTCTTCTGGACGAGATAAGCTCGTCGCTGGATGCGGCCACGGAGAGCGAACTTTATGACCGTCTCTTCGCAGCCCGCCCGGACGAGACCATGATCTTCATCACCCACCGTCCCAACGTCACCACACACTGCGACGGAATCCTCAGCCTCTGAAGTCGCGCGTGATTTGAAATCTCGCTGATATTTCCTATCTTTACATATTAACGACTCAAATAATAACCAAAACTATAACCTGACATGAAGAAAATTCTCACTACTCTCCTGGCTCTGGCATTCGTGCTGACTGCCTCAGCCCAGGAAGCTGAAAAATCTGAAATCGTAAAGACCGGCCTTAACTTCGGCCCCCTGCCGGCGGTAGGTTACTCATCTGACCTCGGATGGCACTACGGCGCCCTCTCCGACATCTACTGGTATGGAGACGGCTCGACCTATCCCGACTATATGTGGAAGGCCAACGTTGAGATTTCAAAGTATTCAAAAGGTAATACCGTGCTGCACAGCTTCTTCGACAGCAAATACCTCATTCCCGGCATCCGCGTGAGCGCAGCCGTTTCATACTTCGGCAACAAGACCACCAACTTCTACGGCTTCAACGGAGCCGCATCGGTCTACAATCCCGACTGGGATAAGATCACAGAAGACGGCAAGGGCTTTTACCTGATGCGCCGCGACATCTTCCGCATCCAGACCTGCTTCCAGGGCTCGTTCGGAGACAGCAACTGGGGATGGGCCGGAGGTCTGACCTTCTGGAGCATCAAGACCGGACACGCCGTCAATAACGGTTTGAATTACGCGAACGACTACTCTCTCTATGATTTGTATGTCGACAACGGCGTCATCCATCAGGCAGAGAAAGACGGCGGCAAGCATCTCGAGTTCAAGGCCGGCGTCGTATATGACACCCGTGACCACGAGAACAACCCTACCCGCGGTACCAACCTCGAAATTTACATGTTCGGCAGCCCCGACATCATCTCACACCACAACAACCACTATCTCAAGCTGGCTGTTCACTTCAAACAGTTCTTCCCTCTCGGTGAGCGCGTAGTATTCGGTACACATCTGGCGTACCAGGGCCTCGTAGCCGGCAATGCTCCGTTCTATATGCTGCAGACCATCCAGTCTATCAACATGAAGCAGATCAACACCGAAGGCCTCGGTTCTACCTGCACCCTCCGCGGTACTGTTACCAACCGTCTGCAGGGCGACGGATACGCATGGATGAACAACGAGTTCCGCTGGAGCTTCGCCAAGTTCCGCTGGATCAACCAGAACTGGACCCTTGCCCTCAACCCGTTCTTCGACCTGGGTATGGTAGTTCAGCCCTATCACCTCGAGCAGATGAAGAAGATAGCATCTACGGCTGTCTGCACCGGCAACCCCGAGAAACTCCACATGAGCGCTGGTACTGGTCTGCACGTGATCATGAACCAGAACTTCAACATCAACTTCGAGTTCGGCAAGTGCTTCGACCCGAACGACGGCACAGGCCTCGGCATCAACATCGGTCTCAACTACATCTTCTAGGATATGAAAAGACTTCTGAACGCAGCTTTGCTGCTGCTGGCGCTTTTCAGCATGACCAGCTGCCTGGCCGGAAAGTTCATGTGCAACTATGCCCTCAAGCCGACTCCGCACGGTGTGGATGACATAGAACGCACCCGTTACAAAGCCGATTCGCTGCTTGACGGCAGCACCGCATGGTACGACAACCTGAAGGAGAAAGGCATCCTGAAAGACATTTATGAAGACGGCTACAACGGCAAGAAGGTCCATGCAGTCTACGCTCCTGCAGCCGATCCTGCCAATGCCAACGGCACGGCAGTAGTGGTGCACGGATACACCGACAACCACTATGTATTCCTCTATCTGGTGCGCATGTACCGCGACGAACTCAACTACAACGTGATGGTTCCCGACCTGCAGTACCACGGCTATTCCGAGGGTGATGCAGTCCAGATGGGCTGGTTCGACCGCTACGACGTGGAGATGTGGGCCGACAAGGCATACGAAATCTTCCACAACGACTTCACTGTAGTACACGGCGTATCAATGGGTGCCGCCACCACCATGATGATGAGCGGCGACAACCTTCCGGAATACATCAAGGCTTTCGTGGAGGACTGCGGCTACAGTTCAGTATGGGACCAGTTCTCTACCAACCTTCATGACAGTTTCCACCTCCCTCCTTTCCCCATCCTCTACAGCGCCAACAGGGTCTGCAAGAAACGTTATGGCTGGGATTTCAAGGAGGCTTCATCTGTGAACCAGCTGGCCAAGTCTTATCTGCCGATGCTCTTCATCCACGGCGACGCCGATGATTTCGTACCGTTCGACCATCTGAAGAAGAACTACGACGCCAAGACCGCCGGTTACAAAGAGATGTGGGTGGCCGAAGGTGCCGTGCATGCCAACGCATATGCAAGCCATCCGGAAGAATACACCCGCCGCGTGTCTGAGTTCCTGAAAAAAGTTAAAACCCTCCAGACTGACGACCTTTATTAATAGTTATGAAAGCAAAGTATATCGTTCTTCTCTCACTGCTTGCGGTAGTTGCCTGCACGCCTAAGCAGCGCTCCACCGAGATACTTCTGCCCACCATGGGCTGGAGTTCATGGAACACCTACAGTGTAAATATCTCCGACTCGCTCATCATGAGCCAGGCCGATGCCATGGTATCCACTGGTCTGGCCGACGCAGGATACAACCACATCAATATCGACGACGGCTATTTCGGAGGCCGCGATCCCAAGACCGGACAGCTGCTGATCCACCCCACCCGCTTCCCTAACGGAATGAAGAAGGTGGTTGACCACATCCACTCTCTCGGCCTGAAAGCCGGCATCTACAGTGACGCCGGAGCCAATACCTGCGGCAGCTACTACAACCGCGACACCATCGCCCGCGGAGTGGGCCTCTATGGCCACGACCAGCAGGACGCCGACTTCTTCTTCAAGGAGCTGGGCTTCGACTTCATCAAGGTCGACTTCTGCGGCGGAAACGCCCCCCAGAATTCAGACCGCCTCGCCCTCGACCCGCAGGAGCGCTATACAGCCATCTGCCGCGCCATCGAGAACACCGGCCGCAAGGATGTGCGCCTGAATGTATGCCGCTGGGATTTCCCGGGCGTATGGGTACGTGACGTGGCCCTCTCATGGCGTATGTCGCATGACATAGCTGACCGCTGGCAGTCTGTGAAGAGCATCATCAACCAGAGTCTCTACCTCTCTGCTTACGCAGGCGGCGGACACTACAACGACATGGACATGCTGGAGGTTGGCCGCACGATGTCGGCTGAAGAAGACAAGACCCACTTCGGCATCTGGTGCATCATGTCGTCTCCTCTTCTGATCGGCTGCGACAT
The DNA here is from genome assembly GCA_017617655.1 of Bacteroidales bacterium. GTDB lineage: Bacteria > Bacteroidota > Bacteroidia > Bacteroidales > UBA932 > Equibacterium. The sequence continues at coordinate 19,474 of JAFZVU010000045.1, forward strand.
GACCACTCTTCGCAGCGACGCATTCGACCTTCTCACCAACCGAGACCTGCTGGCGCTCGACCAGGATCCTCTTGGCCTGCAAGCCTACGTAGTCCAGCATATCGGCGAGACTTTCGTATTCGTTAAGGATATTGAGAAGCGCTTCAGCACCGTCCGTGCAGTGGCATTCTACAACCCGACTGACGAGCCTTGCTACATGGCCATCGACCTTAAGGACCTCGACCTTGCAGGTGGAGCTGAAGTCCGCGACCTCTTCGAAAGGAAAGATATCGGCAGCATAAACAACCGTCTCGAGGCCTACGTTCCGGCCCACGGCACCCGTATCTATCGTGTTGATGCCAAACAGCGTCTGGAACGCGTACGTTACGAGGCCGAAACCGCATGGCTCAGCGACTACCAGGAGCTCTACAACAACCAGGCATTCAGGACTGCGACCTACACAGTCGTGCCCGAGTGCTCCGGCGGAGTAGCTGTCACCCAGCTTGGATACAAGCCCACCAACGACATCCAGTGGCGCGACGTCTACAGCCCGAAAGGAGGCGACTACACCCTCACCCTCCGCTGCCGTGCCACCGATCCCCGCTCGATGCTCTATCTGTCTGTCAACCCGGACAGGGCAGTTTCAGTCCGCGTTCCTCAGGCAGAAGGCTGGCAGGACATAACCCTCACCGTCCACCTGGAGCCCGGCCTCAATACTGTCCGCATCGTCAACGACCGCGGCGCCATCCCTGACATCGACTACATGGACCTCGTCCCCGCAGCCTAGACGTCAGTACAAAACTACAAGAGGTGGCCGTCACGGGTCACCTCTTTAATTATGCCAAGGCAATCATGAAGAAAGTCTTCACCATCATAGGCCTCGTTCTGCTGGGGTTTGTTATCTGCTGCAGGTGGGTGACTCCGGTTGCGGATTTCTACTCAGCTTATATCTATCCGGCCATCTCCGGCGGGATGTCGCTCGTTGCGTCTATCTTTCCTTTTTCTCTGGAAGAAATCACCGTAGTGAGCTTTGTCGCCGCGTTGATAACTGTCATCGCGAGAGCAATCAGAAAACGGGCTGGTTTCCTCTCATGGCTGAAAGGTACTGCGCTGATTGTGATGTGGCTTGTGGTATGGTTCTACATGGGCTGGGGGAACAATTACTTCCGCACCTCACTGAGCGGAAGGCTGACTCTGGCGAAGGTCAGCTTCGACAAAGAAGCCTTCAGCCTGTTCCTGGACGAATACACCGCACAAATAAATCTGACCGCCGCAGAAACTATCAGCTACGAAAAAGAAGCGCTGGAGGAACAGATCAAGGATTTCTACGATGGCAAGGCGGCTGCGTACGGTTACACCCGTATCCGGAGCTGGCAGCATGTAAAGAAGCCTCTTCTCAACAATCTGTATTCTGCAGTCGGCGTCCTCGGATTCATGGGGCCATTTTTCTGCGAAACCCAGCTTAACAGTGACCTGCAGGATTTGGAGTATCCTTTCGTGATGGCTCATGAGAAGGCTCATCTGGCGGGAGTCACCAGCGAAGCTGAAGCAAACTACTGGGGCTATTCTTTCTGCCGCCAGTCAGACAATCCGGCAATACGCTACAGCGGATATCAAGAACTACTCCCCTACGTTTTCTCTAACGCCAAAGCACTTCTTACAGAAGAGGAGTACGAATCGTGGACGTCCACATTGTCAACAAAAGTCATAGCTGACTACAACGCATCCCGCGAATACTGGAAGGACAGACGGGTCGACTGGATCAACAAACTCCAGCATACCGCCATGGACCTTATGCTCAGGACCAACAAAGTCAGAGAGGGAGCGAAAGATTATTACGGCGTCGTCGCCATCCTTATGAGCATGGACGCATACGAGGCTGCTAATCCTTAGCGGCGTTCCTCCTTCAGCGTAAGGCCCATGAAGAGGATGGAAAGCAGGCAGGCGGCTACCAGCAGCACGAAGGTCCAGCTCCAGCCGGCATTCTGAGCCACCAGGCCGATCACAGTGTTGGCCAGCAGGAAGGTGCCGAAGAAATAGCCGAAGAAGCCTGTAAGGCCGGCGGCAGTTCCCGCAGCGTTCTTCGGGGCGAGATCGAGAGCCTGGACGCCGATCAGCATCACCGGCCCGTAGATGAAGAAGCCGATGCCGATGAGGCATATTATCACTACGGTCAGATTGTCGATGAACGCCCAGTAGAGCAGCACGAACACCATCACCAGAGACATGAACAGGATGGTCGGCAGCGCACGCTTGCCGTGGAAGAGCTTGTCGGACAGCCAGCCGCAGAGCAGCGTGCCGGGGATGGCCGCGAACTCGTAGGCGAAATAGGCCCAGCCGGCACTCTTGAGGTCGATGCCCTTCTCGGTCAGAATAGTCGGCGCCCAGTCCAGACAGCCGTAGCGCACCATATATACGAACGCGTTGGAAAGTGCGATGAACCAGAGGAACTTGTTGTTCAGCACGTGCTTGAAGAAGATTTCTTTTGTGGTAAGAGTAGTCTCGTGCTTCTCGGAATAGTTCTTGGGATAGTCGTTGCGCCAAGCCTCGACAGACTGCAGGCCGCAGGACTGAGGAGTATCTCGGAGCAGTATGTAAGCCAGCAGGGCGATGAACAGAGCCACTGCAGCCGGGAAGGCGAAGGTGCCGATGAGGAAGTAAAGCTCCTCGTGGGTGCCGTAGAACCAGCTGCCGAACCATGCCGCACCATAAGTAGCCATAGGGCCGACCAGCGCTCCGCCGACATTGTGGGCACAGTTCCAGATGCTCATCATGGTTCCGCGCTCGCCCGGGGAGAACCAGTGCGTCATTACTCGGCCGCAAGGAGGCCAGCCCATGCCGTTGAACCAGCCGACCAGGCAGTTCAGCACGCCCATGACCAATATGGCAAGAGCCTTGTTTTCAGCTCCTATCCACTGGATGGGGACTATCATGAAGCACATCGAGATGGCGGTCAGCACCAGGCCGAGAGGCAGGAACACCCTTGCATTGGAACGGTCCGACACGCTGCCCATCAGGAACTTCGACAGGGCGTAGGCCGCTGCGTTGAGACCAAGCACAAAGCCGAGCTCGGTCTTCTGGAAGCCTAGCGGCACCATCGCGGGGATGGCCATCGAAAGGTTTTTGCGGACAAGGTAGAATCCGGCGTAGCCTATGAAGGCGCCGATGAATACCTGCAGACGCAGACGCTTGAACTTGGCGTCGGCCTCAGGGCCGGTCTGGGCAGGCTTGTAAGCAGGTTGCTTAAGAAACTTTAGCATTATCTTACAGTTTCGATAAGTATGTCAGGATAGTTTGATATGATGGCCTCTACGCCGCAATCCACAAGGCGGCGCATCTCGGCTGGGTTGTCGACAGTCCAGGGCACCACGCCGAGGCCATGCTTGTGGCACCAGGCCACATTCTCAGCAGTAACGACGCTGGATTCGGGGCTCCACCACTGCGGCGTGAAGTCGAGATTCCTCAGCAGAGCCTCTATGTCGCCGCCGTCATAATCCTCGGTGAGATAAGACAGGATCAGCTGCGGCCATTTCTCGTGCATGTAATTCAGAGCGCGGGTATCGAAGCACTGGACGATTAGTCTGTCGCCAAGATTCTTGGAGAGCAGCAGAGGGATGCAGGTGTCGCAGAATGTCTTATAGTCGGGCCAGAGAGTTCCCTCTCCGTCGCCTGGCCAGGATTTGATTTCGATATTGTAGTTCACCGGCTTCAGACCTATCTCCTTTGCATAAGCCTCGCTGAAGTCGATCAACTCGCTTGCAAGCGGCTTAACCTCATGTATCTTCTTCTGGTCCGGCCAGCGGCTGACAGGCCTCATACCCACCTCATATCGGGCGATGCTGTCGTATGACATAGTATAGAGGTACTCCTTCGGCTCATCATCCAGCACCGGAGTTCCGTCCGGACGGATCGAGTATCTGGGATGGAAATAATTGTCGTGAGATACAACCACGTCGCCGTCCTTCGACAGCTGAAGGTCGAATTCAAGGGTGTTTACGCCAAGATCCAGAGCGTTTTTCATGGCGGATATGGTGTTCTCGGGCATCAGGCCCGCCCCTCCCCTGTGAGCCTGCACGTCTATTACGGGCTTGTGAGAGCAAGCAGCAAGAGCGGCGCAAGCCAGCATCAGCATCATTCTTTTCATAGCTTAGTCAAGATTGTTAATGTAAAGTTAGAGAATTTTTAATGTATAAACACACTGCATCCGCGAATACATACCTATATAATATTCCTTGTTCCGACAAATACTGAAATTTTAAAAATATTATTAAAATTTATGTACTTTGTCTTGCAAGGTATTAAAACTTTTATATATCTTTGCGCCATAAAGAATATGAAAAACAAAAAAAGTAGAGATAACAACCAACCATTTGGAACGTCTTTACGTTATAAGAGATAAACAAACAAAACCATGAAAAGACTGATTGTAGTAACGATGATGTTGCTGACCGCCATGACGGCCGGCGCGAAGACCAAAGGAGACTGGAAAGGAAAAGTTGTGGACGCCAACGGCGAACCCGTAGCATACGCTAACGTAGCCGTGCTTTCAAAAGCCGACTCGAGCGTAGTCTGCGGCGCAGTGACGCTGGAAGACGGCACATTCAATATAGTAACAAGTGAAACTGACGGTATAATGATGGTGGCCATGCTCGGTTACGGCACACAGTATCTTACCCCCGTGGACGGCATGCTGATTACCCTCATCGAAGACACTCAGATGCTGGAGGGCGCAGCTGTTACGGCAGTGATGCCCGTAATCAAACTTACTGGAGAAGGACTGCAGACCAATGTGCGCGGCTCTGTGCTGGAGAATGTCGGCACCGCCAATGACGTACTGTCCAGGACCCCCGGTCTTATCACCAGCCAGAATGGCTTGGAGGTTATCGGCAAGGGCACCCCGCTGGTATATATAAACGGGCGTAAGGTGACTGACGCAGGAGAGTTGGCCCGCCTTCAGAGCAACGAAATCCAGAGCATCGAAGTAATAACCAACCCCGGAGCACAATATGACGCTACAGTGCGTGCCGTTGTGCGCATTAAGACAATCCGCCGCCAGGGCGACGGCTTCGGCCTCAACTTCAGCACATACGACGCCCAGTCCCTGCGCAGGGCCGACTTCAATGACCAGTATGCCAACCTTAATATGAATTACCGTACAGGCGGCGTGGATATCTTCGCCGGCATCAATTACGACAACAGCCACATGTCCCAGATCAGCGACGCCGAGAAGAAAACGACTACTACTCCCGTGTACAAGGACAATGCAACAATAGATGGAGTCGGTAATGAAAAAAGCCTGGGCGGAAACGCCGGCGTCAACTGGCAGATTGCCGACAATCACTTCCTTGGCGGCAAAGTTGAATGGGGCCGCGCCCTTAGCGTCAAGGACCATACCATCATCAACGACAAGGTGACCCGCGACGGAGTGCTTGTCGACGACATTACGACTCTTACCGAGGATAAATTCGGAGCCATCGCTCCCTATAACGTCGGCACCAACCTGTATTACAACGGCACTGTCGGCGGCAAGCTCAACATCGACTTCAACGCCGATTATTTCACAAACGCCAGCACTACGGACTCTCACTCAGCAGAGACCAGTACGATGTCAAATAACGCCACGGTAAGCACCTCCTCAGACAGCCGCAACACGATGTATGCCACCAAGCTGGTCCTCACCTACCCCGTCCTGATCGGACAGCTGCAGTTCGGCACCGAAGAGACTTTCACACGCAGCACCGACAAATACACCCTCACCGGCATTCAGGTACCGGCTTCAGACGCCAGCGTGAAGGAAGACAATATTGCCGGCTTCACTTCATACGCATTCTACCTTCCGAAGGTGGGACAGCTGAGCGCCGGCGTCCGCTACGAGCATGTGAATTACGACTATGTGGATGCACTTGCCCATCAGAACGACATAAGCCGCTCATACGACAACTGGTTCCCTACCGTGTCATACGCCAACGACTTCGGCCCCGTGCAAGTTCTGCTTAACTACAGTGCAAAGACTCGCCGTCCGGACTTCTCGATGCTGTCCAGCGCTATCCGTTACAACAGCCGCTACCTGTGGCAAAGCGGTAACGCAACCTTGCAGCCTCAGACAATGAATGACTTCAGCCTTACCGCCGTCTGGAAGTTCTTCACCATGGGTGCCTCTTACAGCCATGTAGACAAAAGAATCGTCACCTGGGCAAGCCCTTACAACGACGAAGGAGTGCTGCTGGTGAAACCCCGCAACCTCGACGAGCCTTTCCGCGGCCTTGAAGTATTCCTGAACCTCACCCCCACCATCGGCCCCCTGTCGCTGAATTACACCTTCGTTATGGAGAAGCAGTGGCTTACCATCAACGCTCCCGATCCCAGCGTACCTTCAGGCATAAGGCAGACTTCATTCAACGACAAGCCCCTCTTCGTTGCACAGTTGTTCAACACCCTGCGTCTGAAACACGGATGGCAGTTTGAGCTCGGAACAGAGGTCTTCAGCCACGGTTACACCGAGAACATCTACCTCACCAACATCTATTGCAACGTTACCGCAGCCATTCAGAAGTCGCTTCTCAAGGACGGTTCGCTGGTGCTGCGCCTCGAAGGCAACGACCTGGCCGGCATGGCTCACAACGACATCGCCACCGACTTCGGCAACTACAAGGTATGGCAGACTAACATAATGGACACCCAGCGCATCAAATTCTCAGTCCGCTACATGTTCAACACAGCGAACAGCAAATACAAAGGAACAGGTGCCGGAAAGGACACCAAAGACAGGATGTAAAACTAAGACAGATCTTCCGCAGTAAGATAGTGGAGCCCGTTAGCCGCAATGGCGCCACGGGCTTCTTCTTCCTGGTCGGTGCGGAACACAAGTATGCCCTTGCTCTTGTAGAGGAAAGCATACATGTAGGTGATGCCGATGGCCGCGTCGCTGAATACGCGCACTACGTCAGCTGCTCCGCCCGGCTGGTCATCCAGCTCGATGGCGAACACGTCCGAAAGGGCTACGGCTACGCCGGCCTCCTTGAGTTCGCGGCAGGCCCTTTCAGGCTCGCTGCAGATAATCCTGAAGATGCCATACTCCGCCGTGTCGGCGATGGTGCACGCGATCATCTGGATGCGTGACTGCTTCATCAGCTCCAGCACCTTGATGAGTGTGCCGGAACGGTTCTCGATGAAAATAGATAGTTGGGGAATGGTCATATCCTGTGGGTTTTATTTCAGTTTGCGGTTGTCGATTACGCGGGTGCTCTTGCCCTGGCTGCGCTCTATTGTGCCGGGAGCCTTGAGCTGCACCTTGGCAGCTATGCTGAGCACGCTCTTGAGCTTGGCGGCGAGCTTCTTGGACAGCTCGTCGATAGCTGCCGGTGTATCCATGGTGGCGTTGAAGTATTCCTGACGGAGCTCCACCTGCACCATGAGGGTGTCCAGATTGTTGACGCGGTCCACAACAAGCATGTAACGCGGTGCAATTTCTTCCATGGTGAGGACTACGCTCTCGACCTGGCTCGGGAAGACGTTGATACCGCGGATGATGAGCATGTCGTCGCTGCGGCCTTCGATTGCAGTCATGCGCACGCTCGTACGTCCGCAGTCGCAAGGACCGTCGATAAGAGAGCAGAGGTCGCGGGTACGGTAGCGCAGCAGCGGCATACCTTCCTTGGTGAGGGTGGTGAACACAAGCTCTCCGGTCTGGCCGTAGGGCAGCGGCTCGAGGGTCGCCGGGTCGATGATTTCCGGGAAGAAGTGGTCCTCGTTGATGTGCGAGCCGTTCTGTGCGTCGCACTCGTAGCTGACGCTGGGGCCCATGATCTCGCTCAAGCCGTATATGTTGTAGCCTTTCAGGCCCAGCCTTTGCTGGATTTCCTGCCTCATCGCTTCAGTCCAGGGCTCTGCTCCAAACGCTCCAACGCGCAGTTTAATCTGGTCTTTGGTGATGCCCATCTTCTCCATCGTCTCTGCCAGATATAAGGCGTACGAGGGTGTGCAGGCGATGCAGGTGATGCCGAGGTCACGGATAAGGCGGGCATGTTTCTCAGTGTTGCCGGTTGATGCAGGGACTACTGCAGCGCCGATCTTTTCCACTCCGTTGTGGGCTCCCAGACCGCCTGTGAACAGGCCGTACCCGTATGCTACCGAGAATATGTCATCGCGGCCGGCCCCGAAGGAAGTAAGGCTGCGGGCCATACACTCGCTCCATACTCCGATATCCTTGCGGGTGTAACCGACTATGGTTGGATTACCGGTTGTGCCGGAAGAGGCGTGGATGCGGATTATCTCGCTGGCAGGGGCTGCCTGGAGGCCGAAGGGATAGTTGTCGCGGAGGTCCTTCTTGGTGGTGAAGGGCAGTTTCACGATGTCGTCGATGGAAGCGATGTCTTCCGGAGTCAGGTCCATCTGCTGGAGCTTTTCGCGGTAGAAGGGAACATTGTGGTAGACGTATTCAACTATTTTGTGAAGACGTTTTCCCTGCAGCTCGCGCATCTGGTCGCGGCTCATGCATTCTTTTGTAGGGTTCCAGATCATGTTATTGATGTGCTTACTGATTCATTGAGTGGTTGTGGCCGAGGTCGAAGGCCTTCAGGTTGGCTGCCACGACTGCTTCGCCCTTTGGAGCGAAGATACGGGCGACGGCGGCACGAAGCTGCTGCGGCTCGATGAGCTTGATGAAGGGGGCTGCCATGCCGAGCAGAACTACGTTGGCACTTCTGGGAAGGCCGTTGTCGCGGGCTATGCCTTCGATGTCGAGGCGGACGCAGTGCGGCATTGAGTCCAGTTCAGCCAGTACGGCGGCTTCGTCGGGGTAGTTGGAGATGTTTACGAATGGCTTGGAGGATGTTACGATAACACCGTCTTCAGCGAGGTACGGCAGATAGCGCAGGGCTTCCATTGGCTCCATGGAAAGGATCATATCTGCCCCGCCTTTGGCGATAAGGTCGCTCCAGATGAGTTCGGTGGACAGGCGCAGGTCGCTCTGGACGTCGCCGCCCCGCTGGCTCATGCCATGCACTTCGGCTTGCTTCAGATAGAGGCCGGCCTCAGTGGCTGCTTCCGCTATTATGGTCGCGATGGAGAGGATCCCCTGCCCTCCTACACCGCAAAGTTTAATATCTAATTTCATTATTATTCCTGTTTTTTACTGCGGAGCTTGCGGCCCAGCGTCTGCATGCATTCTCGCTGCGGGATGATTACCGAAACGCCCTTGTACATCATTTCCTTGCGGATTATGGCCTTGATCTGCTCCATGTTCTTAGGGATTGGCACTACCAGGTGCAGATGCTCGCGCTCCACTCCGAGGGCGAGGCAGATAGCTTCGTAATTGTTGAGGCCGGCCGAATCTTGGCCGCCGGTCATCGCCGTAGTGAAGTTGTCACTGATGATGACAGTGATGGGGCTGTTCTCATTCACTGCATCCAGCAGGCCTGTCATGCCCGAATGGGTGAAGGTGGAGTCGCCGATTACGCAGAATACCGGGAACATGCCGGCGTCTGCGGCGCCTTTGGCCAGCGTGATGGCGGACCCCATGTCGACGCAGCTTTCGAGAGCCCTGAAGGGCGGCAGGAAGCCGAGGGCGTAGCAGCCGATGTCGCCGAATATCCTTGAATCAGGGAACTCGTCGGCGATGAATCCGAGAGCAGCGAAGACATCTCTGTGGCCGCAACCCTGGCAGAGCTGTGGCGGACGGGGCGCGACGTTTTTAGCGGGGCTGTATACTGAACTTGATTTGACGCCGAGGGCAGCCGCAACACTATCGGGAGTCAACTCACCCATGCGCGGCAGAACTCCGTCGATAAGCTCGCCTGTCAGTGGCATGCGGCCTATGGTATTAGCCTTGTCTCCTGTGCGGCCAGCCAGTTTGCCTATGACGGGATAATCAGCGCCGAGGATGCCTTTGACCAGTTCTTCAACGAAAGGCTGGCCGTCTTCTACGACGAGTATCTTATCACAGCAGGATGCGAGGGCCTTGATCTTAGCGACGGGCAGCGGGTATTGCGAGATTTTCAGTATGGGGATGCCAGCCGGGGCGGATTCTTTTACGTAGTTGTAGCCGATGCCGGCGGCGATGATGCCGAGAGGGTGTTTCTGCGTCCCGAGATTCTCTATCCAGTTGTATTTCGACTCGGCGGCGCTACTCTCGACACGAGGCTGCAGCGAAACGAGCTTGGCATACTGCCTGCGGGCATTCAAGGGGATCAGCACCCAGCGACTGAGGTCCTTGTCGGGGTTGAAAGGGTTCTCTTCGCGAGCCTCATGCACTGTCACGGCTGCGCGTGAATGTGCAAGCCGTGTTACAAAGCGCATCAGCACCGGCAATTGCAGAGCTTCCGACAGTTCGAAAGCATCTGCCATCATGTCGTATGCTTCCTGCTGGTTCGAAGGCTCGAATATGGGCACCATCGCGAATTTGCCGTAGAAGCGCGAGTCCTGCTCGTTCTGTGAAGAATGCATCGACGGGTCGTCTGCACTCAACACCACTAGGCCTCCGTTTACACCAGTGCTGGCACTGTTCATGAAGGGGTCGGCGCAGACGTTCATGCCGACGTGTTTCATGCACACCAGAGCACGTTTGCCGGCGTAGGACATACCCAGAGCCGTCTCCATCGCTGTCTTCTCGTTAGTGCACCAGCGGCTGTGGACTCCGCGTTCTTTTGCAAGTGTGTTTTTCTGTATGAATTCGGTGATTTCGGTGGACGGCGTCCCGGGATAAGCATAAACACCGGACAATCCGGCATGCAGCGCTCCGAGGGCCAGCGCCTCATCGCCAAGTAACAGTCGTTTCTCAGACATAGTAAAGAAGATAATCTGAGGGGCAAAAATAGACTTTTGACGTCACTAATGCAAGAAAACCCTCCTCTTTCGCGATAAAATGGCAAAAACACCCCGTTGCAGCCGCCGGGCAGCAGAGGTTGGAGGGTTATCCTCGTGAGGCGAAGCGAGCCACCGGCAGAGCTCGCTGCCTCGCGGGAGATAACCCATCGTGGCATTTCCTTCATGGTCAGCAATAGCCTCGTGAAGTTTCCTCGTCAAACCCAACTTTCACGGATCTGTTGTGAGCCCTCTGCAGATAGCTACAGAAGGGGCGCCGTGAATCCGTGGCAGGAAATCGTGCCACGGATTTCGCCAATGTGCCCCGCGAGGCCCTCCAGGGCGTGCTCAGGCAATCCGTGAAAGTCGGGTTGCCATGGTTGAACCCAGCGCAGCAAATACACAAATACTAGTGCAAATTTGGATTTGCGACACAAGGTCAAAAATTGTCGATAAGGTGCATTCTGATTACACCAGACCGACTATATTAGTGTCCCGACTGCCATTAGCGGCGATGGGCAAAACTATGGACACACAATTCAACAAACAACTACAAATCGAGTCAGACCTCGGCCTTGACAAACCATTTGTAAAAGGGCAGACAATAGCAGTCAGCAATTGCTGGCATTTCAGCACGGATGGTAATGCAGTCGACGCCATGTTCATTGATAAAGATGATTTCCGGGACGGTATGAACCGCATATATCCTCTAATTCAGAGGTATAAGATCACGATACTAGCGTTCTCGCTGATGGACACCCATATCCATTTTATCCTCCATGGCGCCTTCGACCCATGCAACCGTTTCATTCATGAATATGTGAAACAAACATCATGGGCTATATCCCATAGATATGGCGAGCGTCATAAGTTCCGGACAGTCCCCATCAACCATCAGGTAATAGACACTGACCGATATCTTAAGACAGCAATATGCTATGTGATAAAAAACGCCCCTGTCGGAGGCATTAATTTCAATGCCTATGATTACCCGTGGTCTAGCGCCGCTCTGTATTTCCGCAAGCCAGGACACTGGACTTCTCCCGATTGGACAGACAAAACTGACGATTCGGCAATCTGCCAAAAAGACCAGATCATCTTTCCGGGGAGATATGTCGACTATTATCTGGTGGAGAGAATCTTTAAAACGCACAAGAGTTTCAACTACTTCATGTGCGTTTCGAAAGAATCAGATGTCGATGAACGTGGTGGAACCATTTCGCGTCTCTCATTGCCCATGCAGGAGATGCGCCAGCACAAAACAGAAACATGCTACGAACTGTTCAGAGTGCACAGCATCCGCACATTATCAACGACACAACGTCTTCACCTTGCCAAAGTGCTCAAGGCCCGATACAACTCTTCCACAAAGCAACTGGCCCGTCTGTGTGGCCTCGTCTACGAGGAAGTATGCAAGATGATTTAACGAGACGGCTTCCGATCCGAAACCCGACTTTCACGGATCTGTTGTGAGCCCACTGCAGATAGCTACAGAATGGGCGCCGTGAATCCGTGGCAGGAAATCGTGCCACGGATTTCGCCAATGTGCCCTACAAGGTCCTCCAGGGCATGTTCAGGTAATCCGTGAAAGTTGGGTTTGAGCAATGTCGGATGCAGGATAGTGTTGTTCCTTGATACGTGTTGGTACTTACGAAGTGTAAGGGATGGATAATGTGACAGTTTTGACATGTGCATACGGATTGGCACGGGTGTTGATTAATATTGCGCCTGTAACCGCAATGAAAGCAACGATTACAGTTATTATTGCATCAATTATATGTGCATTACGGCCATGGCGCTTACCGGATTTATGTATACTTAATTGATTACACACGCGCAGGCGCAATATATAAAGTGTATAAAATTGAATAATGTTAGCGATTATTTTGTACATTTGAACGATAAAATGATTATTAGTCGTACTGTTTGAACGGCACTATTATTACAATTGGCTGACTATCAGAATGTTGACAAATGTCATAATATCACTGGCGGTTTCTCTGCTCTCCATCCTTCCAGGAAATGAGCCCGTGCGCACTTACGATTTCACAGACGCAAGCGTTTCTGCCGCGGATATTACTGGAGCAGAAGCAGCTCAGCCAGACACCGTCCTGACAGCCGAAAGAAAGTCTTTTGAAGACATGACTCCAGCCGAGTTGATGCGCTTCTACACTGTAACCGGCGCCCCCAGAGCAACTGAACCCTCCGGACCTGCAATCCGCCGCCCTGCCATCGGCATTTCCACAAATCTTATATACGACTTAACTTACCTGCCGCATTACGGATTGACATCAATCCCGAATGTCAGCGTCGAGTACTACCCCGCCAGCGGCCACTGGACCTATGGCATCGACATCGACTTCTCACATTGGCGCCATTACGACAGCCACCGCTTCAACCAGATCCACAACCTCACCCTCAGCACCCGCCGTTACTTCAAGAGCGCTGGAAGTATCTCCCACTCAACAAATCAAGACTATAGCTTCTACGGCCTATACCTGTCCGGCAGCATCAATGGCGCGCAGTACGGCTTGGGCTGGAACGCTAAAGGCTGGGAAGGCGAAGGTCTGGGCGCCTCCGTCGGCATAGGTTACAAGTGGGCGCTCGGCCCTCGCATGTACCTCGACCTCGGAGCCTCGGCCGGTTTCTTCTACTCGCGCTACGACCCGTTCGTCTGGGGGAACGACCCCACCGGATGGTACTACTACGACTACAGCGGAGACCCCGCCGACTTCGTCAGACGCCGCATGTCCCTCTCGTGGTTCGGCCCCACAAGGGTATACATATCGCTGGGAATAAACCTTTTTGACAGAAACAACAAGAAGTAATGACCAGGAAGACCCTCATACTTGCATTGCTGACCGCGACAATAATTGCGGCTAGCAGCTGCATTGAGCCGCCTCTCCATCTGAGGCAGTCCCTGGAGGTACTGGTCAAAGTGCTTTGGAAAGTTGATGTCTACCCTGACGGTGAAAAGCCCGACGGCATAACATTATACTTCTTCCGCGAAGGTGAGTTCTACATGCAGCACACAACCTCAAATGTTGATTCCTGCGTAGTGCAGCTGGCACCCGGCCGTTACAAGCTTTACATGATCTCGCAGAGCCCCGAGGAGTACTGGACTATGGATTTCGAAGATCTGCACGACTTCGACAATGCCAGAGTCAGCGTCGTCGAGACGAAGAGCAGCTGGTACACCCGATCAGAAGAGGAAGTGGTAATCAACAATCCCGAAATCATGCTTGCCGGCGTTTCGCAGGAATTCGAGGTTACTGAAGACATGATATATCTCCAGAGGAAAAACGCCACCAAGGCCCCTGACAACACTTATTACTACACGATAGTAGTTCCCATCGCCCCGCAGAGCATAACCTCTCAATACTGGGTGACAATCTATTCCGACAATGCCGACGTGCTGAAAGCAGTGCGCGCCAGTACCACCGGAATGGCCCGAACCTTCTACCTCACCCAGGGCAAGACCGGAGACGATGAAGGCACCCAACTCATCACACAGTGGACTCTCACTATTGACGACGAGCAGCGCCGCGTCGGCCACCTTGACGGATATATCACCACCTTCGGTTTCCCCCGCGGAGAACTTCCAAGTTCAGACCGCGACTCCACTCTGAACGTGACCACCCTGCTGGTAGACGAAGAAACCGTCGAGAACTATGTCTTCTATGTAGGAGACAAGATCCACCTCGAAGACCCGCCTGCAGGATACCGCTATCTCTACAGGATCATATTTGGCAGCATTTTTGAACCAGCAATCCACCCGAAGAATGTTAAACCTAAAGGAACTGGTGGTTTTACAGCTGGCGTGACAGATTGGGACGAAGAAATGACATTAGATATAGGCATTTAAAATTGCATATAATTAACCTAACAATAATCAACAAATTCATTAAAGCTTTATGAAAAAATTAATGATCTTCGCAGCAATTGCTGCACTGACCTTGGCCTCATGCGCCAAGATCGAGAACTCAGCTCCCACCAAGGAGACTGCGGTTCCTATCGGTTTCACCAACTACGCGCCCAAGCAATTAACTAAGGCGAACGACACTTATGCACCCAGCACAGAACTCATCGCTTCCAAGCAATTTGCTGTTTACTCTTATGCAACCACTAATGGAACTGAATTTGCCACAAGTTCACTTAGTGCACTTGGCACCAAGTTCATGGATCGCGTTGCTGTTACGTTTACTGATAACAATGACAACGGTGCTAATAACGATTATTCACCGCGTCGTTACTGGCCTTCAGGTGATACACCAGACTGGCTTACTTTCTGGGCTTACTACCCTGTAGAATCTTCTGCCGGAATTGCCACAAACCCTACCAATGGCATCAATTATACAGCACCTACCGGATCCAATGGCCTTGGTTCTTTCGTCTTCACTGCTGCTTCAACACCAGCAACAATGGTTGACTTTATGGTTGCAGATGTTGTAAATGACAAGATTTACGGCACCACTTCTGGCGAACATATAGCCGTTAATGGAGAAGTACCTTTTACATTTAGACACCAGCTCGCCAAGATTCGTTGCCAGTTCAAGACAGACCTCGATCCTGCAACAGATGCAACAACCAAAGTAGTCTTGACAAGTGCCGAGCTTCAGAAAGTTAATACCGTCGGTACGCTCTCTGCTACTTATAATGTTTCTGCATCGCCCGCCACTCAAACATCTTGGGGTAGTCAAGGCACACCAAGCACTTACGCAGTCACTATCGGTGGAAGTGCCATTGATAATAATGTTCTTACAACTACCCTTGTAGGTGGTGAAAACGCGGACCTCTTTTTGATGATTCCTCAAGAGACGTTAGTTAACACAGACGCTAATGCCCAGAAACTCGTTATCACTTGGGATGTAAAAACTTTTGATTCAAGCACTAATGCCAATGCAGCCACTGCGGCTACTGCCACTACAGTCGGAAATGATGGTCTTCTTTCAATAACTCACAACAGTGCCGTCCTCTTCCTTGATGATGTTACCGTAAAGGATGGCGACACAACTAAATCTAACGACTGGGCTAAAAACCAGTTTACAACCTATGCAATCACAATCGGTCCGAAGCCTATCCTCTTCACCGCAACAGTTCAACCTTGGGATAGCGAAACAACTGGTACTATCAACGTACAATAACATTTTTTTTATAGCTCAGACGGGCCTGACCGCCCGTCTGGGTACTACTAATGAAGATCCTTGCCTCACATAGGAATTTGAATCTCAGGATGGCAATCCAGCCGCTCTGCATTGCCTTGCTGGTGCTGGCAGTGCTTGCCTTCATTCCTTCGTGCAACAAGATCGACAATCCCAGCCCCGGAGATGACGGCTGGACAGAGCTTGGCGGCGACCGCCCTGTCATTTTCAATTCGAGCCTTGCTACCCCAGCCACGAAAACGACACCAGAACCAGAAACTCTTCCTGACAACACCACTTTCGGTGTATTCGCTTTCTATCAGGAAGGTACTCCAAGCAGTGCGGGAAAATGGAATAACAACCGAACTCCGAACTTCATGTTCAATCAGGCGGTTGAATTCAGACTGCCTGATCAATATACCTACACACCTCTCAGATACTGGCCAAGCAACGAGTATAACACCATATCCTTCTGGGCTTACTGCCCTTATAAAGTCACTCCTGACTTGCTTGTCTATAATTCTGCAAATACTTACACCAGCACCTCGAAGAGAATCCCGGACATCCGGTTCACCTCTGACGGGCATACCGACCTCATGGTATCGAATCTGGTCACCAATCAAAAATACAGCTCCAACAACGGCATCGTGCCGCTGACCTTCAACCACGTCCTGTCGAAGATTGATATCAAAGCAGAGAAAGTCGATTCAGATGATAATTTCACTGTAACGCTGACAGCAGTGAGTCTCAAAGGTTTATACGGTACAGCCATACTCAGGAATCAAAGTGGAAACTGGGAATACAGCGGCTCAAGGCAGGAAGTCTGGAGAGCTACCCCGACTCCGAGTCCCGAGCTTTCTCATGGAACATCCACGGATATTGGAAGCGCTATCCTTATCCCTCAGGACCTCAGCGACGATGCATCCAGGCTGCAAGTCGAGTTTAGCGTTTCGTACACCGATGGAGGTACCCCCCATTCGTACTCCACAGTACGTGAAGCTTATCTGAGAGATGTTTTTTATAGTATCGGCGGTGGAACTTGGACCAAGAACTCCCACTATGTTGTGACAATTAAGATAACCCCCGGCAACCCTATCCAATTCACCGTCACCTGGGACACCTGGGGCGCGGACCATAACTATCACCTTTCAAGTTAGGATGAAACTTTGGCATATCATATCACTCTGGATCGCCTCCGCAGTTCTCATCAGCTGCGGAAAGGACCATTTTGTTGATACGGACGGAACTCCGATGCCAATCAGTTTCTCCGCCGGCGTATCTGCCACGTCCAAAGCCATCAAGCCGGACGATCCTACCGTCCTCCTGACCGTTGGCAATGAAGTCAGCATTTTCGGCACCAGAATAGATGCCGGTTTGCCTGAGACAGTCTTCTCCAACCGAGATCTTAAATGTGATGCCGTACCCAATCCGTCCACGCCGTCTGATCCGCTCAGCAGTTCTTGGAGCTATTCTCCGGTCGAATACTGGAAAGACAACGGAGACTATTACTTCTCAGCCGTTTATCCGTTCAACCAGGATATCGTCATTGACAACACATATAAACTTAATGTGAGTTATCAGGCTGGTAACAACACAGATATGATGGTTGCCAGAGCATACCGGGATGCTTCCTTAAGCAAAGACCCGGTGAACCTGACGTTCAAGCACACAACCGCAGCCGTACGTTTCCTGTTCGGCAAATCATCCGCTTCTGATGCAGACCAGTATCAGCTGACATCCTTCCGACTTGAAAATTTCATTCCTTCAGGCAGTTTCTCGATGTTGACCCAGGTTTCTGGAAATCCGACTATCAATTCCAGTGACTGGACAGTCAGCAATACATACATCACTCTGTTCCCCTGGACTGCAGACACGCCTTCAGACCGTAAGACTATCACCCACCCCACTTCAGTAAACGATCCGGCTGGATATACTCCCATGGGCTGGTACTACATGGTTCCCCAAACACTTTCAACAAATGCCTCGGTACGTTTTTCTGTTTCTTACAACGGAGGAACACCTGTTGAGACTGTCCTCAATCTCTACGGAGCAACCGACCAAACCAGCGAATCCGGAACCTCATGGGCTCCAAACCAAGTTTACAACTATTTCATAACACTCAACCAGAGCGGTGTTGACCTTACCGTAAGAGCAATCCCCTGGGATGAGGTGAAGGTAACCACAGACGATTTTAACTTCGAATGATGACGATGAGAAAGGCCTCGTTCATATTGATTCTGCTTTGTTTCCTGACAGCCTGGTCCTGCCACAAGGAGGTAGTGCCTGGTGCTGAAGATATAGGGTCCGGCACTGGCAGTATTGAGCTGAGGTTGGACTCTGGCAAAGCCATCAACCTCCAGACAAAAGCCACCAACCTTGAAGAGGGGCTGGAGTATAATAATGCTCTGGTCATATTGGTCAATAACAGCGGCAATGTCGTTGGCAAACAATTTATAGAAGAAGCTTCGTCTGTCACGGAAGACGTCGTCCATTTTAACGGCCTGCTGCCCGGGAACTACCAAGTCTATGCATACGCAAATATTGATGCCACGGCATGGCAACGAAGTGAAACAATAGCATCTCAGGAAAAGGACCTTGCGATAGGAACATCTTTCTCGACTTTTGTAGACCGCGAACTCGCATCTCTCACGGGCACGGACGTGCCATCCGATCCGACCACATCCATGCTTCTTACCGGGCATAAGGAGATCGCTGTCGGACTTGCAAGGGTCACCGAAACTCTGGACTTTCTGCGTCCGGTAGTACGCTTCAAAGTCACAGTCCGAAACCACACCAAGTTTCCCGTAACAGTCAATGAACTCAGATTCAGTTCTTTCAATCCCGATAAAGCCTACCTGCTGGACCACCGGAATGCTTCAGGCGTACCCTCTGTCCCGGCCGGTGTAACATACAGGGAGATGCCCGCATTTGACACTTCTGCCGGAGATGAAAATTCAGTTGCCATGGAGGCCGAGGAGGTCATTTACCAGAGGCTGATGTACGAAAATGCATATCCGGGTACATACAAGATATATGCTACCCTCTCACTTGACCGTTCTTCTGTAGAAATGAGTACCATTCAGCTCAGTCTTGGAGGCCATCCCTTCGGACTCATCGACTATGCCACCTTGAATGCGATGGAAAAAGGAGATCGTGCCAAAGTACTTCTAATCAATCCACGTACTACCACCCGTTCAGGGCGTCTCTATTACGGAATCGGAGACACAGGCATTGCCTGGGAGAGCTGCGGATATGATTCATACTCTAAGTTTTTATCTAGGGCCCTAGACATATACAACGAGGAGCCTGAGCACGTATACACAGGTTTCACTTTTACTGGATACCAAAATAACAAATCAGGACTAGCTGGATGGACCGGCAATAGTGGCGATCAAGTATACAAAGGAAATACCTTTAACTATACCGGGGCCAGGAACCGCTATTTCTTGTCTCTGTCAAATCATGGTAATTATTTCTCTATTGACGGGTTGTCCACCAATGCGCCAGCACAAACATCTATACCAAAAGTTAGGATTGCCGATGGAATCAAACCTTCCGGCCGTTTTCCCAACGACTTGCCAGTCAGTTATATGGTTCAATTCGTTAATGACGATTCCAGCGATAGCGATTACGGAAAATATCTTAAATCTGACTGCTTGTATAATGCCAATAGCGAAGCGAATGCGACGCCATGCAAAGTCTCATGGGAAGACTATGGCGAATCCCAACATGATCATCAGTTCATCCTTTTCGGCACATCCATAACTGGAGGTCCTATGAAGCGCATCCTCAAAGAGAACAACAAGGAAGTACCACTTACATACATGGCTCGCAACGAGGAGATCAACGTCATAATTAATGTATACTACTCCGACAAGTCCGGAGAGCTGAACTTCGTTGTGGACAATTCTACATGGAAAACAGCCACAACATCCACACATACATTCAATTGATTTAGTAATGAAGAAACACCTTTCCATATTCACCAGTTTGCTCAGTGTAGCCCTTCTTGCATGCAGCTGCTTGATGGATGAACTGCATCAGCCCCGCAACAGCAATGATGGAGAATTGGTTGACTGCGTTATCTCTTTCGGCTCACCCGAGGGAGCGACGGTCGATGTCGACACCAAAAGCGAACTCGGCATCGTACGTGAAAGCAATGTGTTCAACATCTACTTGATGGTATTCGAGGGCAATGCTCCTGGCAGTAATAAGATTTACGGCAGATACTTCGACGGAAGGAACCTGAACGCCACTTCCGAATCCAACTATTGGACTGTAACAAACATGGCTAACAAGGACAGCAATCCAACATCCGGCAAACTCCATATCAAAGCTCCCAGCAAGACTGGCTGTACCATTGTGGCCGTGGCCAATATGAACCCCAACGACCTTGACGTTTCAGCCGGTCTGCTTTCTACTATCCAGACCTTCGGTGAACTTCAGAATGTCGTAGCCAGCCAGGTCCGCAGCGAAATAGCGGCCAACTCAGGTTTCTTCCTGATGACCGGACAGGTAGACGGAGTCACCATCAGCGACAACACCTCGGACCCCGGCCACATCAGCACAAAAACCTTAACGCTGAAGCGCCTTTACGCCAAGGTAACCTTCAATGTTCGTGTAGCCAAAAATCCAGGAGGGGGTCCTAATTCACTGCTACGCGATTTTGATCCCTATACCTGGCAAGTTGTCAACGTCCCCTCATGCGCCTATCTGCTGGAAAGGGCAAATGATGATGCAGCTGATACTCCAGCAGAGCTTTTTTCAACAGATGAACTTGGATTCGAGACAGAGACACAGACAAAAGATAACAATGACTTCTACAGCGACGGAGTGACCAAGGTTTCAATCCACAGTTTCTCTTTCTACATGATGGAGAACCGCCATGCTCCCAAATCGGGTATTTCTTCATACGCAGACCGTGAAAAACGTAAAAAAGACGCATCTGGAAGAAATGGGGATTATGAATACACAGATCCCTTGTCAGCATACGTAGTCATCACAGGAAAGCTGGTGATGGGCACCTCTGCTTCCGGGAATGCGAATGCCACGCTGGATGCCAATGTCCGATATGAAATACATCTCGGAGATTTCACGTCCAATGTTGCGAACTTCAATACGGAGAGGAACCACAATTATGTCTACAACATTTACATTGGAGGAGCCGAAGACATCAAGGCCGAAGTGGAGACTGGCGTAGAACGGGAACCGGGAGCTACAGGTCGCGTAGTCGTTGCACTCGAACAGGTCTTTGACAGCGACTGCCATTACAGTACACAGGTCATTTCGTTCCATGCAAAATATATGGATCCGGTCAACATAAGCTGGTACGTCGAAACGCCTTTCAATCCGGACGGTGTCGGCGGAACGGATGTCCAGGAGGGCAGAGCTACAATGGAACAGATAGACTACAAGTGGGTAGAGTTCTTTGTAAATGAGAAAGATGCCAACGGCAGCTACTATTCCGACAGGCGTGCGGTTTACAAACCTCACGATTACGATTTCAGGGATATCGATGGAAATGTCATTCCTCCTGGAGACAAGCGAAGGACGATGTATGTTGATGAACTAGTCACATACCTGAAAACCCAGAAACAGAACTATGATGCTCATGTGGCCGATCAATCACAGCCACTAAGCGATTTCGACACCGATAGTGGTACCGACGGGCCGAAGATATCAGTAACTGCCTTCATCAATGAGTACTACTATACAAAGAACCCTATTTCAAACGAGTATGACCCTACTCTCTGGAAAACGGTAGTGAACCACCCGATGCGCCGTATGCACATCCTCGCCTCATCGGCCAGGTCTGCCGACAAGGAGAGTTCGGTGATCGGATCATCTTTCACCCTTCAGCAGCGCTCAATTCAAAGCATTTATGCAGTCCATGAAGTAGCGGGCCTGCAATCCGCCTGGGGTATGGAATTCACCGATGACGAGCGAGAAACAGGAGCTTCTTCATATTGGAAAAACAAAAGTTTGGAGGACTGTGGCAACACAAGCGCCACGAATGGCCGACTGAACTCTATGAAGATTTGGGGAATATTGAATCCAGACGGAAGCGAGAATATGATTGGAGAAAGGTGGGACAAGTATCTTAACCTTCGCGGCACCAATGAGACATCCCAACTTGTCTCTGACTACAATTATCTTCGTTACAGCTGCCTCTCCCGCAACCGGGACAATAATGGCAACGAAATTATCGATCCGGACGAAATACGCTGGTATATGGCTTCAGACATCCAGCTGATTGGAGTTTTTCTGGGTGCATATGGCATCGAAGGTGACGCCCGCCTCTACCAAAGAAGCGCTTCAGACCAAGCTAGCAGCGACAAAGATAAATGGCGCCAGCACATCATCGCCAGCAACCGTTACATTTATACTCCCCAGCAACAGCCAGACTGGAACAACAGTAATAAATATCCCCGAATCGTATGGGCTGAGGAAGGTGTAAACGGTAGTAATTACAATTATTCCGGTGATGACCAGACCACCAAATTCAGCACCCGTTGTCTGCGAAACCTTGGTTATTATCTCGATGGAGGACAAAGAAAAGACATCACGCTGGCTGATGACCCTGAGGTTGAACCCAATCCATATATGCTTGTAACCAGAAAGCATCTCGAGGAAAACGGTACTATCACTTCTCCGTATACCGGCCAATACGATAATCGTACATTCTACGAATTTGATTGCTCCAGGATCAATCAGGCTTCTATCCGCGAATCTGTGGACCATGAACTCATCGGCCATGACGAGCACAGTAAGATGGCCTGTCTGGCAAAAGGATTTGTTACCCTTCCTGCTATCAGTACTGGCAATCTTAACAATTACACTTCCTATACATTTAATGGAAGGACCTACAATTTGAAGAGAATCAACGAGCTTAACTCCTATCTGGACGACAGCTTCCCTGACCTTGACGCCAATCTTGATGTCTGCCCGGATGGATACAGGCTGCCCAACGTAAGGGAGATGTCAATTATGTGGACCATGCTTACTGCCATGACCACCAATGATGCCGATTACCTTGGTTCCGACGACAACCATGCTGTGCCATGCAGGACTCACTGGTCACTAGGTAAAGAGGGCACGACAATAAAGATGAGCAGCAAATGGGGTTGGGCGATGAGCAAGCGCCATCTCCTGATGTCTGATAATAACGTTGAAAGACCAACCATCCGCTGCGTCCGGGATCTGTAGTGCAAGTTTGCTGCTTTCTTTTCAACAAATAGTTTGAGGCAAGGAAAATACTCGTTATCTTTGAGTCAAGAGTATTAATCCAGACTTATGTCCACCTCCCAATACCATTTAGACTTGCATTCGCAGGCGATCCTCGATGAGTATCGCAGCAATTTGACTCTGTTCCAGAAGACTTCGGCGGATGCTATCGCCGACATCAAGGAGAAGCTCGCGAAGGCCGACATTTCTGTTGTGGCCGTAGAGTCTCGTGTCAAGACCGAGAAGTCGCTTGCAGGGAAGCTGGAGCTTAAAGGTTCCAAGTATGCTTCGCTCAAGGATATAACGGATATCGTGGGAGTGCGTGTCATCACCTATTACATCGATGATGTGGACAAGGTTGCCAGTGCTGTAGAGCGCCTCTGGGAGATTGATTGGGACAACAGCGTAGACAAGCGCAAGCTCCATCAGATAGACTCCTTCGGCTACATGTCGCTGCACTATATCTGCCGTCCCGCGGGTTCCCCCTACCGCTTTGAAGTGCAGATCCGCACCTTGCTCCAGCATGCATGGGCAAATCTGTACCATGATACCGGCTACAAGTCCGGCGTCGAGATTCCCAGGGAATATCTCCGCAACATGAACCGCCTGGCGGGTATGCTCGAGCTTGCGGACGAGCAGTTCAGCCGCATCCGCACCGAACTTACCGACTACCGCCGCAGGGTGCATGCCCTGGTGGCCTCCGGAAACCTCGACGAAGTGCCGCTGGACGGCGATTCGTTCCGCAGCTTCCTCGAACTGGACCCCTTCGGCCCGCTCAACCGTAAGATTGCCGCTGTCAACCAGGCCGAGATCGAAGATGTGTCGCTGCTTGGTTATCTTGCAGTTTTCAAGTCTCTGGGCTTCAACACTCTCGGCGAAGTTTCCAAGATGATAAGAGAGTATTCCGAGGCTGCTTTCCAGATGGCCTGCTACCAGATAGGCCTGACAGACCTAGACATCCTGTCGTCTTCGATAGCGCCGCAGAATCTCTGCATAGTATATATTCTGATGAACGGCCGGGGCCGCGCCGGTCTTCGTTCTATGATGGACACACTTAACGGTCCCAGCGAAAGCAACGAAATGATTGCCGGCATGCTCGAAGAGCAGGCCATGGACCTCCCCTTCATGAATACCTAGTTACCTATGGCAAACAAACCTCTCGACACAAGCCTTCTCGACAAGGCCATACTATACGCAGTCCGCGCCCATGCCGGCACCGAACGCCGCGGCAAGGGCTTTCCCTACATAGTCCATCCGATGGAGGCCGTGGAAATAGTGGCCACCATGACTTCCGACCAGGAGCTTCTGGCCGCAGCTGTACTGCATGACGTGGTTGAGGACACCTCCGTCACCGTGGAAGACCTGCGGGCCTCCTTCGGCGACCGAATCGCCCGTCTGGTCGAGGAAGAGAGCGACAAATGCGTGGAAGGCCGGAGCGAAGAGGCCAGCTGGCACGAACGCAAGCAAGGTGCCATCAACCGCCTGGCCAGAGCGTCCCGCGACGCCAAGATGGTTGCTCTGGGCGACAAGCTATCGAACATGAGGGCCATCTGGCGCGACTGGCTCGTAAAAGGCGACGATTTATGGAAGATTTTCCACGTTACCGACCGCGCTGAGCACGAATGGCACTACCGCGGCCTGGCAGACTCGCTGCGCGAACTCGACGACACAATAGCATTCAAGGAATTCGAACACCTCATCAATAAAGTATTCGGTAATAAATAATATGGAAGCAAGGCAAATTTCCCTCCACGATTTCGTACTGTCCGGCGGAGGATTCAACGGCGAAAGCTACGACCACAAGACTGACCCTTCAATAATGCTCAAGCTCTACTTTCCGGGCAAGATCCAGCAGCCTCTTGACGAGATGATGCTCGCCCGCAAGGTGTACAGCATGGGAATCCCCACTCCGGAGCCTGGCGAATATGTCGTTACGGAGGACGGCCGCTACGGCATCCTGTTCCACCGCATCCTCGGAAAGAAGTCATATTCGCGCGCAACGGGAGACGAACCCGAGAAAGTAGCCCTGTTTGCCTCAGAATTCGCCAAGATGTGCCTCAAGCTGCACTCGACGCACGTTGACACCACTCAGTTCGAAAACGTCAAAGACCGCTATTTCAGGCTTCTGGAGGCGAATCCTTTCTTCACCCCTGCCGAAAAAGAAAAGATTGGCAAGTTCATAGCTGACACTCCTGACGAAGACACTGCCATCCACGGCGACCTGCAGTTCAGCAACGCAATCTTCACCGGCGACAAGCGCTATTTCATCGACCTGGGCGATTTCTGCTACGGCAATCATCTGTTCGACCTTGGAATGGTTTTTCTGTCCACAAATCTCAGCCAGGAAGATTTCATAACCGAGACCTTCCACATGCCCAAGGCTGTGGCCATGGAGTTCTGGCGCAATTTCGTGCCGGTATATTTCGGCAAGGACGCGGTGCTGGAAGAAATCAACGAGATGATCCTCCCCTACGCCGGCCTCAAGACCCTCATCATAGAACGCGATGCAGGGCAGCCCCAACCTTTGTTCAGAGCCGCCCTGCGGAATATTCTTGGCTGACAGTCGCAGCCGTCAGCACTAATAGCTCAAGCCGAAGCCGAAGGGGAATGAAGGATCCTTCGAGTCGTACGGCATATCCTCTTTCTGTGCCCTTACCGCATCCATAGATGACGGTATCTCGAACGGGAGTTTGCTCTTCGGATTATGACGTCCGAAGACTACATCCATCACTGCCACGTCCGTCGGGTCGAATGAAAGGATCATCGCCTGCGGAAGGCCTTTGAGTTCCTCGGTAATCACAAGTGATGAACCTGTGGGGTTGATGTCAGCCACCACCGGTTTGCCTGTTGCTACGTATGCCTTTACCTTGGCAAGCTTCTCGGCCGGGAAGTCGATGTTAACTTCCTGTGCGTCCAGAGGTCCTGCAAAGCCACCACCGCGTCCGGGCCTGCGCTCAGGCGAAGGAGTAGTGCGGTAGATGATGAGGTCGGCCTGAGCCGGCTTGTCCACCACAGTGCCGTACTTGGCAGCAACGTCGGGAGCAATTCCGTCCACGAAGATCTTGATGCCCTCTTTGGCCGGCAGGATGCCGTTGTTGGTCAGCAGCACGTTCGAAACTCTCTGGCACTCCAGGCCGAAGGCCTCACTCTCGGGGCTCTGGAGGATCTGTGCTGCCTTCACAGGGTCCACATAAGGATTCTCGAAGAGACCGAGGATGAAATGCCATTGGAGGATGCGTGAGGCAGCGAGATTGATGCGATCTTCTGTCACACGGCCTTCGTTCACCAGCTCTACAACCAGCTCCGGAGTGGTCTCAGAACCCATCTGATCGACACCGGCGTTAATGATCATCTCCATGTTGTCCTTACGGGTGGTCTTGCCCTGCAGAGAAGGTTTCAGCGGGCCGTTGCCCACTACGCCCCAGTCGGTGCAGATGGCGCCCTTGAAGCCGAGCTCTCCGTAGAGGACTTCGGTAGACATGTGGTATGAATAGTTGACGTTGAGAGAGTCTGAGAAAGTGCCGCTATAATAGCCCATTGCTGCCAGGGCGCCTTTCTCAATGCCTTTCCTCCAGGGGAGGTAGTGATATTCCTGGTTGCCGCCGGGATATACCAGCCAGCGTCCGCTGCCGCCGAGGTGCGGACCGCTGCCGGGCCAGTGCTTCAGGTGGACGAGGATTTTGCCGGGGCCGACATTTTCGCCCTGCGCACCCTCGATGAGAGCTGCCGTCATCTCGGCGGTGAGCTCAGCAGACTCTGAGAAGCAGCCCATGTTGCGGCTCCAGCGAGGCTCGGTGATCACGTCGATCTGAGGGCCGAGGAACATGTGGAGGCCGACGGCACGGTATTCAGCCGCCATGATCTCGCCGAAGCGGCGCATCATTTCAGGGTCTCCGCCGGCAGTGATACCCACCTGGCCTTCACCGTTGGTGATGTGAGAGAAATACTGGGTTCCGCTCACGTGGCCGCCCAGCTTGGCGCTGTGACGAGGGTCTGAAGAGAAGACGATGGGAATACCGAGGCGCGAGGCTTCAGCTATCTCCTGCATCTGGTTCGACCAGTTTGCGAACTTCTCGGGAGCTGCCACACCGTTGTTAAGGATGCAGCGGAAGTTCTTCTCCTCGATGTAGCTCTTGGCTGTAGCAGCGCGGCGCATCTGGCCCATCGCCATAGCTCCGGCGTTCTGTCCGCCGGGGCCGATGGGGCCAGCATAGCGCTCTTCCTCTGCCCTGCGGAGGGCTTCCTTCTCCTCGTCGGTAAGGTCGTATTTAACGATTCCGCTCTCTGTAACGGCGATGTTAGGATGGAACATCAGGCCCACTTTCTCCTCCAGGGTCATCTGGGAGACGAGGTCGGCTATGCGTTTCTCCATGGGCTGGCGCCAGTCTTCGTAGACGTCGAGGCGGCCGTTCTTGTTAAGATCCTTGAACTGATATTTGCCCACTGAGAGGATATCCACCTTGCGGGCGCCCAGCTCGGGCTGCTCGTATTTCTTGCAGCCAGATGAAAGGATGGCCAGGACGGCCAGAGCTATGATGGCTGTTCTTTTCATGACGGGCTGCTATTTGAAGATGAGCTGAGAGAAATTGAAGAGGCCGTATTTCCAAACGACGAAGTTGTGGCCTTCGCCGGGATATTCAATCAGAGTGCAGGGGATGCCGTTCTCGTCACAGAAGGCTTTCAGACGGGAACTGTTGTACATCAGGCCGTCTTCACTGCCGCATACCATCCACAGAAGCTTGTTCTCGGCTTTGGTCTTTGCCACATCGGGGATGAGGACTTCCGGAGTGTTGGTGTTAGGGGCTGAAGAGAAGCCGCCGACGAATGCAAATACGTCCATGTGGCCCAGGCCGAAGTTCAGCGACTGGCCGCCGCCCATAGACAGGCCGGCGATGGCGCGTTGCATCTTGTCAGTGTATACGTTGTACTTGCCCTCGATGAAGGGGATCAGGTCGCCCAGCAGGTCGTTCTCGAAAGCTGCGAAGGCGGGAGCCGTGGCATAAACGTTGCCCTCGGCGCGGTCGTTCACCTGTGCGCGGCCGTTAGGCATTACAACAATCATGTCGGCGACCTTG
This sequence comes from Bacteroidales bacterium, assembly GCA_017617655.1. Taxonomy (GTDB): domain Bacteria; phylum Bacteroidota; class Bacteroidia; order Bacteroidales; family UBA932; genus Equibacterium. The sequence continues at coordinate 47,693 of JAFZVU010000045.1, forward strand.
CCGTCAGCATAGAGGTTGTCCATGATGACGTTCGGAACGCCGCCCTTGAGCCATTCAAGCTCGTCGCCGCCGATGCCGTGGAGCAGGTAGAGCACGGGGTATTTCTTTGCAGGGTCGTACTTCGGAGGCAGATAGACTGTGGCCTTGCGGACTGTGCCTACGAATTCAGATTTGTATTCGACGGTTTCGATTGTGCCGCGGTCGATACCGGGCCTTTCTGCGTCAAATCCAGCAGGAGCAGCAACGTAAGGGTCGAAGGTCACGTTGATCTGGGGCCGCTGTCCGAAGCCTCCTCCCATGCCCATCTGGGCCTGTGCAGTGAATACGGCCAGAGCCAGCACTGCGAGGGTCAATAGTGTTTTTTTCATAACGGATATAGTGTTAGATATTAAAATACGAAACCAAGGGAGGCATAGCCTGTGAAGCCCGACATGGCTGACCACTGAGCTGCTATCTTCAACGGTCCGAGCATTGTCGAATATGCATATTCAGCGCCGTACGCATGGAACGGCTCTATTACGAACAGGTCACTGAAATACTCGGAATCATTGAAACTTGCGGCTCTTACAGTGATGTAATGTTTGCGGGCTATAGTGTATCGGAAGTCAACCTGGCTTACGAGACAGAACGGCAATGCGTTGACAAAACTGTTAGGAACGCCGAAGAAAGGAATCTGGCGCTCCGTATATCTGTCAGCCAGGAAACCTCCAACGTTGATGCAATGCTTGGGATTCATGTAATCCGCATCCTTGGACATCCAGCCGAAATTGACAGAAGGCAGGATGGCAAAGTTCTTACCCAGGGGGATCACGCCTTCGAAGCTGGCCAGTGCAGACAGATAGTGTGGAACTTTACCGCCCGGAGTTTCCGGGAAGCCTTCCTGACGGTCCCAGTAATCAGGATCCAGGTCAATACAATAACCTTTGAAATTATATCTGCCGTCGATAGACAGTCTCATACCCTTCTTGGGGAAATAACCGTCGTCGAATGTGTCATACTTGAAGGCGGCGAAGGTGGAAAGCCAGTAGCTCTTCCAATCCCATCCTTTCCAGAAAAAGTTACTGCTCACATAACGTTCGTAGGGATCCATCTCGAAAGTAGCACCAAGCCTGAAGGAACCGAAACGCATCCTGGAATCTTCCAGATAAGCATCCAGAGATGTTGTGAGGATTTTGTCTTCTTCGCTGGCATAATAACCATAAGAGGTATTCATGATGCGGGCCTTCGCTGTCAAACCGACGGTCGGCAGTCCGATGCGGGACTTGATGGCTCCGTCGACAGTGATGCCGGGATTGGTGCCAAGCTTGAGATCGACGGTGAGGCGGGGGCCCGACAATTTGCGGGTAGCTATACCCAGATGCAGGCCGAGGGTCACGGCTTCGTCAGTGTCAGCGCGCAGGCTGATGGCCGAGTCGTTGACCTGGCCTTTCTGGCAGTCGAATACCAGGGTGTACGGCTCCTGCTGGCCCTCGAGATGATATGTGATCGATTCGAAAGCGGCTGTACCGTAGATGTAGTTGAGCATACGCTCTATGATATCCCTGTTATAAAGACTGTCGGCCGGGTAGTCGTAAGGATGCAGGATCTTGGCGCGGTCTTCATCCTTGATGCCGGTGAACTTGACGTCGTTGACGAAGACTTTTTGCTTTGCAAGGTCGACGGCAGGGGCGCGATGTACTACCGGAGGCTCGGGCTTGTCGGCGACCTCCGCGGCTATGGCTTCGAATGCAGCCTTGCTGGCGATTGCGTTATGATAGCCCTGGTCGATTATGTCGTCGACGCTCGCATCGTCGAACGAAAGCATGTTGTAGCCGGGCAGTTCGTGGTGAACTTGCAGGTCGACCATCTTTGAAGCTTCATCCACTGCCTGTGCAGACAGCAGCACGATGGTCTGGAACAGGAAGTCGATCGGGTTGTTGAGCTCGTCGATGTTGCGGTGGATGGCCATGTCGGAGCCGATTATGATGTCCGCTCCCATTTCCCTGGCGAGGTCCACGGGGAAGTTGTTGCGCATGCCGCCGTCCAGCAGGATAGCTCCGTCATCGCGCACGGCTCTGAAGTAGAACGGGATCGCCATGGTCGAACGCAGGGCGGTGGTGATGTTGCCGCTGGTCCAGTACTTGGGAGTCATGGTGTAGAGGTCCGTGGCGACGCAGGCAAAGGGTATCGGCAGGTCTGCGAAACTGATGCTGTCCTGATAGCCCACGCTGATGCAGCTCAGCAGGTTGCGGACGTTAAGGCCGTACAGGTAGCCGTCCGGCATGCCGAAGCTCATCTTCTTGAGAGCCTCGTTCATAGCGTCCGACGTAGTGCTGCCCGCCTCATCCGCCATTACCTCCAGGATCCTCTCCTTTTCAAGACGCTCCGTCAAATCCTCGTCGTCATATTTGAACGGCACTCGGAACAGGAAACGCTCGCGGTATTTGCGCAGCTTGTATGTAACGTAGTCGTTCGGAATCTTGTCGGACATCATCACCGGCCACTGGATGTCGCGCACCAGCGAATCCAGCTGGTCATGCTTGTATCCCATCGCGTACAGTCCTCCGATGAGGCCTCCCATACTGGTACCGGTGACCACATCCACTGGAATGCCCAGCTCCTCGATCATCTTGATTACACCCAGATGTGCCAGACCGCGGGCGCCGCCTCCTGCCAGAACCAAGCCGACTGTGGGACGGTACTGGCGGATTGAATCCATCCTCGCCCTTACTTTTGCGAAGGCAATGGAATCGGCTTGAGGATTGGCGCTCGGAAGAATCTGTGCCGACGCCCCGAGAGCAAATGCGCATATTAGAATAATAGCGGAAAAGAGTCTCTTCATCTTACGAAAATCGATAGTTTTTATCAATTTGTAAATATACGCAGAATTTCGCATCCGTCATACACCTGCAAATAAAACGCAGCGGACCGAGACCGACCCGCTGCGTTCAACAGAGTTAAAAGAATGCTTCGTTATTTCTTCTCGGGAGCGATAGCCTTCCATACGGGGACAGCGCAAGCGCCGCCTACCATAGGAGCAACAATGAATACCCATACGTTCTTAAGAGCTTCACCGCCAGCGAAGAGAGCCGGTCCGATAGAACGGGCAGGGTTCACTGAAGTGCCGGTGAGGTTGATGCAAACCAGATGGATGAGGATCAGTGAAAGACCGATGGCCAGACCTGCGAAGTTGCCGGCGCCAACCTTAGAGTCGGTAGTACCGAGAACAACGAGGACGAAGAGGAAGGTTGCGATGAACTCGACGAGCAGCGCACCACCTACACCACCTGCATTTGCAACGCCGTTTGATCCAAGACCGCCAGTGAGGTCAGGAGCAGCAACGACCTTGGTGAGGAGAAGCAGGATTGCACCGGCGATTATTGCGCCGATGACCTGGCCGCACCAGTAGCCGACAGCATCTTTCCAGCTCATACGGCCTGCAAGAGCAACGCCGAAGGTGATGGCAGGATTGATGTGGCAACCAGAAACGCCGCCGATGGTGTACGCCATGGCAATAACGGACAGACCGAAAGCAATAGCAGTGCCGACAACGCCGGCCGGGGTGTTACAGCCGAGGAACATTGCAGTTCCGCAGCCCAGAAGAGTCAGAACGAACGTTCCGACGCACTCAGCAAAATACTTCTTCATATTTTAAAGTTTAAAAAGGTTTTAGTTAACCTAAAGGTAAGAAAAAATCTGTTAATTATCGTGTGGCCGGGATAATAATCTTATAGGACTTGCCGGCCGGGACGGTAAGCTTGGTGCCCAGCAGCCAGAGGTTGGCATTGCGCAGCTCGGCGTATGTAATGCCGTTGTCAGCAGCGAAATCTGGCAGCGAAGGGATCGAAGATGTGACTGTAATCACCTTGCGGGGCTCTCGGTAGGGGTAATAATCCTCCTTAGGAACATCGAAGCCGAAAGAAGCCGGGTCGTTGAAGAACATCTTGGCCACCAGGATGCGGAACATATACCTTGAAGTCTCCTCCGGAAGGAAGAGGTTGAGGGCGTGAGTCTGCTTCTGGTCGTTTAATCGCTTTGTGATGCCTGCCTGGCCTGCGTTGTAACTGGCGGCCACGGTGAGCCAGTCGCCGTACTTGGCATAGGCCTCCTTGAAATACTTGCAGGCCGCCTCGGTCTCTTTCTCGATATTGTAGCGCTCATCCACCTCCGACGACACTTCCAGCCCGTACTGCGGAGCGGTGCTCTTCAGGAACTGCCAGAGCCCGGCCGCGCCAGACGTGGACACAGCCTTAGGGTCGAGGTTGCTCTCGATTGCCATCAGATATTTGAGGTCCTCGGGGATGCCGTTTGCCTTGAGAATAGGCTCCACCATGCGGAAGAATCGCGTGGAGCGCTTCAGCATCAGAGTGGAGTTGGTATGCATATAGGTGAAGGCGATCAGCTCGCGGTCCATGCGCTCATACATGGCATCGGTGTCGAAACGGTAGGTCTTGCCGGCGAATTCTATTGATTCAGGAACGGAC